>CAZUZY010000462.1:0-6254 GCA_964624885.1 uncultured Polyangiales bacterium | reverse complement strand
GCTCCGCGCGCGGTCCTCGCCGGTCGGCTCGAGCGCCGCGCGGCCCGCGCCCAGGATCCTCCGTGCCTCCGGTCCGAGCTCGCTCACGTGCCCTCCTGTCCCGCGGTGACCACGAAGGACGCCTCGCGCTGCCGATGACGCTCCACGGCGGCGGCGAAGTCCGCGCGCGCCGCGCGCAGGCGCGTGTAGACGGTGTTGACGTTGGTGTCGGTGGCCTCGGCCACCTCGGGGGCGGTCATCTGCTCGAGCTCCACGAGGACGAACACCTCCCGGCGTTCGTCGGAGAGCTCGCCGAGCAGCCGGAGCAGGAGGCGCGCGGCCTCGGCGCGCTCGGCCTGATCGCCCGGGTCGTGCCCAGCGCCGGCGATCGCATCGTAGTCGTCCACGGGGCTCGTGGGCTTGCGGACGAGGCGCCGACGCTCGTCGCGCACGATGCGGCGCACGATGCCGTAGAGCCAGGTCCGCAGGCTCGAGCGCCCCTCGAACTCGGCGAGGCGGCGGTGGACGACGAGGAAGGTCTCCTGCACCACGTCGTCGATGGTGGCCCCCTGCACCCCGAGCTGGCGCACCGTCCGCCAGACGAAGCCGAAATGCTCGTCGTACACCTCCGCGAACGGAGGCGGCGGCAGGCGCTGGGCGGCGACGGCGGTCATGGGGAGGGCCAGGCGAAGGGACAGTGGCCGGCCGGCCGCCGATCCATTTCGGAGCGGAGGACCGGACGGGGGCGACCAAGGGATGGCGCGTGGACGGCCGGGCGTCGCCCCCCGAGACCGCCGTCAGTCCCCTCGGCCCACGAGCTCGCGATAGAGCGCGACGTGACGGGCGGCGACGGCCGGCCAGCCCGCCTCGACGCACCGTCGGGCCACCGCTCCGAGGAACCCACGTTCCAGATCCGGGTCGCGCAGCGCTCGGGCGAGGGCCTCGACCAGGTCGCCGTCGAGCCGGTAGGTCACGTCGCGGACGTCGTCGAAGAACGGTGCCGCCGAGACGGCGACCGGACGCCCGCTCGACAGCGCTCGCCGGACGGCCCCCGAGGCGCCCTGGGCGCTGCCGTCACGGTAGTTCAGCACGACGAGCGTCGCGGCCTGCATCGCGAGCAGCGCCTGCTCCTCGGAGACGAACTCCCCGGTGAGGTGTACGTCGTCGGTGAGCCCGAGCCGCGCGACCTCGCGCGCCACCCGGGCGAAGTAGCGGCGCGACGCGCGGGTGCGATAGACGGCGCCGCAGATCCAGTAGTAGAGGCGCGGGAAGCCACGCGCCTTCAGGTCGGCCACGGCGCGCACCACCTCGAGCACGCCCTTGTGCGGGAAGAGGAAGCCGAAATGGGTCAACACCGGCCGCGCCGGGTCGAGGCCGAGCCGCGCGCGCGCCTCGGACACGGGCCGCGACGACAGGGGCGGCAGGCCATGAGGGACGACGTGGACGCGGCGGTGACCGCGCGCCCGGAGCTCCTTGGCGTGCGCGTCGTTGTGGACCACCAGATCGACCCCGCGGAGCGCACGATAGAAGCGCCACACCGCGAGGCGCCGCAGCGGAGAGCCGCCGTCGCGCCCGTGCAGCGTGGCAACGAGCGGAACGCCGCGGAGGCGGAGCAGCGTCCGCAGCGAGAGCAGGAAGCGCGCCGAGAACAGGGACAGGTTCACGTTCAGGTGGACCACGTCCGGCCCCCAGCGAAGCAGCGTCCGCGCCACGCGCCACGCCTCGCGGATCGACGCGCGACGCGCGCTCCACAGACGAGGGGGCTGCTCGCCGACCGCGCCGTCGCCGCTCGTGAGCGAGGGGGCGAGCACGAGCACCTCCTCGCCCCGCGCACGCAGCGCCTCGACGAGGCTCTCGGCGTACGTCGCGAGGCCGTCCCGCTGGTGGAACGTCGTGAGGAGCGCGACGCGCATCGGCGCCGATGTTACCAGCCGGACATGGCGAGCCCGCGCCGACCGTGTGTCGCCGTCGATCTCCGCTACATCCGCGGTCGGGTGAGTGGCGCCCTGCCGTACATGCTCGCCCTCGTCGACCGCCTCCCCGCGCTCGCGCCCGATCTCGACTTCTTGTTCCTGCGCCACCCCGACGCCGAGCGCGTGCCGCTGTCGACGGCCACCAACGTGCGCGAGGTCGTGTTCCCCCACGTGCCCTGCGGCCCAGCGACCATGTGGGGCCTGCCGACGCTGCTCGATCTGCGTGGTGTCGACGTGTTCCACGCCACGTTCAACCTGCTGCCGACGCGCCTCCGCATGCAGACCGTGACGACCATCTTCGACACGATGTGGATCGAACACCCGGCGTGGCTGCGGGTCCGTGGGCCGTGGGGCCGGTTCGTCGAGGGCCCGTTCATGGGGTACGGCATGCGTCGCGCCATCGCCCACTCGACCCGGATCGCGGCCGGCAGCGACGCCACCCGCGACAGCATCGTGGCGCTCGATCCCCGCGCCGCAGAGCGCACCCGGGTGACCTGGCTCGGGGTCGGCGAGCGGTTCCGCCCCGCGGTCGACGCCGCCGACCTCGCCGCCGCCGAAGAAGCGCGTCGCCGCTGGGTCCCCGGTGGCAAGCGCTACGTGCTGACCGTGGGCCAGTACGCGCCGTACAAGAACCACCCCGCCGTGGTGCGGGCCTTCGCCCATGCGTTCCGCGACGATCCCTCGATGCACCTCGTGTTCGTCCAGCGCCGCGGCGAGGGGCGGGACGAGCTCGCGCACCTCGGCCGATCCCTGGGCCTCGACGGACGCGTCCACCTGCTCCGCGATCTGCGGTTGACCGACCTGCTCGCGCTGCACTGGGGCGCCGTGGCGCTGTGCCACCCGTCGATCTGCGAGGGGTTCGGCAATCCTCCTGCGGAGGCGATGGCCGCCGGCTGCCCGGTCGTGACGTCCGATCTCTCGCCGATGCGCGAGATCGGCGGCGACGCCGCCCTCCTCGTCGATCCCCACGATGTTCGCGCCATCGGGGACGCGCTCCACCGGCTGGCCAACGATCCGTCGCTGGCCGAGACGCTGCGGGCGCGGGGCCCCGCCCAGGCGGCGCGGTTCTCCTGGGCGCGCACCGCGACGACCACCCTCGCGATCTACCGCGAGCTCCTCTGAGGCTCGGCCAGGGCCGCCTCGGCGCGGCGCAGATCGGACGCGTCGTCCACCTCGTACCAGCCGACACCCGAGACGTCCGCCACGCGGGGCGGCGTCGCGCCCACGGCGAGCCGCGCGAGGACCGCCTCGACGTGGGCCGCCTCGCCGAGCGCCTCCCGCGTCGCGTCGCACGCCGCGAGGTAGCGCTCCGCCGCGGCGGCCGGCACCAGCGTCACGCCGACGTAGCCGACGTCCCAGCGCGGCAGCTTCTTGTCGATCGCGGCCACCGCGCCGGCCTGGTCGAGCCGCACCTTCATGTCGTCGGCACCGAGCGTCCGATCGCGATCGACGAACGCCGTGACCTCGGTGGCCCGCCCCGCTTCGTCGAGGACCCGCCGCGCGATGCCCTCGCGGTAGACGTGGTCCGCGTTCATGACGAGGAGCGGGAAGCGCAGGGCACCGGCCGCGCGAGCCGCCGCGAGCGACCCCAGGTTCCCGCCCCCTTCCCAGGCCGGGTTGTGCACGACCTCGTCGACGCCACAGGACCGTGCCAGCGAGGTGACGAGCTCCGCGTGGTATCCCGCGACGACCGCGATCGTGGTCGCCGACGCGCGGCGCGCGAACTCGAGGGTCCATGCGAGCAGCGGCTTTCCCGCGACCACGAGGCAGGGCTTGGGCCTCTCGTGGGTGAGCTGCCCCAGGCGCGAGCCCGCTCCGGCGGCCAGGACGACGGCGTGCATCGTGCGGCATACTACCCGACGTGCCGCTGCTCCCACCCCGCGAGTACCGCCCATTCCCCCTGAAGGCCTCGCGCAACGACATCACGGAGCTCGTGGAGCTGCCGACCATGGTGCGCCTCCTCGCCGTCCCCGCGGGGGGGCGGGTGCTCGACGTCGGCTGCGGCCCTGGATACACGACCTGCGCGCTCGGGCGCATCCTCGCACCGGAGCGACTGGTCGGCGTGGACCTCGACGCGGCGCTGCTCGGAGAGGCCCGCGGGGTGCTCGCGAGCCGTGGTGTGCACGCCGAGCTCGTGCACGCCGACGTCCGCGCGCTCCCGTTCGAAGACGAGAGCTTCGACCTCGTCTGCGACTTCGGGACCCTGTTCCACATCGGGCGCCCCGGGGACGCGCTGCGCGAGATCGCGAGGGTCCTGCGCCCCCACGGCGTGTTCGTCTACGAGACCAAGCTCAACGCCTGGTTGGCGCACCCGCTCCGCTCGCTGCGGGGTCGGATCCCTTGGTCGGCGGCGCCGACGCTCCGACCGTCCCGGTCGACGCTGCTGTGGGGCGCCCACGTCCGCGATGGAGCCACGCATCCAGGGTGACGGCGAGACCGAACGTGCGCAGCCTCACGAAGACCAGCACGGTGCTCTCGCCCAGCTCCACCCGCTCCACGGCGAACGACGGAGAGACCAGCTCGAGCAGCGTGCGCAGGCCCGGGCCGTCGACCGGCGAGCCGGGGCGGAGCACGTCCACCGAGACGGGCAACCCCGACGCCGGGACGAGCCGGAAGGTGAGCTCGGCCGGGCCCACGCGCGCGTCGACGATCCGCGCGCCGCGCAGGCTGGAGAGCGGCAGGCCGGCCGCCTCGGCGACCCGCGCCGACGGCAGCGCGACGCGGCCGCGCAAGAGCTGACCGGCGGCCGCGATCCACTCGAACGCGGTCACGCGCTCTCCTTCCGCAGCGGATCGAACCGGGTCACCAGCGAAGGGAGCTCCGCCACGTGATCGATGACGGGCGCGTCGGGGAACCGCGCGCGCAGCGTGGTCCGAGAGAACGTCCCGCTGCGCGCGACGAACTGCACGCCGCTCTGGCCCGCGAGCTCACCGTCGCGCAACGAATCGCCGACGAACAAGAGCTCCTCGCGCTCGACCGAGAGAGCCTGACAGACCTTCCGGACGTGCCACTCGCCCTTGCCGCCCTCGGCCGTCGCGCCGAGCGCGAGGCAGAACGTGCGCGGGTAGGCCTCCGCGAACCGCGAGACGTGCGCCTGGACGCCGTTGGACGAGACCACGAGACGCATCCCCATCGTCCGCAAGGTGCGCAGGGCGGAGAGGCAGCGCCGCTCCATCTGCGTCGCGCGGGCGATGGGGTCCTTGCGGCGCTCGAACTCGAGGGCTGCCCCCGCGTTGCGGGGATCCAGCCCGAACAGCTCGCGCAGCTGGAGGTGGAACGGCAGGCCGCTCGTCCGCAGGTACGCCGCGCGCGCCTCGGCGCCGGGCACGCCGTACCAGCGCGACAGCACCGCCGCCGCGAGCTCGGCGAAGGCCGGCATGGTCTCGACGAGCGTCCCGTCGAGATCGAAGAGCACGACCGAGGCCATCAGACAGCCTCGCACGGAGGTCGCCGCGGCGAGAAGGGGCGGCCCGCTCGCCGGGCGCAGAGCCCCGCGTCGAGCACGGCGAAATCGGCGAAGGTCTGGGCGAGGGAGAGCTCCGGGCGGCGGCGAAGGGCGACACAGTCGAGGAAGTGTCGCCACATCGCGACGAAGCCCCCCCGGTCGCGGAGGGCCGGGGCGATCCAGCGCCGCTCCCGCCCGCGGAACGCGCAGCCGAAGGCGCCGCGGCTGTCGAAATAGAGCGCGCCGCGCTCGAGCACGACCTTCGACACGTCGAACGGGAGGCGCCACGGCAGCGCCCAGCTGTGCAGCAACCGCGAGGTGAGCCCCGAGCGATGGCGCACCACGAGCATCGTCGTGTCCTCGTGGGGGGTGTCCCCGAGCGGCGTCGTCGGACCGAACGCGGACACGTCGACGACGTGATCGACCGCGTCGTCCTCGAACACCGAGGCGAGGTCCATCAGGCGACGGATCCAGTGGACGCCGCCCTCGTGCAGCGCGCCGAGGGGCATCTCCCGCCGATCGGCGCGCCAGCCCCGCGGGGGCGAGACGCCGAGGCGCACCAGATCGAGGAACAGCGGCCGCCCTCCGTCGAGGGCTGCGAGCTGCGTCTTGAGCGTGCGCTGGAACGGCGCGAAGTGGTCGTTCTCGGCCACCATGACCACGCCGGCCGAGGCCACGAGGGCCGGCCACAGCGCCGCGAGCTCGTCGAGGTCCGCGCAGATCGGCTTCTCCACGAGGACGTGCTTGCCGGCGGCGATCGCCCCCTCGAGCAGCGCCCGGTGCGAGCGCGGAGGCGTGGCCACGACCACGACGCCGTACGACGAGGCGAGGGCCTGCTCGTAGCTGCCGAAGCTCTC
>CAZUZY010000461.1:0-6268 GCA_964624885.1 uncultured Polyangiales bacterium | reverse complement strand
GCGTGACCGCCAGCGCGGGCGTGACGACCACCGTGGTCGCCGCGGACGGGGGCGTCGGCGACGCGACGGGTGGGGCGGCGTCGGCGTCGTCGGCGGTCGCCGCCAAGCCGCGGTGCATGGACGCACGGACCCTCGTGGTCGGGGGGGTGCCCCACAGCTGCTACCCGTACCGGTGCATCGGCGATCGGTGCCTCGAGAAGTGCGCTTCGCCGATGAAGGACTGCGCGCCGTACGCGGGACCCGGGCAGGACCTCGCGACCTACGGGTGGCCCCTCGAGTGCATCGGCGGTCGGTGTGTGCCGATGAATCCGGAGAAGGTGAAGAAGGGCAGCCCCTGATCTGGAACAATCTTCGTAACGCCGCGGCCCCTTCCCGGGAAGGGCTCGTGCGCTACCCTCAGGGCATGCCGTCCCCCGCCCGCAAGCGCACCCCGAAGCCCGCCGCTCGTCCGCAGAAGGCCAAGCCCGCGCCCGCCGAGAAGCCCAGGGCCAAGCTGGCGGCGGTGCTCCCGATGCCCGCGCGGCGTCCGGCGTTGCAGGCGGCCACCCTGCTCTCGTTCGACGGTCGCGGTCGCGCGCGGTTCGCGGACGGCGAGGAGATCGAGGTCGGCGCCCACGCGAGCGTCGATCCGGTGGTGCTGCGCGGCGCGGCCGCGCGGGGCGAGGTGGTGATCGTGCAGGAGTCGTCGGCCGGCTGGGTGGTGCTCGGCGCGCTGCGCACGCGGGCCACGCCGGGCGTCGATCGCGCCGAGGAGTACGTGATCGAGGCCGACCGGGTGAAGGTCGAGGCGGCCCACGCGGTGTCGCTCGTAGCCGGGGCGGCGGAGATCGCGGTGCGCGCGGTCGGCTTCGTCGAGACCATCGCGCGCGACATCACGGCGCGGGCGGCCGGTGTGCACAAGATCGTCGGCCGGATGATCCACCTGAACTGAGGGCTCTGCGGCGTGCGCCTCCTGCTCGATCACCCGCTGTGGATCGTGCTGATCGTCGTGACGATCGTGGTGCACGTCGGGTTCTTCGTCGGGGTGCGGCGGGTGCTCGGCAAGCCCGACGAGTGACCGCGGTGTGACGCGACGAGGGGGGTGGGGGTCTCGGGATTCTGCACGAAGGTCAAAGAATCTTTGACCTTCGTGTAGGACAGCCCGAGAGACGCGCTTTCGTCCTGTGGGCGCGGGCACAGATGACGTTCAGGCTTGCTTCGATGACGGGCGCAATCGGTGGACCCCCTACCCGTCTTCCTCGCGTTCGACCCCACGCGGGCGAGCGTTCGAGGCTCACTCCAAGAGCGGTCTCGCGCGCGCCGCGAGGTCCTTGTCCTTGCACGCGGCAAGTGGGCGGAGCACCTCCTGCCAGCGCGTCTCCCGGCGAAAGCGCAGGGGCAGACCGGCCAGCGCGTTCACGGTGTTGTAGAGGACGGACCACGCCTCGTCGCCTGGCGGCCATCGCGTCATGCAACGCGTGACCTCGGCATGGTGCGTGTCGGCGTCGATGCGAATTGCGGCGGTGGCGGCGTAGAGCCCGACGCCGTCCTTCGCGAAGCCGCGCGCGAGGATCGCGAGCGCACTCTCTCGACCGGAGCGGAGGACCACCTCGGCAGTCCAGGAGATCGAGGGGTCGAGCGCGACCTCAGTGGCGTAGACCGCGAGCGCGTCGAGCACGTCGAGCCCACGCTGTTCGACGATCTCGAGCAGGAGCTTCATCGGGTGGACGACTGCGAACGGTACGGGCTGCGATCGAGCCATGGTGATCACGAGCGCGGCCACCTTCTCCTGCAGCTGCGGCACCTCGAGCATGCGGAGGACATGCGCTGCGGCCAGCACTTCCTGGCCGTGGTCGGTAGCAGGCGTGGCGAAGGCCCGCGCGACGTGGGGCCAGACGGCGTCGCGCTCCGTGCCCTCGGCGTGCCGCAGCGCCTCCAGCGCCGTCACCCGCATCGGGGTGCTCGTGACGGGTGTGCCCAGGGCTTCGAGGGCGAACGGGACACCGCGTCGCGGCGCGTGCTCAGAGAGCGCGAAGAGCGCCGCGGCCCGCAGCTCCTCGTTGGCCGGCTCGGCGAGGATGGCGCGCGCGGTCTTGACCTTGAAGAAGGCCTTCGCGCTGACGCGTCCCTTGCCGTTGGGCACGAAATGCGGGAACCGGCGCAGGAGCTCGGTGAGTGCGGCGTCGGGCAGCTCCGCGAGAGCCGCCATGGTGCGGAGGTGGAGCGGCGCCGCTGCCGCGCGCGGCGTGGTGCCCTGCTCGAACGCGCGATCGAACTCCGCCAGCGCCGGATGGCGTTCGTTCATCAGCGCTGCCACCCGCGCCGCGAAGGCGCTGTAGTCCTTGCCGTACGCGGCCCTGCGGCCCGACGGAGCAAGGGCGCGACATTTCGAGCTGCCCTCTTGGAGGCTGAGCTCGTAGACGAACGCCTCTTCGGCACCGAGGGTGGCGAGGAACACGAACCGGCCCTCCGCGTGGTGTCGGTCAGCGGCACGCAGAGCGCTCGCGAGGGTGCCCGCGATCTCCTCGAACCGATGGGACCCTGTGTCGAACGTGAGCTCGACGGTCAGGTTCGTGGTCGTGAGTCGGAGAACCCCATCGTGCTCTGCGGCCACCAGTCGTGCGAGCCGCGTGGCGACACCCTCCACGGCGCTGTCTCCCCTGCGGAGCGCACCGACCCAGTCGGACCACGCGGCGTGGTCGGCCAGAGTCTCCTGCCACGCGGCGAGGGTCGTGGCGGACGGGAAGGTCATGGCGCCGTAGGCGCCGGCGTTGTGGCCCACGTCACTCTCTCTTCGTGGTCTGAGTCTTCTTCTGTGGGGTACGCACGGGAACCGCAAGCCTAACGTGGCTCGAGTCGTTCGTCCTCGACACCAGCCGCGCCTCGGTCGAGAGTCGCGCCGAACCCTGCGGAGACGCCGATGAAGACCACCGAGACCTGCCCGAAGTGCCAGTGCCGTCGACTGTTCGTGATCGAGCGCGTCGCGCAGGCGGCGCACGACTCCATCAACGGAGTCGTCCCGATGAGCGTCACGACCCTCGAGGTCTCCTCGCGGGACCTCGGGCTGCAGGAGGACAACAGCTACCGCGCGGAGATCGGGCACTTCGAGGCCTGGGTGTGCTCGAAGTGCGGCTACACGGAGTGGTACACGAAGGGCGCGATCCCGGCGCTGGAGCGGCACGTCGCCCAGAAAGGGAGCGGCGTGCGACTCGTCGCTGGCGGGGTCACGCCGTATCGGTGACGTCGCCGAACGGCGAGCTCAGAGCTGCGTGAGGGCCCGGAGACGAGGGTCGGTGAAAAGGCTCTCGGGCAGACCGAGGTAGCGGAGGTGGGCGGTCGCGGGGTGGGCCTGGAAAAGCGGCTCGAGCGCGGCGTCGAGGGCGCGATTGTAGGAGAGCGCGAGCGACGCGAGGCGCGGCCACGGGGCCCGCAGGAGCGCGGCGACCCCGGCGTTCGTCGCGTCGACCGAGTCGAGGTGCAGGTCCTCGAGTCGCTCGAGGGTGGAGGCGCCGTGGTGGGTGAGGACGGCGGCGCGCAGAACATCCAGCCGACACGCCGCTCCAGCGCGCCCTCACAGGCCGCTCCAGATGACCCGGCCGGTCGTGTCGATGTAGTGCAGGCGGCCGTCGACGAAGGCCTCGGCCAACCCTTCGTAGAAGCGGCCGACCGCGGTGTACTGCGGCTCGATGGCGACCGACGCATCCGGACGGACGAAGCCCCACTTGGTCCACCCATCGAGCGTTCTCGCAGCCGGAGCCAGTCCGTTCGCGAACACGCCAAACGGTGACATGGTTTCGATCGAGAATGGTCCGATAACTTCTCCCGCCGGGTCGATCACCCCCCAGCGCGTCTTGCCCTTCACCTTCTTGGCAACGGGAGCGAAGCCCTCGGAGAAGTAGCCTGCCCTCTCGAACGTCGGCGGGATGCTCACCCGGCCGTCGGTGTCCAGGTAGCCCCACTTCTTGTTCTCGTCTTGGAAGAGCGCGCGATCGCCATGGAAGCTCAGCGGTCCGAGCGCCTCGGGGAGGTAGTCGAGCCGAGGGAAGTCCATGAGTTGGTGGGGCACGCGGTAGGTCGGGGCAACGAGCTCGCGCCCCTTCGAGTCTATGATTCCCCAGCGACCCTTGAAGGCGATGGCGGCGAGTCCGTTCCGGAAAGACCACGCTGCCTTCCATCGTCCGTCGAAGGCGGCGGTTCCGTCGGGCCTGACGTAGGAACAGCGCTCCTGATCGTCCTCCACCAAAGCCAGCCCCTCCGCAAAGGCGCTGGCGCGACTGAATCGCGGCTCGATGGCCCATTCACCCGCGCGATTGAGGTAGCCAAATCGCCCGGACGCAGGATCGCAAGCCGCGCAGAGCCCCTCCAGGAAGAAGGGAGCTGCGCCCAGCGTGTAAGCATGTGCCAGCCTCGGCTCGATGACCAACGTGCCCTTCGTGTCGACGAAGCCCCACTTGCGCTCTTTGGACATCACCGCACAGAGCCCTTCCGACGTTCGTCCCACGTCAGAGTAGATGGGCTCCACGACCATCCGCCCAACAGGGTCGATGATCCCCCACCCGCTGGCTGTCTGTACGCCGGCGAGACCTTCTCGGAAGTACTGCGCCTGGAGGAAGCGTGGCTCGATGACCACCTTGCCCGAACCGTCGATGAAGCCGACTCGCTGGCCCACATCACTCACGTGCCTGGTCTGGTAGAGCATCGCTGTCCGTTGCCGAGGGTGTACATCGTTCGCACCAGACCGTCGCCTTCGGCGTCGACGTCATTCGCCGCCATCGTGACACTTCATCCATACGCCGCGCAGCGGCACCATTCTGCGATGAAAGCAGTGAAGGGCGTTCGCGAGGGCCGCCTCGACCGGCCCGGCCGGCACGTCCAGTTCCTGGATGGCCACCGTCACGTCGTGCTCGACCTGCGTGACCTCGCGCACCTGGCCGAAGGATCCAAGAGCGCCGTTTCGGGGTACTGCATAGGGACGCAGGAATCGAAGGGCCGCGGCCACGTACTCGGTGAGCTCCGAGAGCTCGGCGTCGTCGAGGGCCCGCAGGGCCTGAATCCGCATGGTGGCTTGGCGCGGGCCGTCGCTCTCGTGCTCCCACGCGAACGGCAAGGGCTCGAAGCGCCGCACGGCGGCAGGATCCAGCGCAGCCAGGAGCTCGGGCAGCCCAGCAGCCTCCGCCCCCTTCGTCTCGCCGACCAACGTCGCCGACTGCACGGCCACGACGCGTCCGGCCCGATCGACGAACCCGCTCGTGAGGAACTCCGCCACCTCGAGCCAGCAGGCGGTCGCGATCTGCGCCACCTCGAGCTCGAACGACAAGGACCGCGCATACGGCTCGCTGGGAGAGCGGAGCACGCGTGCCGTCGCCAGGTGTGGCGGGAAGCGGTCGCCCGCGCCGAGTCCGTGTTCGAGCACTCGCATCTTGACGGCGAGCATCGCGCCCACGCCCCGCACCAGAACCTCCGTAGGGTACTCGACGGTCGCGACGACACGCTGCGGCGAAAGGGACGGTGTGTAACTGAACTGCAACAGGCGCCCGATGCGCTCGCGGACCGACGTCACGTTCATCGTCTCTTCGCCGCCTGCTTCGCCGCCTTCTTCGCTGCCTTGGCCGCGGCCTCGGCGTCGCGCGCCGCGCGGTGTCGCAGGGCGACCGCGCCGGTCGTGGCGAACAGCTCCTGCAGCAAGGCCGCGTAGTCGAGCGTGCTCTCGGGGACGTCGCCACCGGTCATCGCCCCCATCAGATCGACGGGCTCTCGGCGGCTCCCACGGGCGTCGAGCACGAGTCGCTCGCCCGCGAGGTCGTCTGCCGCGACGGCCACGTACTCCCCACGCCCACCGACCTCGGCGGCGAGGCGCAGCACCGTGGCGATGTCGCCGGCGTAGGCGCGGAAGTCGTCCTCGTTGATCGAGGCGCGCAGCGAGATCCTGCCGCCGTCGACGCGGAAAGACTGGTGGTCGCCGATCCGCAGCTCCTCTTCGCACCAGCGCGCATGCTCGGCGAGCTTCACGAGCACTCCGGCGACGGTCGTGCGCTCACTCGGATCGCCCATCCACGGGGAACGCTTCCAGCCCTTGTCGGCGAAGGCGCTCGGCCCGACGGGCAGCGCCTTCCAAGCCTCGACGGCGCCCGGCGGGAGGTCGATCTCGGCGAACAGCAGCGCGCTCCAGCCCATCGGGCGTTGAGGATACCCGACCCGATGGCCCGACGCGTCGGCCGCGCCTAGCGCTTGCGCGGAGTCTTGCCTTTGGCCTTCGCGCCGACGGCCGCGCGGAGGGCGACCTCCCGCC
>CAZUZY010000460.1:0-6275 GCA_964624885.1 uncultured Polyangiales bacterium | reverse complement strand
CGCTCCGCCGCTCGCTGCGCCAGAGGACGACGAGGGCGACCAGGGTCCGCCGCCGCTATGACCGACGACCTGCTCACCGCGGGAGAGCTCGCGGAGCTCGATCGACTGCGCCGCCACCTCGCGTTCCGCACCGCCACCGACGCCCAGGGAGCGCAGGCCTCCCGCCGTCGCGGCCAGTCTCCCGAGTTCGTCGACCACCGCCCCTACGCCCCGGGCGACGATCTGCGTCGCCTCGACTGGAACGTCCTCGCGCGCAGCGATCAGACCGTGATCAAGCGCTACCGCGCCGAGGAGGAGGCCGCCGTCCGGATCGCCGTCGACGTCACCGGCTCGATGGGCATCGGTGAGCCGCCCAAGCTCCCCCTCGCGCTCAAGATCGCCGCCGCCGTGGCGTACCTCGCGCTCTCCGACGGCGAGCGCGCCCAGGTGGCCTCGCTCTCACGACGAGGCGTGGAGCTCTCGCCCGCCAAGCGTGGCCGCGGGCAGTTCGGAGCGCTCCACGCGCTGCTCGGGCGGTTCGACGCCGACCCGGTGGGCGAGGAGTCCCCGATGCCCGACGCGACGATGGGTGAGCTGCTGCGGCGCTGCGGTCGGTCCGGTGTGCTCGTCGTCATCACCGACGCCCTCGCGCCGCGGGGCGACATCGACGCCTGGCCCCGCGCCCTCGTGCGCGCCAAGGCCTCGGGCCACGACGTGCGGCTGATCCAGGTGCTCGCGCCAGACGACATCGACCCACCCTGGGACTCCGACCTCGAGCTCGTCGACGCCGAGACCGGCGGAACGGTCGACGTCACCTTCGACGCCGAGGCGCGCGCCGCCTACGCCCATCGGCTCGAGGCGCTCGTTGCCGCACTGCGTGAGGGCTGTCGACGCGCGCGGGCGAGCTACGCCCGGGCCCAGAGCGACGAGGCGCTGGCCCCCGTGGTCCGCCGCCTCGCGGCGGGCGGGATCGACTAGCGAAGACGCGGCCACCTGATACCGTCACCAGACGGTGGCGGGGGAGCGGGACATCGAGGCGGCCGTCGAGGAGACGATGGTCGACGAGCTGTACGAGAGATCCACCCTCTCGCAGCCGGCGTTGCTGCTCGTCCTGCTCCTGCTGCGCAGCGTGCTCGGGCCCATCTACGAGAGCCGCGTCGACATCCAGCGCGCGTTCCTCGCCGTGTACGGCATCATCGCGGCGCGCGTCGTGCTCACGCTCGTGGGCCGGCGGCGCCGGGGCCCGTTCGCCGCGGTGCGGGTGCGGCACGTGCTGTTCGGGCTCGGCTCCACCGCGGCCGCGTGTGGGCTCCTCGCCATCCAGCTCCTCGCCCTGCGACACCTCGACGCGACGCAGCTCGCCCTGTTCGCGATCTGCCAGGCCGGCACGGCGGCGGTGGCGCTGCTCTCGCTCGGCTCGAGCCCGGTCCTCTACCTCGCGTACATGCTGCCCACGCTGCTGCCGATGGCCGTGTTCGCGCTCCTGTCGCGGCCAGAGCTGCGCACCCTGCCGTTGATGATCGTCCTGTTCGCGACGGTGCTCGCGCTCATGGTGCTCAAGGAGCACAAGACCCGCACCGACAACGTGCGCCTGCGCCTCGAGATCGCGGACATGGCCCTGCGCGACGCGCTCACCGGCGTGCGCAACCGCCGCTTCCTGACCGAGCTCATGACGCTGGAGGCGCCGCGGGTGCGCCGCGACCCGAGCCGGCCGCTGGTGCTGATGATGCTCGACGTCGATCACTTCAAGCAGATCAACGACGAGCGCGGGCACGAGGCGGGCGACCGCGTCCTCCAGGAGATCGCCAAGGCGCTCACCAGCACGGTCCGGGCCGAGGACGTGGTGGCGCGCTGGGGTGGAGAGGAGTTCGTCGTCGTCGCGCGCGCCGAGGCCGCCGACGCGGCCCAGACCGGCGCGCGCCTCGCCGAGCGCCTCCGCCGTCGGGTCGCCGAGCAACCGTTCGCGGTCGCGGGTGGCCCACTCCGCCGCACCTGCTCCATCGGCTGGACCTTGTTCCCCTTCGGCGAGCTGGGCTGGGAGCAGGCGCTCTCGCTCGCCGACGCGGCCCTCTACCGGGCCAAGCACACCGGTCGCGATCGTGTGGTCGGGGTGCTCCCCGGCGCGTCGGTCGACGCGTTCGACCCGGAGCAGAAGACCCAGAGAAGTCCGGACAGCGACCTCGACTTCGCGGCGGCGTCGTCGAGCCTCCGCATCCTCGAGGCGGAGCCCGTGGAGCCGGGCGTCGACGAGCCCTCGCCCGAGCCGGACGCGGTCAGAAGCCTCCGCTCAGCGTGACGAACAGAGGGCCCACGCCGAGCCGCACGCTCGCGGCCCCCGTCTTCGGGCCCTCCTTGGTCGGGCTCCGGAACGTGAGGTAGGTGGCCACGCCGCCGGCGACGAGCGTGCCGGCGAGGAAGATGTCGGTCACGAGCGCCCAGGTCTTGGTCTTGTTCGCGGCGGGCTCGAGGTCGACCCGGGAAGGCGACGGCTCGGCCTTCAGCGCGCGGAGGTCGCGCGACGCGAAGAACAAGAAGCCCGCGCTGACGCCCGCGCCGAGGGCGAGCGCCCCGGTCGCACCCCACGCGACGTAGACGGGGGTCGTCGACACGACGGGCTTCGGCGCCGGCTGGGGTGGGGGCGGGGGTGGCTTGTCGGGCGTCGGCTCCCCGAGCTCGAGCTTCACCGTGACCGCGTCTCCGCCCGCCACCGTCACCACCTTGGTCTCCGGCGGACGGCCGGGCAGGCGCGCCGAGATCCGCCGCTTGCCCGCGTTGACCATGACCGGCTCGGCGAGCGGCGCCGTGCCGATCGCCGCCTCGTCGATGGACACCTCGGCGCCCGCCTTGTCGACCTCGATGGTCACCATGGCCACGTGCGACTTGAGGTCGGTGACGTATTTCTCCACCTCGGCGCGCCGCTTGGCGTCGATCTTCTTGGCGCCCTCGACGAGGTACTGCTGGAACGCCTTGAGCGAGGCCGCGTAGTCGTTGAGCTGCCGGTGGACGAGGCCGAGGTTGTAGAGGATGCGGTAGGTGGGCGCGAGCTCGTAGGCGCGCTGCATCTCGACGCGCGCCGCGTCGTAGTTGCCCTCGTCGTAGAGCTTGAGGCCGCGGTCGTAGCGCATCTTCGCCTCGGCCATCGCGGAGGCCGACGGCGCGGCGTCGGGGGCCGCGCGCAGGGCTGGCGCGTACGCGCCGAGCAGCATGGTCGTGACGAGGCTCGCCGCGACCCAGCGGCGCGTGGGTGCGGGGTTCACTTCTGCCATGGGTCTTCTCGATCGAGGGTGGGCTTGGGTTTGGCGGCGGAGGACGCGGTCGGCGCGGGGACCAATCCGCTCGCCGGCGCCGCCACGGGCTCGGGGACCAGCTTCGGTCCCTTGCCGCCCGGCTTCCCCGGGTCGTTCTTGGCGGACAGCGGATCGAGGGTGATGCGCAGGGTCTTGTCCTCGTCGAGCTTGAGCTTGTCGGTGCGAGGCTGGAACCCTGGCGCCTCGACGCGGATCGTGTGCTCTTCGCCGGCGCCGAGCGAGTGGCGCAGCTTGGTGACCAGCTTGTCGTCGAGGTACACCTTGGCGTCCTTGGGCTCGACCTCGAGGGTGAGCACGAACACCCCCTCGACCTTGGTGGCGATGGTGGTGCCGCTCGGGGCCACCTCCTTGCCGGTGACCTTGGCCACCGGCGCGTCGGAGGTCCCGTTCTTGGCGGCGCCACCGGGCGCCTCGCGCCCGCGGATCACGAGCACGAGCAGCACGGTGGCCACCACCACCGCACCGAACAGGAGCGCGAGGACCCGCCGTCGCCGACCGGAGTCCTCGTGCAGATCCGGGAACAGCGCGCGCTGGCCGGTGCGCTCGGAGATCGGGAGCGACGAGGTGGCCTGCGTCGTGGCGTCGTCGATCCGCGCGGTGCCGTGCGACACCAGCGGCGTGGCGTGCGGCATGGGCAGTGCGAGCCCCCGCGCCGAGCTGATGGGCGTGCGGGCGACCAGCTCGCCGCTCGACGGCTCTCCACCGGACAGCGCGAGGGGACTCGCCGACACCGCGGCCGCCACGTCGACGGGCGCGGTCAGGGTGGGCGCGTCGCGCACGGCGGCGTGCTCACCGCTGCGGCTCGTGGGGTTCTCTGCGCTGCGCCACAGCGGCACCTCGCCCGCCGCGGCTCGTCCGGGGAGCAGCTGCTTGAGCTCCTGCTCGATCCGGGACCGCAGCTGACGACGGGTCTCCACGAACGCCGTGGCCACCCACTTGCCGATGTCGCGGGTGGTGGCGCCGCCGAGCTCCTCGACCACCAGCTCGAGGTCGTGCTGCAGCGCCGCGGCGGTCGGGTAGCGCGCCTCGCGGTCCATCGCGAGGCACTTCATGATGATCGCCTCGAGGTGGTCGGGCACGTCGGGGTTCGCGCTGCTCGGCGCCGGGATGTCGCCGAGGTGCACGCGGTGGGCGATCTGCACGTCGTTCAGGCCCTTCCACAGGCGCGTGCCGGTGGCGGCCTCCCACAGCATGGAGCCCACGGCGAAGATGTCCGCACGCCGGTCGACGTCGTGGCCCTCGAGCTGCTCGGGGGCCATGTACGGCACCTTGCCCTTGAGGACGCCGGTGCGCGTGTACGAAGAGGTGTCAGCGGCCTTGGCGATGCCGAAGTCGAGCACCTTCACCCCACCGTCGTAGGTGAGGAAGATGTTCTGCGGCGAGCAGTCGCGGTGGACCACGGCGAGCGGCGTCCCGTCGAAGTCGAGCAGCTCGTGGGCGTGGTGCAGCCCCGCGCACACCTCGGCGATGACCCGCACGTGCATGGCCAGCGGGAACCGCCCCTGGGCGCGGCGCAGCACCGCGTGCAGCGACTGGCCCTCGAGATACTCCATCGCGATGAAGTGGGCCCCGGCCTCCTCGCCGACCTCGTTGGTCTGCACGACGTTCGGGTGGTTGAGGCGGGCCGCGAGCCGGGCCTCGTTCAGGAACATCCCGAGGAACTCGTCGTCCTCCGCGAGCTCCGGCCGCAGCCGCTTGACCACCTGGAGCTTGTTGAAATTGCGGGGCCCCTGCGCGATCGCGAGGAAGACGTCGCCCATGCCTCCGCTCCCGAGCTCGGCGACGAGTCGGTATTTGCCGAAGTTCAGGTTCTCGGCCTTGCTCCCCATGGACCCCGCGACCCCTTTCCAGGGTCGACGTAAACCTACGCGGCCCACGGTAACCGGGCAACGCACATGTGAGGGGCGCCGCGAAGTCTTCCCGGGCAGGATCGCCGGTTTCACCGCTCGGAGTCGGGCGGCACCTCGAGCGCGGGCATCTGGACGGTCGGATCCTCGTGGACGGAGGGCGGCGGCGGCGTCACGAGCCCGGGCGCCGGCGTCGGACGCCCGAGGTTGCTCGTCCGCACGCTCACGGGGGGCGGCTCGAGGTCGGCGGGTGGCCGTGGGCTCGGCACGAACAGTGTGAACACGCTGCCATGGGCCGGTGACGACTCCACGTCGAGCGTGCCCCCGTGCAGCTCCACGAGCGCGCGGGTGATCGACAGCCCGAGCCCGAGGCCGCCGTGACGCCGCGAGCGGATCGGCTGGCGGAACGCGTCGAAGATCTGCGCGAGCTCCTTCTCGGGGATGCCGCGGCCCTGGTCCTCCACCTCGATGCGGATGCCCTCGGTGGTGCTGTCCTGCGCGCGCGGGGCCCGGCTCAGGCTGCCCTCGCGGGCCTGGTGCGAGATGCGCACCCGTACGACGCCGCGATCGCAGAACTTCACCGCGTTCGCGACCAGGTTCTGCACGGCCTGCGCGAGGCGATGGGCGTCCACGAGCACCAGCGGCAAGCCCGGCTGCAGCTCTCCGATCACGTCGACGGCGTCGCCCTTCTCGGCGGCGAGCTCGCGACCGCGGCGCACGGCGGCCTCGGCGATCTCGGCGGGCGCGATCCACTCGCGGGACAGCTCGAGCTTGCCGGCCTCGAGCTTGGCCGCGTCGAGGATGTTCTCGATGAGCTCGAGCAGCTCGCGCCCCCGTCGATCGATGATCTTGAGCGACTCTTGCTGGCCGACCGTGAGCTCGTTCTTGGCGATCAGCGCGACGAAGCCGAGGATGCCGTTGAGGGGGCTCCGCAGGTCGTGCGACATCGAGGCGAGGAACAGCTCGCGCATGCGCTGGGCGCTCTCCCGCGCCTCGATCATCCGCTCGCGCCCCTGGGCGAACTCGCGGAAGCGCTCGGCGACCGCCTCGATGCCGAGCGCCAGATCGGCGACCTCGTCGAAGCGGGCCGGGCCGGCGACGCGCGTCGCGCCGCGCACGACGTCGCGCGTGCCCAGCAGGC
>CAZUZY010000459.1:0-6291 GCA_964624885.1 uncultured Polyangiales bacterium | reverse complement strand
GCGAGCGGGGCAAGCGAGTGGGCCTCGGCCTCGCGGTGGCGGCGACGATCGCGCTGACGGCGGCGCCCGGCGCGCTCGAGACCAAGCGCTCGCACCCGCACGGCCTCTCGTACTACACGCCGGTCGTCGGTGGCCCCTCGGGTGGCGCCGACCTCGGGCTCAACCGTGGGTTCTGGGGCTACGAGACGGGCGCCATCGTCGACTGGCTCGCGGTGCACCTGCCCAACGGCGGGCGCGTGTACCCGAACGACACCTTCTTCTCGTCCTGGGAGCAGCTCCGCCACGACGGGCGCCTGCCGCCGACCATCGAGGCCGAGTGGTGGAGCGTGCCGAGCTGCGACGTCGCGGTCGTGGAGCACGAGCAGCACATGGACGAGGTCGAGCACCAGATCTGGATCGCCTTCGGCACGGTCCAGCCGGCCTATGTGGTCCGTCTCGAGGGCGCGCCGACGCTGACGGTCTACGTGAACCCGCGCTCCACCCGCTTCGTGCCCTGAACCCGATCCGCTCGGGCAGCTCGCTCGTAGCCACCTCGTCGTGGACCCTCTGCTCGAAGTCCTGGGCCTCCTCAGCGCCGTCGAGGAGCGCCCGTCGCAAGGCGTGCGCCAGCGCATCCTCGAGCGGGCCGCCGGGCCCGAGCGGTACCTGCCGTTCACCCCGCGGGTCGCCGCGTTCTTCGGCGTCAGCGAGGAGAGCGCCCACAAGAGCCTCGTCGCGCTCACCCATGGTGCCTTCACCCCCCTGCCCCTCCCGGGCTTCCGACGGCGCCGCGCGCCCGTTGGCTGTCCCCTCCCCGACGCGATGTTCCTGCGGCTCGACGCCGGGACGTGCTGCCCCCGCCACCGACACCTCGGCCGCGAGCGGCTCCTCGTGCTCGAGGGCGCCTTCGTCGAGGCCGACGGGACCCTGCACGGCCCCGGGGATCTCACCGAGCAGCCCGCGCTCTCGACCCACTCGTTCCGCGTCACCGACCGTGGGCCCTGTGTCTGCGCCTACTCCATCGAGCACGGCGTGGAGTTCTCGTGACCTGCCTCGTCCTCCCCGAGGCGAGCCCGTGGTTGGCCGGACCGGAGGGGCCTGCTACCACTCGTGTCTGGGTGGAGGCGCTGGACGACACCGAGCTCGTGCGAGCGATGGCCCGGGGAGACCGTGGGGCGCTCGCGCAGCTGTACGATCGCTACTCGCCGATCCTCATGGCGGTGGCCCTGCGCGTGCTCGCCGACCGTCGCGAGGCCGAAGATCTCGTGCACGATGTCTTCCTCGAGGCCTGGCGACAGGGCGCCGATTTCGACCCGGCCCGCGGCACCGTGCGCGCGTGGCTCCTCGTGCGCACCCGCAGCCGCGCGCTCGATCGGCGCAAGTCGGCGGCGGTGTCGCGCACCACGGTGGTCGACCCGGAGCGCTTCCTCGAGACCAGCGCCGTCGAGCCGGAGGACGCGGCCACGGCGCCCGATCGCACCACCGTGCGCCGCCTGCTCGCCGAGCTCACGGCCGAGCAACGCGCCGTCCTCGAGCTCGGCTACTTCGAGGGCCTGAGCTCCGCCGAGATCGCCGAGCGGCTCGGCGTGCCGATGGGCACCGTGAAGTCCCGGGTCGCCGCCGCCCTCGGCAAGCTGCGCGCGAGCCTCACGAGCCCCCCCCTCGCCACGGGTCGCGACAACGACAAGGAGCAGCGCCGATGAGTGCCGACGAAGACCTCTTCGACGACCCGGAGGCCCTGGCCGCGCTGGTGTCCACGCTGCGCGGCGTGACGCCCTCCCCCACCATCCGCGCGCGGCTGCTCGCGGCCTTCGCCGAGCCACGCAGCGGCGCCGACGGCGTGTTCGGCCGGTTCGTCGAGCCGTTCGCGCGCCTCTTCGAGGTGAGCCTCGAGAAGGCGCGGGCCTTGCTGGACGCGACCGCGAGCGACGAGGCCTTCGAGCGCGATCCGAGCGGAATCCTGCTCATGCACTTCGCCGCCGGTCCTCGCCTCGCGCGCGCCGACACCGGCATCGTGCGCTTCCCGGCCGGCATGGAGTGGCCGCTGCACCGCCACGTCGGCGCCGAGCACCACCTGTTCCTCGAGGGCGGCATCCGCGTGCACGAGGACGGCCAGGTCTACGGCCCGGGAGACGTGCTCACCATGCCCGCGGGCAGCGAGCACTCGTTCCGCGTGCTGCCCGACCGCGACTGCCTCACCGCGGTGATCATCGAGGAGGGCGGCCTCGAGATGCCGCCCGGCACCAAGATCGGCTTCTGAACGCGAGCGGGACGCAGCTCTGGTCGCGGGTCAGGGGCCCCACATCGGCGGGAAGGTCAGCGACACCCGGCGACCGACGCCGAGCTTCGGCAGCTCGGTGCGCGGCCGCGGCACGTGGACCTCGAACTTGGTGCCTTGTCCGATGCGGGTGATGACCTCGACCGACCCATGGCGCTCCTCCACGCTCTCGAGGAGCGCGGCGGTGCCGACCCCGCGACCGGAGAGCGTGGTCACCGCGTCGGCCGTCGAGACGCCGTCGCTGAACAGGAGGCGCAGCCGCGCCTGTTCGTCGAGCTTCGCGAGGTCGGCCTCGTCGATGACGTGGCGCTCCACGGCGACGCGCACGACCTTGTCCACGTCGACGCCGCGCCCGTCGTCCTCGACTTCGAAGGTCCACTCGTCGTCCGTCTCCACGCAGCGCACGACGATGCGGCCGCGCGTGCCCTTCGCCCCGCGCTGATCGGGGGGCTCGATGCCGTGATCGAGGCTGTTGCGCACGAGGTGGCCGAGGTTCGCGAGCACGCCCCCCGCCCACGCCGCGTCGATCAGGACGTCGCCGCCCTCGAGCGCGAACTCGACCTCCTTCTCGAGGCGTTCGGCCCCGCGGGCCACGACCCCGCCGAGCGGGGCCAGCAGCGCGCGCGCCGGCACCCAGGTGAGCTGCTCGACGAAGCCGTCGACGAGCACACGACGTCGCTCGATCGAAGGATCGTCGGCGAGGCCACGGAGGAACGGCACCAGCTGATCGAGCTCGATCGCCCGGGCCGGGCGGCCGTCCATCGGGTAGTCGAACCCGAGGATCGCGCGGTTGACGGAGACGAACTTGCGCAGCGTGTCCTCGACCTTGTCGACGTCGGCGACCGACAGCGTGAGCTGGTCCTCGATCGCGTGGACGAGGCCGGCGATCTCGTGGAGGCCGTAGCACCCGAGGTTGCCCTTCACGGTGTGGAGCACCCGACGCAGCGTGTGCTGCTTGCCCGAGACGCGGGCCTCCTCGAGCGCCTGCCGCGTCTCGTAGAGGAACGCCTGGAAGTTCTCCTTCTGGCTGACGATCTCGAGCAGCGCGCGGCGCAGGGCGTTGTCGCGCTCGGCGTGGCGCAGCTCGGTGGTGTCGGTCACCGTGAAGAAGATCCGGGCGACCTTGCCGTCGGCGTTGCGCAGGGGCGAGCCCTCGATGCGGTAGCTGCGCCCCTCGAGGGTGAACTCGTGGGGGAGCTGGTCGAGCGACAGCTCCGCCGGCAAGAAGTCCTCGAAGATCTGCTCGTAGCAGGCCGCCCAGTTGTCGCTCGCGCGGGCATCGAGGCGCATCAGCTCGGTGAGCTTCTTCCCCTTGAGCGAGGGCTCCTGGAAGATCGCGGCGCACGAGCGGGAGTAGTTGTCGAGCAGGGAGCCGTCGCGCAGCGCGATGAGGAACCCCGTCGCCACGTTGTCGAGGATCTCGTGCACCTCCTTGGTGCGGATCTGCACGACCTGCTCGAGCATTTCTTGCTTGGCCTGCAGCTGGAAGCCCTTGATCCACAGCTTGTCGAGGAACGCGTTGAGGCTCCGCTCGAGGCGCTGGGTCTCCTCGTCCTCTGCCCCGAGCGCGAGGCGGTCCTCGAGCTCTTCGGCGCTGCAGAGGCTCTCCAGGAAGGTCGAGATGCGCGAGACGGTCGGGGCGTCCATGACCTACTCCACCCGCTGCTCGACGAGCAGGGCGCTGTACTTCTTGTCCGAGCCGAGGATGTGTCCGATCAGCCAGTTCTTGAGGAACTTCACGAGCTCCATGGTGATCGTCGCCTCCTTGGCGAGCAGCTTGGTCTTGAACGCGATCACCTGCTCGACGAGCTTCTGGTGCTCGGCCACGTGCTCGGCGGTCTCGGGGTACGCGTACTTGGCGAACAGCTCCTCCTCGTACGAGAAGTGCTGCGCGGTGTAGGCGATGAGCCCGTCCAGCACCGAGGCCACTTGCTCGGCGGCCTTGCCCGCCACCATCCCGTCGTGCAGCTCGTTGAGCAGGTCGACCAGCCGGCGGTGCTGCGCGTCGATCGAGGGGACCTTCACCGAGTAGTCGTCGCTCCAGGAGAACAGGGCCATCGGGCACCTCCCTGTCCCCGGTGACGGACCATCGCGGTGGCTGCTTTGGGGCAATTCCTCCGTGTGTTCCGGTGTGACGATCGGTCGCTCGCCGAAGCGCGACGCAAGCTCTGGTCGCTCCCGGACCGAACTACAGTTCGGTCCTCCGCTCAAAGCTCTGGTCGCTCCCGGACCGAACTACAGTTCGGTCCTCCGCTCGAAGCTCTGGTCGCTCCCGGACCGAACTACAGTCGGTCCTCCGCTCGAAGCTCTGGTCGCTCCCGGACTGAACTACAGTTCGGATCAAACGTGGTTTCTCGGGTGGTGGCGGACCAGCGCCTCGGGCGGCACGAGGCGATCGTCCGGCGCATGCCGAGGGAGCGGCTCCGACGAGCACCCCTTGGCGCAGCCGTCGCACGCCGGCCCGCGCCCCTGGAGCGTGCGCACGCGTCGGACGACCAGCGTGACGAGGCAGGCGAGCGCGAGACCGACCACGAGCAGGTGCTGGAGCGCCTGGGACACCGTCAGCCTCCCAGGATCCGCCGGCCGATCTGGAAGATCAGCAGGCTCGCGAGGTAGGCGAGGCCGTTCATGTAGACCAGCTGCGCGAGCGGCCAGCGCCAGCTCCCGGTCTCCCTCCGGACCACGGCCATCGTGCTCATGCACTGCATGGCGAGCACGAACCAGATCATGAGCGAGGTGGCGACCAGCGGGGTCCACACCTTGCGCCCGTCGGAGTAGCGATCGGCGGCCATCGCGCGGGTGAGATCGGTCGTGTCGTCGCGCACCTCGCCCACCCGGTAGGCGATGCCGAGGGTGCTCACGAACACCTCGCGCGCCGCGTACGCGCTCACGAGGCCGAGCCCCATCTTCCAGTCGTAGCCCAGTGGTCGCACGACCGGCTCGATGGCGTGGCCCGCGCGGCCCGCGAAGCTGTGCTCGATCTGGGCGGCCCGCTGGGTGGCCTCGGTCGGGTGCTGCGCGAGCTCGGTGGGCGAGAGGCGCGGGTAGTACATGAGCGCCCACAGCACGATGCTGAACGCGCAGATGGTCGTGCCCGCGCGGGTGACGAACGCCCAGGTGTTGCTCCACGCCTGGTAGAGCACGTGGGAGCCCTGCGGACGCTTGTAGCTCGGGAGCTCGAGGATGAACGCCGAGCCCTTGGCCGGCGCGAGCTTGCGCTTGACGAGGAGCGAGGTGAGGACGGCGGCGACGATGCCCGCGACGTAGAGGCCGAGGAGCAGGAGCGCCTGCCGCACCGGGCCCATGGCGGGGAAGCACGCGGCGACGAGGAGCGCGTAGATCGGCAGCCGCGCGCTGCACCCCATGAACGGGGCGACCAGGATCGTGGCGAGCCGATCGCGTCGGTCGTCGATGGTGCGCGTGGAGAGCACGCCGGGGATCGCGCAGGCGAACGAGCTGAGGAGCGGGATGAAGCTCTTGCCGTGCAGCCCCACCCGCGAGAGCAGGCGGTCCATGAGGAACGCCGCCCGCGCGAGGTAGCCGCTGTCCTCGAGGGCCGCGAGCGAGAGGAACAGCACGGCGATCTGGGGGGTGAACACCATCACCGCGCCGACGCCGCCGAACACGCCGTCGATCACCAGCGCCTTGAGCGGGCCTTCGGCCATGGAGCCCGCGACGCGGAGCGCGAGCCAGGCGACGCCGTTCTTGACGCCGTCCATCAGCGGCTTGGCGGCCCAGAACACGGTGAGGAACAGGGCCGCCATGAGCGCGGCGAACAGCACGAGGCCCCACACCTTGTGGAGCGCCACCGCGTCCACGCGCTGCGTGAGGCTGCGCGCCGGTGGCCCCTCGCGGCGCGCGACCACCCGGTCGACCACGCCGTCGATCCAGCGGTAGCGCGCCGAGATGTCGGCCTCGGTCGGATCGATGCCCGCCGCCGCGAGCCGCGCCCGCGCCACCTCGATCGCGTCGCCGAGCCGTGGGTGCTCGCGCAGCGGCGAGAGATCGTGCCCCGGCTCGTGGGCGAGCAGCCT
>CAZUZY010000458.1:0-6302 GCA_964624885.1 uncultured Polyangiales bacterium | reverse complement strand
GCTCCGGACCTCCGCGGCGGGGGCCGCCTCGGCCTCGCTCATGTCGAGGTTGCCGCGGATCTGCGCGCCGAGCGCGATGGTGATGCGGGGGGAGGTGAGGTCGCCGACCACCCGCGCGCTCGCCTCGAGCACGATGCTGGCCGCCGCGCGCACGTCGCCGAGCAGGGCGCCCCGCACGACGACCCGCGTCGCGCTCACGTTGGCGCGGAGGGTGGCACCCTCGGCGAGGGTGAGCTCACCCTGGAGATCCACCTCGCCCTCGAGGTGACCGCGCACCTCGAGATCGCCGTTGCCGGCGACGCGCCCGGTGAGGGTGAGCCCCTCGGCGAGGACGGACGCGGCACCCTGCGGTGCGCCACGGGAAGCAGAAAGGGGGGCGGCCATGTCAGACGTCCATGTCCACGTGGCCCTTGAACTGGGCCCCGTCCTGGATGGTGAAGCGCGCGGCCTTCACGTCGCCGATCAGGCGGGCGCCGGTCGCGATGACCACGCGGCCCTCGGCGGTGACGTTGCCGGTGAGGTTGCCGCCGACGGTGACCTCGCGCGCCGACACGTCGGCCTCGACCGTGGAGCCCTGCTCGATGGCGACGCTCTCCTTGGACTCGATCTTGCCGCGAATGGTGCCGTGGACGACGAGGGCCTCGTCGCTCTCGACCTCGCCCTCGATGACGATCCCTGCGCCGATGACGGTGCTGGCCATGATTTCCTCTCTTGCCTCGCCTCTATTGCCCGCCGAGCTCGGCCGGCAGCTCCACGTCCATGTCGATGCGCCCGGTGAAGCGCGCGCCTTCCTCGAGGGCGAAGCGCTGGGCGCGGATGCTGCCCTGCACGGCGCCGGAGGGCCGCAGCTGCACGGAGTCGCGCGCCTCGACGTCGCCCTCGATGGTGCCCTCGACCACGACGGACTCGACCGAGACCGGCGCTGCCACGAGGCCGCCCTGGGCCACGACGAGCCGACCGCGAAGGCCGAGCTCGCCTTCGATGCGGCCCTCGACCGTCAAGTCTCCGTCGCCGGTCACCCGGCCGACGATGCGCGTGCCCTTGCCGATGCGCTGCCCGGCCTCGGGCCTGAGGCGGTCGGCGGCGAGGTCCCTGCGGGTTTCCTGCTTCATGCGGCCGCGGACCTTAGCCTCATCCGCCGCCGCGGATCCACCCTCGTCTGGACCGCCGCCGATTTCGAACCGCAATTCTGCTTGTCGCTCCCGGACCGTCCCCCCGTCCCGAACCAAAAGCAAATCGGGGCATCTGTGTCAGGGGTGCCACCAAGGTGCGGGGCACGTGGGCCGTTCTTGCCACTATGGGGCCTGCGCCCCGTCACGCATCGCCGCCGATCGCCCCGACCATCCGCTGACCGAACCGCGACTCCGAACAGGCACGACCCTTGTATCCCTGAGAGAGCCCATGCCGCTGCCGTCCATCCGACCGAGTGCTGCGCAGCCTCCGCCCGACGCGGCGGAGAGCGACACGCTGCTCGTGTTGTCCGACGTGCACCTCGGCAGTGACCTCAACGACCTCACCACCGAGGGCGGGGTCAAGCGCACGCCCGAGATCGACGACGACCTCGCGCGCCTCCTCGACCACTACCGGGTGCGTCCGCCGGTCGGTCGTGACGGCAAGCCGGGCACCTACCGCCTGGTGATCGCCGGCGACTTCATCGATTTCATCGGGATCACCATGCGCCTGCCCGGTGGCGAGGGCGAGACCGAGTGGACCGACGAGGAGCGGGAGCACGGGCTCGGCAGCGCGGAGGACCACGCGAGCCACAAGCTGCGGCTCGTCGCGGAGCGTCACGCCAACGTGTTCGCGGCGCTGGCTCGGT
Source organism: uncultured Polyangiales bacterium (assembly GCA_964624885.1). Lineage (GTDB taxonomy): Bacteria > Myxococcota_A > Polyangia > Polyangiales > JADJMO01 > JADJMO01. Next base: position 4,483 of record CAZUZY010000458.1, on the reverse strand, counting down.
TCGTCGACGCCGGCCACAAGCTCACGCTCGTGCTCGGAAACCACGATCTCGAGATGCACTGGGCCGGTGTGCAGCAGGAGTTCCGCGACGTGCTGCGTCGTCACGTGCCGCACCTCGACGAGACCCGCGTCGGCTTCGAGCCCTGGTTCTTCTTCGTGGAGGGGCTCGTCTACGTGGAGCACGGCCACCAGTACGATCCCTATTGCGCGACCGAGCACGTGATGGCGCCCATGTCGCCCCTCGACCCACGGCGCCTCATGCGCGGGTTCAGCGAGATCATGCTGCGCTACGTCGTGCGCCCCACGCGCGGACTGCGCGAGCACGGGCACGAGAACACGGGCGTCTTCGACTACATCGCCCTCGGTCTGCGCCTCGGCGTGCGCGGGTGTCGCGATCTCGTGGTGCGCTTCGTCCGTTCCATCGTCGAGCTCCTGCGGCTGCGCCGGCAGCACTTCAACGAGGCCGCCCAGGTGCTCCGCGCCGAGCACGAGCGCCGCATGGGGCTCCTCGCCGAGGCCACGCGCATCGGGATCGATCGCCTGAAGGCCCTCGCCGCGCTGCAGGCGCCGCCGATCACCCGCTCGATCCACGGCATCCTGGCGAGCCTCTTGCTCGATCGCATCGCCCTCGGGCTGTTCTGCGGCCTCTTGGTGGTGGTCGCCGGCGTGCTCGGGGCCATCCACACCAAGCACTGGCTCTGGCCGCTCGGCTCGGTGCTGATCGCCTGGGGCGTGGCCCACCGCGCGCTCACCAAGATGCGCACCATCGATCCCCGCGAGGCGCTGGTCGATCGGGCCGGGCACCTCGCGCAGATCTTCCCCGTGGCGTTCGTCGTGATGGGGCACACCCACATCCCCTCGCGCTCGGCGATCGAGTCGCCCGCGGGGCCGCAGGCCACGTACATCAACGTCGGCTCCTGGGCCGAGGAAGAGGCCGACGACGGCGGCCACGCCTACCGCGCGGCCCGCACCCACCTCGTCATTCGCCGCGGCGAGTCCGGCCCCGAGGCCCAGCTGCTCGCGTGGGACACCGAGAAGGGCGCACCCGAGCTCTACGACAAGGACGCCTCGCAGCGCAGCACCTGAAGCTCAGTGGCTGAAGCGCAGGGAGACGAGCCCCCTGCGCCCCGGGATCGGATACCCCTGGAAGTCGGAGATCGGATAGCGGCGCTCCGGCTGTCCGAGCTCGAACGGGACCGCGACGGTGCGCTGGTCGAACAGGTTGGCGATCTCGGCCGCGAGCACGAGGCCGCCGGGCAGCGCGACCCGTCCGCCGACGGAGTGGAACGCACGCGCCGGCAGCGTGCGGAGGCCCGCGCGATCCAGGGTGGTCTCCGAGACCACGTCGAAGCCCCAGCGCACGGACCACGGGCCACGCTGGAACGAGAGGTCGACGAGGAGATCGTGGCCGGGCCGCCCTGGCAGCGGGGCGCCCGCGCTCGCGGCCTGGTCGGTGCGGTCGCGCGTGAGGAGGGCCGTGTAGGTCGTCGACAGGCGCAAGGGGCCGGCGCGGACGCCGAACGCCACCTCGCCGCCGATCACGAGCGCGCGCCCGACGTTCTCGGCGCGCTGGGTCGCGAGGCCTTGCGCGACGAAGACGATGAGGCCGTCGACGAGGCTCCCGAAGCCGACGGCTTCGAGCTCCAGGTGCTCGCTCCGGTGACGGAGGCCGAGGTCGACGGTGTAGGCGCGCTCGCGGCCGAGGTGGGGGGCCGGCAGGTACGAGCCGCCGTCGCCGAGGAGCTCGAGGAAGCTGGGCGGCCGGGCCAGGGTGCCGAGGTGCGCCGCGAGGGTGACGAGGCCTGCCGGCACCTCGATGCCCACGTGCACCACCGGCAGCGCCTCGCGCCGACTCGTCGCTGCGGAGCGGTCCGCGCGCACGTCGACGCGCCCCGACAGCGCAAGGGTCAGGGCCTCGAACGGCCACAGGAGATCGAGCGCGCCGCCGACGCGTGAGCGGTCGTAGCGGGCGTCGACGTCGCCGTGGTCCCCCCGCGAGAGCTCGATGGAGGGATCGAAACCGAAGGTGGCCGTGGGCTGGCCGGCGCCGCCGAGGACGAAGCCCACGGACGTGCCGAACGCCGCGACGCGATCGTGGGTGGTGCCCCCGGGGCCGAGGCCGAGCTCGCCGCGCGGGTCGGTGACGGTGCGGCCTTCGGTGCGCGACCACGCGGAGAGGCTGAGGGCCTGGCGGCGCAGGTGCACGCCGAAGAGCAGACGATCGCGGGAGAGGTGGGGCGAGAGGGTCTCGGCGTCGAACGGGCCCGGCACGCCGTCGCGACGCGTGTTCGCGAGCAGGGTCAAGGTGGTGCGCCACTCGTCCCCGCGGTGGCGCGCCGCGACGAGGGCACCGACCTGCGCGTGCGCCGCGTTCTTGCGCGTGGTGTCGGCGTCGGTGGCGACGGCGTGGAACGGGAAGTCGTTCTCGGCGCGCGAGGCCGAGAGCCCGGCGCCGAGCGTCCACGCGCCGCTCGAGTGCACGTCGGCGAGGCGCAGCCGGTAGGCGCCGAAGCTGCCCGCGGCGAGGTACGCCTCGGTGCGCGCGCGGAGGGCCCCGAGGGGCTCGATGGCGACGAGCCCACCGAGGTGTCCGCCGCCGAGGCGCGCGGGCGCGAACGAGCGGTACACGCGGGCGATCGCGCCAGGGAAGAGCGGGAGCGTGGAGAGGTCGAGCGAGGGATCGGCCGCGCCCACCAGCGGGATGCCAGCGAGGACGACGCCGACCTGGTTGGACGCGGCGCCGCGGATGGAGAGGGTGGAGAACCCGCCGTCGCCGCCGAGCCGCCGCACCCGCAGGCCCGGGGTGCCCTCGAGGAGGGCGGCGGTGTCGGCGACGTCGCGCGGCTTGTCGGACTCCTCAGCCTGGCTCGTGAAGCCGGTCGCCGCGGAGCCCTGGACGTGCAGCGTGACGGGCTCCTCGGCCCGCGCCCGCGCGGAGGCGAGCAGGAGGGCGAGGGCGGGCCAGCGACGCACGAGAGCGGGGTACTGGAGGCGGTCGCTGGTGTCGACCGTGGTGGCGCGCGCAGGGCGGTGTGCGAGCCTGACCTCGTGGAGCGGCGCGTCTTCGGCGAGCGACTGGAGCGCGGCGCGGTCGCCGTGCGGGACTTCGCGCGCACGCTCGTGGTGGAGGAGCTCCCTGACGTCGTGCGCTTCCGGGTGCGTCTCGCCCAGTCCTACGACGACAACGCTGGACCGGAGGCGCAGCTGTTCCCCGAGGATGCGGGGCGGGTCCTGCACTGCGCGGACGCGGCGGCCGTGGTCGCCCTCCTCTACCGTGACGGGCGGGTGCCGCAGTGGGTCGATCTCACGGTGGCCGGTGAGGACGGCGCGACGACGATCGTGGAGGTGAGCGCCTGCGGTCGCTTCGTCGAGGACGACGCGCGCCTCTACTACCACTGGGCCCCCGACCAGGCCCCCTTCGGACGGAAAGGACCCTTCTTGCCGGTTGGCTGGGTGGAAGGCCAGCGCTTCAGCATCCACCACCGGAGCAGTGGCTGGTCGCGCGTAGACCTCGAGAACACGTGCCGGCACGGCCGCGAGGTGTGGTCGCTCGAGCTCCACGGGGCGGTGTTCGATGACGTGCTCTCCGCGGGCTTGCCCTTGCCCGCGCTGGAGATCCTGGAGCTCCACGGGGTCTCGCCCGGCTCGTTCGCGGGGCTCGCCGGGCTCTCGGGTCTCCGCGTCCTCCGGCTCGACCTCGGCGGACGACCGCTCGACCTCGGGTCGCTGCCGTCCCTCCCGGCCCTGTCCTCGCTCTCTCTGGATGGCCTGCCCTCGCGGGTCGACGGTGTCGCGCGGCTCGCGAACGCGGCACCCACGCTGCGGGAGCTGGCGTTGACAGCGCCCGCGTGCCCGGAGAGCGACGCGCGTCTCGCACTCCCGCTCGAGGCGTTGACGGTGCGCATGCCGACGCTGCCGGCCTGGGTGACGGCGTCGCCCTCCCTGCGCAAGCTCTCCCTCGATGCCTCACGGGCCACGAGCGACGACGTGCGCGCCTGGCTGGCTGCGTGCCCGCACGAGCTCGAGGAGCTCTGGCTGCGCGGACCGCTGGTGTGCGACGCGATCCTGGAGGATCTAAGACGCTTCCGCGGGCTCCAGTTCCTCGGTGTGGTCGGCACGGCGGTCACGCTGGAGGCGCTGGAGCGCTTCGCGAAGGGTCGCCGGAATCTTCGGCACTTGCCGCGTCGTCCATGATCCGCCGCGGTGGCTCGCTGCCCGACCTGGACTCGACAGCCGGCCGGTCCACCACCACCGCCACCCATGTCCTTGGACAGGAGGCCGGGCCGTCACCCATGTGCCCGCATGAACTCACTCATGTCCGTACGCCGGACCCGCAACCGGGATCACGGTTGACACCCGCCCGATCACAACTATGCTCAATCGAGATGGCGAGGCGCAAGGTCCAGCTCGAGCTCCCGCGCACCGCCGGGTGGGGCGGTCGGCGTCCGGGGGCCGGTCGCAAGCGCCTGGCCGCGCGGCCGCTC
>CAZUZY010000457.1:0-6317 GCA_964624885.1 uncultured Polyangiales bacterium | reverse complement strand
CGCGGGCAAGGCGCGCCTGCGCGTGGCCGCCGAGGCGACCGCCCTGCCCGAGCTCCGCGCCGCCCTCGAGGCCGCCGCAGCGGCGGACGAAGAGGCGATGACGGCGGCGCTCGAGAAGGCCCGCTAGTGCATCGTCTCGGCGGCGAGGTGGTCGAAGAGCAGCAGCGCGTGGTTCTTGCGGCGGCTCCCCGGATCCACCGAAGGCCCGACGCAACCCGGGCAGCCGCCCTCGCACGCGCACCCCGAGACGAGCCCGCGGGCCCGCGCGAGCAGGGCCGCGAACATCGCGTGCACGCGCGGTGAGAGGCCGATGCCCCCCGGATAGGCGTCGTAGAGGTGGAGCGTGGGGGTGAACGCGGCGTCCTCCTGCGCCGTGGCCTTGTCCTCGACCACCATCGCGAGGTCGCGCGGGTCGCACATCAAGGCGACGGTGGCGACCGTCTCGAGCGCGCGGCCTACGCCGCGGAGCGCGTCGACCACGCCCGACCGACCGAGGCCCTGCTCGGCGAGCGTGGCGACCAGCGGCTCGGGCAGCGTGACCCAGCACGAGGTGGTGTGCAGCTCGAGATCCGGGAGCCGGACGTCGCCGTAGCCGCAGTTCTCGTGGGTGTGGAACTTGATCTTCTTGTAGCCGACGACCTTCTCGACCACCTGCACCTCGCCGTGGGCGAGCACGGCGTCGCCCGTGGTGCCGCGCGCGGCCTCCTCGAGCACGGCGACCTTCACGTAGGTCATCGCCTCGGTGTAGTAGTCCGGGTCGACGAGGCGGATGTACGCCTTGTGGTTCTCGAAGTCGAAGCGCTCGACCTGGTACTGCGCGCCGTCCTGCTGGTAGATGGCCTGCTCGTGCAGCATGGTCTGCGCGGCGCGCCAGTCGAGCTCGGCGATGGTGCGGTCCTGCAGCTCGGCGCGCTGCTCGACGATGACGACGTTGTCCCACGACACCGAGCGCAGCGGCACGTGGTTCGCCGGGTAGACGTCGCTCGCCCAGTGGAAGCGGGCCTTCTCGCCGGCGCGCACCTCGTGCACGAGGCCCGAGTCCGCGAGCCAGAGCAGCGCGTCGCGCGTGGAGGCGGCGCCGAGATCGCCGAAGCCCTCGCCGTCCTCGAACGGCGCCTCGAACGCCGCGCACTTGATGTGCTGCACGAGGATCTCGACGTTGTTCGGGTCGATGCGCGCCTCCTCGACGGGGGAGCCGAGCAGGTAGCTCGGCTCGCGCGCGAGGTACTGGTCGACGGCAGCGCTCGAGGCCACGAGCAAGGCGATGCTGGGCGCGCCACGACGACCCGCGCGGCCGAAGCGCTGCCAGGTGGCCGCGATGGAGCCCGGGTACCCGGCGCACACCACCGCGTCGAGCTCGCCGATGTCGACCCCCAGCTCGAGCGCGTTGGTGGCGACCACGCCGAGGATGTCGCCCTTGCGCAGGCCCTCCTCGATCTTGCGACGCTGGTCGGCGAGATAGCCGCCGCGGTAGCCCATGATCGCCTCGGGCGGGACGTGCCCGGCGGTGGCCTCGCGCAGGTACTTGAGCATGGTCTCGACGCCGTTGCGGGAGGCGCCGAACAGGATGGTGGGCACGCGGGCCTTGAGCAGATCGGCGGTGAAGCGCACGGCGCGCTTGGGGCACGAGCCGCGGATGCCGAGCTCCGCGTTGACCACGGGCGGGTTGTAGACGAGCACCCGGCGCGTGCCGCGCGGCGCCCCGCTCTCGGCGAGCAAGACGATCTCGTCGGGATCGAGCCCCAGCAGCCGCGCGGCGTGCTCGCGTGGGTTGCCGATGGTGGCAGTGGCGCAGACGAAGATCGGGTCGGACCCGTGGAACCGACACACCCGGCGCAGCCGACGGATCACGTTGGCCAGGTGCGAGCCGAACACGCCCTTGTAGGTGTGGAGCTCGTCGAGGACGACGTACTTCAGCTGCTGGAACGTGGCCGACCACGCGGCGTGGTGGGGGAGGATGCCCGCGTGCAGCATGTCGGGGTTGGTGAGGACGATGCCGCTCTTCTCGCGGGCCGCGCGGCGCGCGTCGCCCGGGGTGTCGCCGTCGTAGACGACGGCCCCGCCGACGCCTTTCTGGAACACGCCGGCCTCCTGCATCAGCGCGCGGAGCGAGGCCTCCTGGTCGCGCGCGAGGGCCTTGGTGGGGAACAGGTACATCGCGCGGGCGCGGGGGTCCGCGAGGAGCGCGGTCAGCACGGGCAGGTGGAAGCAGAGCGACTTGCCCGAGGCGGTCGGGGTCGCCACCACCACGTGCTTGCCGCTGGTCGCCGCGCGGAACGCGTCCACCTGGTGGGCGTACAGCGAGCCGATCCCGCGCTTGCCGAGGGCCGCGCGGAGCGGCGCCGGGAGCCCTTCGGGGATCTCGGCGTACTGGCCGGAGGACGAGGCGCGCTCCTCGTCGGCGACGATGTCGTCGCGGACGACGCCACGCGCGAGCCACTTGTTCACCACGGCCTCGAGGCCGGTCTCGCGGGACCAGGGTACGGCGGTCACTCCGAGAGCTTAGCCTATACAGGCGTACAGTATAGGGGTCAGATCCCGCCACAGATCTTGGCGGAGAAGTGCCCGGTCAACTTGCCGGTCTCCTCGGGTTTCGAGCCCGGCGAGCTCTCGGCGAACAGGTCGCCGGAGAGCTTGGTGGCGGAGAGATCGAACGCATCGAACTGCACCCAGCCGCGTCGCTGTCCGCCGCCGAACCACTTGGGGTAGCCAGAGCCCCCGGGGATCGTCTTCGGCACGGTGAACGCCGGCTCCATCGGCTGCTGGCCGGTGAGGGGGAACAGCGTCCCGCTGCCGCCGATGGCGCGGACCGTGAGGTGCTCGGTGGCGGTCAGCTTGTAGCGGTCGGAGCACGGCGGCTCCTCGACGGCGTAGAGCTCGATCGAGTCGAGGTAGTGGAGGCCGCTGCTCCAGTCCTTCTGCACGAAGGCGAGCGCCGACTTCGCCGTGAAGGCGTGCCCGCCGAACGTGCCGGTGACCAGGCCGGGGCCCGCGGTCTTGGCGAGTGGATCGAGGCCGACCGCGGCGCCGTATCCGGGGCAGATCACGAGGTCGAAGCTGCCGCGCGCGCGGTAGTCGTACTGCACGCGGGTGCCGTCCGGGCGCGACACCTTGGTGGTCTGGTCGACCCACAGCGTGCCCTTGAGGTGCTCGCCGTCCTTGGCCACGAACGGGTCGAGGAGCAGCTTGGTCTGGTGCGGGCCGGCGTGGGTCTGCTTGAGCTTGAGGCGCGCGGAGTTCCACGACACCGCGACGCCGATCGCGTGTCCCGCGTAGTAGGTGCCGCCGGGCCCCGGGGAGAGATCGAGGTCGATCTGGTAGGACTCGTCGCCGGGGGTGGCGTACGAGCAGCCGATCTTCTCGGTGGAGAGCGTCACGTGCAGGCCACCCCAGCCGAGCTGGGCGCGCCCGTACCGGAACACCGGGGTCTCGCCCTCCACGAACATCACGAGCGGACCGCCCGACGTCTTGAGCAGCGCGACCTCGCTCGGTGCGAGGAGGTCGCCGTCGGGCAACGACTTGGGCTTGGGGCCGAGGTCGATGGCATCGGGGGCCGCGTCGACGACCGCCACCGCGCCGTCGGCCTCCGGGTGCTTCTTCTTCTTCTTCTTCTTGGGCGCCTCTTCCTCGTCGTCGTCGTCGCGCTTGCATGCGCTCGGCGCGATCGCGACGAGCAGGGCGAAGGCGAGGAGGACGGGGCGCACCCCGCCATCCTACAACGTCCACGGCAGAGGCTCGGGGCGGCCAGCGCGCTGGCAGCGTCGGCACGCCGCCTGGCCAAGTCTCGCTCCGTACGGCATCCTCCACGGATGAGTCGTCTTGCCCTCCTCTTCCCCGCGCTCCTGGTCGCCTGCTCCGCCGGACGCCAGGATGGTGACCCGGTCCCGCTCGGTGACGCGAACAACGACGATGGCTCGCTCGGCGACGTGACCCTCGACGACGGTGGCAGCACCCTCGACGTCCTGCTCGACGAGGACGGCGGAGGGAGTCCGCCCGCGTGCAAGGGTCTGCAGTGCAAGCAGGTGAAGTGCCCCGACGGCACGACGACCACGACCATCACCGGCACGGTGTTCAACCCGGCCAAGACCGACCCGCTCTACAACGCGGTCGTCTACGTGCCGAACGCCCCGGTGGACGCGTTCAAGCCCGGCGTCACGTGCGAGAAGTGCGGCGTCGCCTCGGGCGAGCCCATCGTCTCCGCGCTCTCCGGCTCCGACGGCAAGTTCCGCCTCGAGAACGTGCCGGTCGGCGACAACATCCCGCTCGTCATCCAGATCGGTCGCTGGCGCCGTCAGGTCACGATCCCCAAGATCGAGGCCTGCACCAACAACGCCGTGGGGCCCGACCTCACCCGCCTGCCCAAGAACCAGAGCGAGGGTGACATCCCCCTCACCGCGATCGTCACCAGCACCTACGACCCGACCGAGTGCATCCTGCGCAAGATCGGCATCGACGACAGCGAGTTCACGGTCAACACCGGCAAGGGCCGCATCCACATCTACCACGGCAACGGCGAGACCCTCGGCGCCACCACGCCCGCGGGCACCGCGCTGTGGGGCGATCTCACCACGCTCAAGAAGTACGACCTCGTCGCGTTCCCCTGCTCGTCGGTGGCGACCGATGCCCCGTCGAAGCAGAACGTCGTGAACTACGCCGACGCCGGTGGCCGCGTCTTCGCGACCGACCTCAGCTACCCCTGGGTCGACGCGAGCGCGCCGGCGCCCTGGAACGGCACCGCCACGTGGGGCTCGGGCTCGACCGCGAACCCCTTCACGATCGACACCTCGTTCCCCAAGGGCAAGGCGCTCGCGGAGTGGCTGCAGAAGGTCGGCGCGACCACCACGCTCGGCCAGATCAACCTCACCGGCACCTACTCGCGGTCGACGGGCGTGCTCGGCGCGACGCAGCGCTGGATCAGCAACAGCTCCACCGTGCAGCACTTCACGTTCAACGCGCCGGTCGGCAAGCCCGCCGAGTCGCAGTGCGGCCGCGTCGTCTACTCGAGCTTCCACATCGCGTCGGGCGGTGGCTCGGGCACGTTCCCCGCGAGCTGCACCACGGCGGCGCTCACCCCGCAGGAGAAGGTCCTCGAGTTCATGCTCTTCGACCTCGCCTCCTGCGTCCTCACGGACAAAGAGGTCCCGAAGCCCCCGCCCGTGAAGTGAGGTGATCGAGTCGGGGACAAAAAAGAAAGGAGGGGGCCCGTGAGCCCCCTCCCCTCCCCGCTCACACTCCGCGAAGCGTCTCGAGGAGCTCGAGGTCCGGGAACGGCAGGTCGAAGCGCGTCTTGGTGACGCCGACGCCCGCCTGCTCGAGGAGCTTGGCGAACGCGACGCTGTCGAACAGCGCGACCGGCGGCGTGCCCGGCGCCGCCGCTTCTTCGCGCGCGCCGGAGAGGCACTGGCCGGTCGTGATGAGCCAGCCCGCGCTCGCGGCGCCGTTGCCGCCACCGTAGTGGTGGAGCGAGCCGCGCAGATCGATCACGCGCTCACGGCCGATCTCGCGGCCGTCGCGGCGCAGGACGATCGCGGTGCGCACCTCGTCGTTGAGGGTCACGTGCACGGCCGAGAAGTGGCTCTCGCCACCCGGCAGGCCGGCGCGACGCACGGGCTTGATGTCGCGGAACCCGAGCCGCTCGAGAGCGACGAGGAGCAGCTCGATCAGCGCGGGACCGGAGAGGTCCTTCTGCAGCTTGCTCGCGAGGGTGCGGCGCGCGGCGTCGCGGTAGCGATCGAGGGCGGCGACCGCCTCCTGCTCGAGGCGCAGGAGATCGCTGCCGAGCGACCAGTCGGTCGGCGCGACGCGGCCACCCTGCGCGAACCGGAAGCGCGGGCGCAGGCCCTCGGCTTCACGACGCAGGTTGTCGGCACGCGCCGAGGCGGCGAGCGCGGTGGTGGCGACGTTCAGATCGCCGGTGAGGCGACCCTTGCGCTGCGCGGCCTCGGCGATCGCGCGGAAGGGCACCGGGCCCTGGTTGCGATCGGAGGTGAGGAGCACGTTGAGGACCAGGTCCGAGAGATCGCGGCCGGCGAGCTCGTCGATCGGGTCGGTGCCCTCGAGCGCGGGGGACGCGCTCAGATCGAAGTTGCCGCTGCGCTGGAAGCCCGGCGCGCGGAAGTCCTGCTGCTTGCCGCCGCCCTGGTTGCCGCGGCCCTGCTGCTGCTGCGGGACGCGCTCGAGCACGATGGCGCGACGCGTGGGCTGCTCGTCGCGCTCGTCGCCGATGGTGACGCCGATGGTCTCGTCCTCCTCGTCACCGGTGGCCGCGGCGCCCTCGAACGACGGCGGGCGCGAGGCGCCACCGAAGGTCTGCCCCG
>CAZUZY010000456.1:0-6367 GCA_964624885.1 uncultured Polyangiales bacterium | reverse complement strand
GCTTGGCGCTCGAGGCCGGCGGCGCGGGGGGCTTGGCGCTGCCCGAGCCCGCGGGCTTGGCGCTGCCGGACCCGGCCGGCGTGACCTTGGGCGGCGGCTTCACGTTCAGGTTCGGCGCGAGGATGCCCGAGGTGTCCTGGTCGGTCTCGATCCACATCGTGCGCCCGTTCTCGACGAGCGACACGCGCATCGCGCCGAGGAAGGTCATGCCGAGCGCGCCGATGGTGGTGACGTCGAGCTGCTTGAGCTTGTCGTCGATCGCGGTGGCGCCGGAGACGCCGACCGCCGGCCCGAGATCGAGCGCCCCGAGCTTGATGTTGGTGAGCCGCTCGTACTTGGTGTCGTTGTACGTCTGCATCTTGCTGACGTCGACGCCGACGGTCTTCCAGGTGGGGTCGGGGAACGCGAGGCCCCAGGGCGAGCCGCTGTCGATCCACAGCCCGCCGCTCATCTCGAACTCTTTCTTGATGGTGGCGCGCACCACCATGCCGCCGCCGCGCACCCAGGCCACGGGCAGGCGGGTCACGGTGGGCGGGTTCGGCGGGTCGTCGCGGCGCAGCACGAGCTGGTCGGCGCCGCGGTCGAAGGTGGCGTGCAGGCGGCGGAGGAAGTTGGCGCCGATGAGCGCGCCGATCGGCACCTGCTGCTGCGAGTAGCCGGAGAGATCCTCGACCAGCGCCGGGACGTCGCGGAACTCCATCGAGGCCGTGTTCTTGTCGTTGGCGATGCGGATCGAGACCCAGCTCGGCTTGCTGCGGGTCTTCTGGTCCAGCACGACCTCGGGCACGCCGGTGACGACGAGCGCCACGGTGGTCTGCCCGTCGACCTCGATCGGCACCATCATGGCCGGGTACAGGTCGCGCGGCATGCGCAGCTCGACCAGCCGCGCCGAGGTGTCCTTGAGCTGGAACGGCTTGCGACCCGCGCCCTGCGTGCCGGCGAGCTCGCGCACCGGCTTGGCCCAGGGGTCCTTGAAATCCGGGTCCTCGAGGGCGCGGGTGAGCTCCTCGGAGGCGTGCGCGAGATCGTCGTCGTACCAGTAGGCGCGCGCGCGGAGCCCGGCGGCCTCGGAGCCCTCGATGCCCTCGAGCGCCTTGACGGCCGCCTTGAAGTCGAGCCGGGCGAGGTGGATCTTGGCGCCGAGGAGGCCGATGTCCTTGTCACCAGGGGCGTTCTTCGCCGCCTTCTCGATGCTGTCCTTGGCCTCGGTGAGGTCCAGCGTGGCGTACTCCTCGCCGGCGCGCTTGAGCCACTTGTTCGCGAGCTCGTTGCGCGGCCCGGGCTTGACCGTGCCACCCGTCGTCGGGTCGGGGCAGCCCACGAGCGATCCCAGGAGCGGCCCGCAGGCGAGGACGAGCGCGAGGAGGCGGCCAGACGTGGGCGAAGACAGGACGGACACGACGAAAGACCTCGAGGGCGCGGGGTGAGGACGGCGATCGCGCGGGCCGGGGGTAGCCCATCGCCGTGAGCGGCGAAACCCCGGGCTTCCGGGACGGCTCAGGGCGGCAGGGGCTCGACCCGGAGGACCCGGGCGAGCAGGAGGGTCCGGCGGCCGCGGCTCGGGACCATGAAGCCGTGGACGTGGGGGCCGTCGAGGGCGGTCATCACCATCCCGAACTCCTTGGGGCCGCTCGAGGCGGGGCGATAGGTCACCTGCACGGGTGTCCCGCGGGTGATCGCCGCCTCGCAGGCCGCGACCACCCCGGGGCGAGGCTCGTTCTCGCCGATGCGGACCATCCAGAGGTCGCGCGGGGTCGCGGGCGAGAGCTCCTTCACCACGTGGGCGAAGATCCCGCGGAGCGTGCGCACGTCGTCGCCTGCGCGGTGCGCGGTGCCCGGGTCGATCGCGAACGCGCGGGCGAGGGCGGCGAGCGCGTACGACGGCTGGAAGAACGCGCGCCGAGCGAGCACCAGCGTGTCGAGCGCGTGGGTCGGCCCGGCGAGCCCCACCCGATCGAGCTCGGCGTGCAGGAACGCGAGGTCCCACTCGGCGGCGTGCGCGATGGGCACCGCGCCGTCGAGGAGCTCGACCACGCTCGCCGCGATCGACGAGAACGGCGGCGCCTCCGCGAGCGTGCCGAGGGCGATCCCATGCACGTCCCCGCTGCGGGTGTCCCAGTTTCCCGGGCCTGGATCCACGAGCGACTCGAGGCGCGCCTCCACCACCCCGCCGCGCACGCGCTCGATGCACACCTCGATCACGCGGTCGCCGCGGTCGAGCGCGAGGCCGGTCATCTCGAGATCGAGGAACGCGAGCGGGGCCTCGTCGAGGGGCAGATCCCACGGCGATCCCGCGGGCGGCGGGCCCTCGCCGGGGCTCTTGGTCGCCCGTCCGGCTGCATGCGGAGCCGTGCGGGCGCTCGCCATGTCAGTGCGTCGCGTCGATCTCCGCGAGGTACTTCTTGGCCTGGTCGGTGCGCGGATCGTTGGGGTACTTGGTGACGATGTACTGGAACGTGCCGCGGGCCTCGCTCTTGCGCTTGAGCATCAAGAGGATCTCGCCCTGGAGCACCAGCGCCTCGACGTCCTTGCGCGAGCCCTTGTACTTGGTGACGGCGTAGCCCACACGGGCGAGCGCGGCCTCGAGCTTGCCCTTCTTCTGGTAGAAGCGCGCGATGTAGAGCTCGTGGGCCACCAGGCGCGCGAGCGCGTCGGCGTAGAGCTCCTTCATCTCGGCGACCTGCGGGCCGTCCGGGAAGTCCTCGACGTAGCTCAGGATCTCGCGCGCGGCCTCCTTCACGGCCGACTGGTCGCGCTCGGCCTGGTCGGGCAGGAGCAGGGCGTCGCTGATCTGGTTGTAGTAGCCGCGGGCGATGCGCATGCGCGCCCAGGCGGTCTCCTTGTGCTTCGGGTTCTCGCGGACGAAGCCCTTGTACGCCGAGATGGCCTCGATCCACTTCTCCTGGTCGAACTCGATGTCGGCCAGGCGCAGCTGCGCGAGGGGGGCGTACTCCGAGAAGGCGAACTTGCGGCGGACCTCGCGGAACCGGGTGCTCGCCTCGAGGTAGTCCTTGTCCTTGTAGACGAGGAGCGCGTCCTCGTAGGCGCGCTTGGCGTTCTCGGTGTACTTGAGCGGGCCGGTCGCCTGAGGCTTCTCCGGGCCGCAGCCCACCCCACCCGAGACGGGCAGCGCGAAGAGCGCCAGCAGGAACAGGCGGGGACCGAGGGCCATGGAACCCGGCCGTCTAGCACGAGGGGCCCCGTGGGGGGCGGGGCTGATAGGATCCCCGGGTGACGATTCGCCGCGTGATGGATCCCCCGAGGTTCGTGGAGGCGAGCCGGGCCGTGGTGGCGGCGGCCTCGGCGGCCCTGCTCCAGGGGGCGGGTGTGGACACCGTGCTCGACGCGGTGGTCTCGGCGCTCGGGGCCGACCGTGGCCTCCTGCTCCTGCCGCTGGGCGACGAGGGGGAGGTGGTGGTGCACGCCCGGGGTGGCACCGAGCGGCGCACGCTCACCGCGGAGGAGCGCGAGGAGATCAGCCGCACGCTCGTGCGGACGGTGCGCAAGGAGCAGCGTTCTCTGCTCGTGCGGCCGCTCGAGGAGAACGCGGGCTCGGCGAGCATGGCCTCGCTCGGGATCCTCGCCGCCCTCGCGGCGCCGATGCACGGCGGTGGCGTGCTCTACGTCGACTACCGCTCGTTCGACGAGGACGTCGGGCCGCTCCACCGCGCGCTCGCCGAGGACGCCGCGAGCCTGCTCGGCGCGGTGATCGTCGAGCGCGACCGCCTCGCCTCGGCGCGCGACGCCCTGCGCGCCGTCGAGACCAAGATCGAGGCCGGCGTGCCGAGCCTCGACGACCTGCTCCGGCCCGACAGCATGGCTGCGGTGCGCGCCGAGGTGGCCTCGTGCCTCGACGCCGAGGCCTCGATCCTGGTGCTCGGTCCGAGCGGCACCGGCAAGACGCTGCTCGCCCACGCCCTCGCGACGGCCTCGCGGCGTCGCCCCATCGTGCGCGCGATGCTGGGCGCCAGCGACGACCTCAACACGGTGACCTCGGAGCTGTTCGGCCACGAGCGCGGCGCGTACTCGGGCGCCACCGGCAAGCGGGTGGGGCTCGTCGAGCTCGCGCACGGCGGCACGCTCATCCTCGACGAGGTGCTCAATCTCTCGCCGAACGCGCAGAAGATCCTGCTGGATTTCACGCAGTTTCGCACGTATCGGCCGCTCGGCTGGGAGCGCGCCGAGCCCAAGCGCGCCGACGTGCGCATCGTCGCCGCGACCAACGGCGACCTCGAGGCGGCCATGGCCGAGGGCCGGTTCCGCGAGGACCTCTACTACCGACTCGCGACGGTCACCCTGCACCTGCCGCCGCTGCGCGACCGGCGACAGGACGTGCCCTCGCTCGCCGAGAGCTGGCTCCGCCGCGCGGATCCCGAGCGCTCGCCTTCGCTGTCGGTGGCGCTCCGCAAGCGGCTCCTCGGCGCCGACCTCGCGTGGCCGGGCAACGTGCGCCAGCTCGAGCGGGTGATGCACCGGGCGCTCTCCCGGGCGCGCCTCCGCGACCCGCGCGCCACGGTGATCGACGTCGACCACGTGGACCCACGTGACCTCGGCGTGGACGCGACGACCAAGCCCACGAGCACGGCGCCGGTCGGCACGCCGGTGATGCGGTTCCGCGCGCTCGGGGCCGAGCGCGAGCTCCTCGAGTCGACGGAGCGCTCGGTGCTCGCCGCGCTGATCGCGGAGCACGGCGGCGTGATCTCGAAGGTGGCGCGCGCGCTCGAGATCCCGCGCTCGACGCTGGTGAGCCGCCTCGAGGCGCTCGGGATCGACGCGCGCAAGCGCTAGCGCGCGACGAGGCTCTGCTGGACGTAGAACTGGCGGGCGCCGCTCGCGAACGGGACCTCGACCAAGAGCCCCGCGGCCTCGCGCGCGGTACGGACCGGCAGCACCTGCGCGAACCCACCGCCCACGAGCTTGAACGAGCCGAGCGCCGTCGCCGGATCGCTCTTGGTGCGCTGGAACACGACCACCCCCGCGAGCCCCTCCGGCTGCGTCGACTCGTAGAGCCCCGCCGAGGTGTACGGGTCGACGTAGTAGGCGTCGAACGTGAGGTCGGCCGTGTCGGTCGGGCGACGGAGCTTGCCCGACCAGTGGCCGGCGACGCGTTCGGCGGTCACCGACCAACCATCGGCCGCGAGCGAGAAGCGGTCGTAGTCGGGGGCGTCGCCCCGGAGCCACTTGGTGTGCGAGGCGTAGGTGGCGGGCCCGCCGCACGAGAAGAAGTTCACCTTGCCGTACTGCAGCACGATGCCGACGCGCCCGTCGGTGCCGTTCAACGCGCCCACCGCCTCGCGCCGCACCGCCGGGTCGTTGCCGAGCGCGACGTCGCTCGAGGCGCCGCACGCCGACAGGAACAGCGCCGAGGACACGAGACCGAGGGCGAGGGTGCGCAGGTTCATGGCGGCGCACAGGCTAATCCGGTTCGCGCCTCCGCGCATCCGCTGCGACACGGAACGGGACGCGCGGTAGGCTAGGCCGCGATGAAGCCGGGCGAGGTCGTGGGCGGGCGTTTCCGCCTCGAAGACTCCGTCCGCTCGGGCGGCATGGGCGTCGTGCACCGCGCGGTCGACCTCGCCCAGGGTCACGCCATGGTCGCGCTCAAGGTGCTCGGAATCCAGCGCGCCGAGCCCGACGCCGAGATGGTGACCCGGTTCCTGCTCGAGGCCGAGATCCTGGAGCAGCTCGACCACCCCGCGATCGTGCGGCACGTGGCGCACGGGTCGCTCGAGGACGGCGCGCCCTACCTCGTCATGGAGTGGATCGACGGGCCCACGCTCGAGGGCCGGCTCGAGGGGCGCCCGCTGCGCGTGCAGGACGCGCTCCTCCTCACCCGTCGCCTCGCCGAGGCGCTCTCGGTCGCCCACGCCGCGGGGGTCGTGCACCGCGACGTGAAGCCGGCCAACGTGATGCTGCCCGGCGGCGAGCTCGCCGCGGCCAAGCTGGTCGATTTCGGCGTCGCCCGCGCGGACGGCTCGTCCTCGCTCACCCAGACCGGCGTGCGCGTGGGGACCCCGCGCTACATGGCGCCCGAGCAGATACGGAGCGCGCGCGAGGTCGACGCCCGCGCCGACCTGTTCTCGCTCGGGTGCGTGCTGTTCGAGGCGCTGGCGGGGTTGCCCGCGTTCCCCGCTGACAACGCGATGGCGGTGATGGTGCAGATCCTGTTCGAGCCCGCGCCGCGGCTCGCCGATCTGCGCGCGGATCTGGCCGATCCCATCGTTTCGCTCGTGCAGCGCCTCCTCGCCCGCGAGCGCGAGGTGCGCCCCTCGAGCGCGGTCGCGGTGGCGCGCGAGCTCGACGCGCTGCTCGGCCACCTCGCCGACGGCACGATGGTCGCGCCGCGGTCTTCGTTGCCCGATCCGGC
>CAZUZY010000455.1:0-6379 GCA_964624885.1 uncultured Polyangiales bacterium | reverse complement strand
CGAGCCCGAGCCCGCCGCGCCCGTCGTCCCCGCCGCGATCCTCGCCGTCACCGATCTCACGCCGGCCCCGGCGGTGGTCGCTCCCGCGCCCCCGCCTCCTCCGCCCGAGGCGCTGGCGGAGCCGGCGCACGGGGAGCCGCGCTCGGAGGTGGTCTCCGACGAGCCCGCGGTGGTGCCCGAGCCCGCCGATCCGACCATGCGCATGCGGCGCACCCCCGAGCCTCCGACCCGCTCGCGGGCGCCGCTGTTCCTCGGGCTGGTCCTCGCGGCGGGCCTCGGCGGCTTCGCGCTGATCAAGAGCGGCGTGCTCGACGGCCCTGCGCCGACCGTGGCCAGCGCCAAGCCGAGCCCGAAGCCGAGCGCCACCAAGGACAACGTCGCGGAGGCCACCTCCGGCCCGGCCACCAAGCCGGTCTCCACCGCGTCGGCCGCGGTGACCGCTTCGGCGCCGGTCTCCGTGGTGCCCTCGGCCTCGGTCTCCGTACCCCCTCCGACGCCCTCCACGTCCACCACCGCGTCGGTCGCGACGACCGTCGTCGCCGAGCCTGGCGACCTCCCCGCCGGACACGCGTGGGTCACGCTCAAGGGCGCCGACGGCACCGTCGTGGTCAACGGCAAGAAGGTCGGCAAGTCCAACCAGAAGGTGGCCATCGCCTGCGGGTGGCCCTGGATCGTGATCGCCGAATACGACGACAAGGACCGCCTCGTGCGCACGCTCAGCAAGAGCCAGCAGTACACGGTCAAGTGCGGCGTCGAGAACGTCCACGACGCGCCCGCCAAGTGAGCGCGCGCGGGGCCCACGGCGGCGCCGGACCTCGTGGTAGAGTGCGGGCATGGTCCTCGACGCACGGCTCCGCAAGCTGGCCCAGGGTGTGAGCGCCAAGGAGGCCGCCCAGGCCTATGCCAAGTCGCTCGGTGGCGAGGCGCTCGAGCCCGCGCAGCAAGCGCGCGCCGACGAGTTCCTGGCCATCGTCGAGGCCATGTTCCTGATGGCGGCCGTCGACGGCGACGTCGCGCAGGACGAGGTCGAGCGGCTCGCGGCGAGCATCCAGGCCATCGGCGACATGCACGTCACCCACATGAACGTGCAGGCCAAGCTCGAGGAGCTCAACGAGCTCCTCTCCAAGGAGGGCTGGCACAAGCGCATCGACGCGGTCGCCGCCCGCCTCCCCAACGAGGAATCGCGCGCGTTCGCCTTCCGGATGGCTGCGGGGGTGGCGTTCGTCGACGACCACGTGGCGCACGCCGAGGCCGCCGCCATCGACGCGCTCTCCGCGAAGCTCGGGCTCTCGTCGGAGGACACCAACGAGATCCTCCGCGAGGTCCACGAAGAGCTGTTCGGCTAGCCGTTCCGCCTCGACGCCGGGACGCTCACCAGAGGGCGCTCACCAGATGGTGCCGAGGCGCCGGCGCAGCAGCGGGGCCTCGGTGCCGAGCGCGTAGCGCAGCAGATCGCCGCCGACCGAGGCCTCGGCGCCGAGGTCGTCCATCGCTGTCGGATCCCAGCGCCGCACGTGGTCGAGCGCGGAGGTGAGATCGCCGGTGAGCAGGAAGCCCACCCGGCTCGCGCCCTGATCGATCGCGCGGACGACGCGGGCGATGTCGAACCCGGCCACGTGGGGCGCGGTCTCCTCGATCTGACGACGGGCCTTGCGAGAGATGGCCTTCTGCACCCGCTTGGCGAGGTCTTCGACGTCGGGGCGCAGGCGCCCCACGTTGCCCCCGAAGCCGCTGGCGGCCGCGAGGATCAGCTCCTCGAGCTCGCGCGGTGGGAGCTTGTCCACCAGATAGGTCCGGGTCGCGACCTTGGCGACGAGGCGCGTGATGGCGAAGGCCACCTCGAGCTCGGGCAGCGTGCGCAGCGCGGCCGGCACCACGAGGGCGGGGACGTCGAAGTTCTCGACGAGTACCCGCTGCTCGCGCGACTCGTGGACGTAGAGGTCGATCTCGGGGACCCCCAGCGCGAGGGCCGCGCGGTCGACGAACGCGCGGAGCACGTGCCCCGAGCGAGGCCCGATCTTGTCGCGGGGCCCGAGGCCCAGGGAGGTGAGATCGGGCGGGAAGATCTTGCCGACCTGGTCGGCGATGGCGTCGAGCACCTCCACCGCCGGGATGCGCGCGGCGGCGGGGAACACGTGCCCGAAGATGGCCGCGTCGTCGAGCACCTGCGGGCGGGGCGAGGTCGGCAGGAGCCGCCGCGCGCGCAAGCCCGACACGCCGTCCAGATAGCCGACGTAGGTGCGGACCTCGTCGACGATTCCCGCCTCGTCCTTGCGTGCGAGGGCGATCAAGGCGCGGGAGCCCGCGTCGAGCGCGCCCGCGTGCACCGGATCGACGGCCAGCACCTCGCGCACGACGCGCACCGCGTCCTCGAGGGCCCCGACCCCGAGCAGCGCTTCCGCGAAGCCGTGCTGCGAGACGAGCCAGCTCGCACGATCGCCGCTCGCCGCGGAGGCCTGCACCGCGCGGCGCAGCTCCGCGAGGCCGTCGGTGGGACGTCCGAGGCGGTGCACGAGGATCTGCCCGAGGCGCAGGTGCCAGCGGGGGTCGGCGCTCGGATCGGCGCAGAGCTCGGTGAGGGCCTGGGCGAAGGCCGCGTCGCTGCCGTGGTGCGCCTCGAGCAGCCCGAACGGCTCATCGGCCGGATCGGGGGTGAGGCGCACGGCCGCGAGGAGCGCTTGTTCGGCGCCGCGCCGATCGCCCGCCGCGGTGCGGAGCTCGGCGAGCTGCTGCAGCGTCGCCACGTGGGTCGCCGGGTCGAGTCGACTCGGGTCGGCGAGCATCGCCTCCACCGCGTGCACGGCGCCGGCGAGGTCGCCGTGGGTGCGCAGGAGCTTCGCCAGCTTGAGGTGGGCGCCGACGTCGCTCGGCTCGAGCCGCACGACCTCGGTCCAGTGGGTCTTGGCGCGCAGCGTGTCCTCGATCGCCCCCTCGTGGAGGGTGGCGAGGGCGCGGTGCGCGCGGACGCGTTCGGCGTCGGTGGTGGCGCACCCGATCGCCGCCTCGAAGGCGCCCGAGGCCTCGGCCCACGTGCGCTGGGCCACATAGAGATCGCCGAGATCGAGGAGCAGCGGCGCGTCGGGCGGCGCGACCTCGCGGGCCTGCGCGAGGAGGGCCACCGCGACGGGGATGTTCTCGAGGCGACGCGCGGCGATCTGCGCGCCCTCGCGGGCGAGCGCCACCACGCGCGGCGGCGACTTGGCCGCCGACGCCGCCTCCATGAGCCGATCGACGAGGCCGCGTGGATCGCTGGCCGAGAGCGCCGAGACCGTGAGGGCCGCGCGCTCCGAGTCGGGATCCGCGCGCAGCGCCCGCGACGCGAGCTCGAGGGCCGTCGGCTCGCGGCCGCGGCGGCGAGCGATGTCCGACGCGGCGAGCAGGTGCTCCACCACCTCCGCCCGCTGCTCGGCGATGCCCGCGGCGAGCTCGTGGGCCGCGACGAGCGCGTCGTGATCCCCGAGCGCCTCCGAGAGCCGGAGGGCGCCGTCGATGGCGGTCGTGGAGCGCTCGTCGAAGGCATGGATGGCGCGGTAGAGCGCGAGGGCTTCGGCCAGCTCCTTGCGATCCACCGAGTCCTCGAGGAGGTCGGCGAGGCGCAGCCGCAGGGAGGTCGCGAGCCCCTGATCCTTGGTGCGCAGGATGCGCTGCCGGAGACCGAAGGCGAGCAGGCCGCGGACGTTGGGCATGCCGTCGTCGCTGCGCTCGGCCCCCTCGTTGAGCCGCGCCGAGGCGAGGCGCACGATGCCGGCGATCGCGGCGTCGTCGGTCGGATCGAGCTCGTAGAGCAGCACGTAGGCCGCGATCGGCGGGGCGCTCGACGCGCGACGCTCCTGCAGCCGGACGAGCTCCCAGAGCGCGCCGCGCTTGCCGAGCGGGGACTTGCAGGCGTGGGCCTGCATGGTGAGCGTGCGCGAGAGGGCGCTGTCGTCCCTGGTGCGTCGGTTCACCTGCTCGGCCAGACGCAGCGCGTGGGCGTGGGTGGGCGCCTCGGCCAACACCTCGTCGAGCGCGACGGCCGCCGCGGGGAGATCGTCGCCACGGCGCACGAGCAGCTCCGCCAGCGCGAAGCGCAGCGACAGCACGCTCGCGCCCCGCGTCACCTCGCGCTCGATGCGCAGGCGATACGCGGCCTCGAGCTCCCGCAGCGCGCCGCGCCGCTCGGCGATGCGGGCGAGGCCGTCCCACGCGGCGAGGTCCAGCGGGCTCACCGCGAGGGCCTGCGCGTAGGCGAGCTGGGCGTGCTCGTCGTCGCCCAGGCGGCCCTCCCACACCTCGGCCGCCCGGACGAAGGCCACGCTGGCAGCGGCGGGGTCGACCTCGGCGGCGCCGATCTTCTCGAACAGCTCCGCGACCTCCTTGTGCTTGCCCTCCTCGGCGAGCAGCTCGGTGAGCTCCTGGCGGGCGACGGCGTTCTTGGGGTCGAGGGCGAGCGCGGCCCGGTAGGAGGCGATCGCGGCGGGCTTCTTCCCGAGGCGCGAGCGCCGGAGCTCGGCCAGCTCGAGGTGCACGGCCACCGGGTCGTTCGCCGCGGTCTTGCTCGCGAGGATCGCCTCCAGGGTCTGCTCCATCTGGGCGACGCGCCCCTCGGCCTCCTGCGCGGCGAGCAGCGCCCGCAGGGCCGGCGGGTGGCCGGGGTGATCGGCGAGCACGCGCTGGACGAGGGCCACGGCGCGCCCCGGGTCGCCGACCCGCGCGCGGTAGGTCTCGGCGGCGCGCAGGCGCAGCTGTGCCGCGTGATCGCGGTCGGTCGCCTGATCGGCCTCGGTCTCGATCGCCTCGGCGAGGCCCCGGAACTCGCCGGAGCGCTCGCAGGCGCGCTGCAGTGCGAGCAGGGCGAACCGACGCGTGGGCTCGATGACGAGCACCTTGCGGTACACCTCCGCGGCCTTGACCGGGTTGCCGAGCGCGTCCTCGTAGAGCGCGGCCACCTTCTCGAGGAAGGCGATCTTGCGCGCGGGCTCGCGGGTGGTCTGCGCCGCGTGCTCGAACAGCTCGATGAGCGAGCGGGCGCTGCGGCCCTCGCCCCCGCCGATGCCGTGACGCATCTCGTTCGGCGGCAGGAGCAGCCGGGTGAGCTCGTCGAGCGCGTCGAGGTTGCTCGTGTCGGTGACCCACGCCGCGCGCAGGTACTCGAGGGCCTCGTCGGGGCGAGCCAGCGCGTCCTCGGCGACGTGGGCGGCGCGCACGTAGGCCGCGGCGCGGCGGGCGGGCTCGCGCGCCTTCGCCGCCTCGTCGAGCCAGAGGGCGACCCGCGCGTCGTGGTGCCCGCGCTTGTCGTAGAGCCGATCGAGGGCGATCTGGGTGGGGAGGTGGAGCGGCTCGAGGGCCTGCGCCTCGGCGAGCGCGGTGATGGCCGACTCCCACGCCTCGACCTTCTCGAAGCTGGTCGCGAGGCGACGCAGCCCCATCGCGCGGAGCTCGGGGTTCTGCTCGTGGGCCAGGAACGCGCGCTGCGCGTCGGCCGCGGCGCGCGCGTCGCCCCGCGCGGTGAGCTTGCGCGCGAGCTCGTCGAGCACCCGGGCGTCCACCGCGGAGTCGGTCGGGGCACGCGCGGCGGCGTGGTTCAGGAGCTCGATGGCCTGGCCCGCGTCGTCCAGTCGATCGCTCGAGACGCGGGCGGCCTCGAGGAGGAGGCGCACGCTGCGCGGGCGATCGGCCTCGCGGCCGGCCTCCTCGGCGAGCACGTCGCGGAGCTTGTTCCACGCGCCGCGGCGCGCGAGCAGCCTCTTGTAGGCCTCGCGCACCGGGCCGACCCGACCATCGGCGACGAGCGCGGCGGCGTAGGCCTCCTCGGCGCCGACGAGATCGTCGGCCAGCTCGAGCACCCGGGCCCGGCTCGCGTGGCACGACGCCGAGAGCTCGGCGTCCGCGCTCCACGCATCGGCGAGGCGCGCGTAGTGGGCCGCGAGCTCCTTGACCGCGCCGTCGGCGGAGTGGGCCACGGCGGACGACAGCGCGGCCTCGTAGCCCTTGAGCGCCTCCGCGTGCTGGGGGACGAGCGCGATGGCGTCGCGATACGCCGAGAGCACCGACTTGGTGTGCTCGGGGGCCCAGGGCTTGTCCTCGTACGCCGCCTCGAGCGCGCGCGCTCGCTCGACGAGGAGATCGGCGCGGGTGCGCTCGTCGCGGGCCAGCTTCTGCTCGTGATCGAGGAGCGCGAGGCGCTGGGCCAAGGTGGCGAGCCCGAACAGCCGGCGGGCACCCTGCACGGCCGGCAGCAGCGACTCGTCGGCCGCCATCGCCTCCTGGAAGGCCTCGAGGGCGCGCTTCCGCTCGCCGGCGCGCTCGCACGCGAGGCCGAGCTCGACGAGCAACCTCGCCCGCTGCGGCGCCTCGCTCGTGCGCTCGGTGGCGCGCTGCGCGACGAGGCGCCGCTCGA
>CAZUZY010000454.1:0-6380 GCA_964624885.1 uncultured Polyangiales bacterium | reverse complement strand
AGCACCGGGTGGGCCGAGACGTCCGCGTCGGGGATGCGGCCCTCGAGGAACCGCTCCCACAGCGCGAGATCGGGCGCGGCGAGCACCAACGACACCCCTCGAAGGTACCGGCCGGGATCCCTCGGTCAAGGCGCGCCGTGCCGACTCCGTAGCGTCGTCCGCGGTCGTCGTAGCGTTTCGCTACACGACGCGCCGCAGCAGCGCGTGGATCGGGCGCGAATCGCGACGACGCGGGGCGCGCACGGACCGTGCGAAGGGCGACGGGTCCGAAACACCAAGAGGAGGCACGTCGATGATCTACGCCAAGCCCAACACGCAGGGGTCGCTCGTCTCGTTCGAGAGCCGCTACCAGAACTACATCGGGGGCGAGTGGGTGAAGCCGAAGAACGAGCGCTGGTTCGAGAACGTCTCTCCCGTCGACGGCAAGCCGTTCTGCGAGATCCCGCGCTCGGACGCCGACGACGTCGAGCGCGCCCTCGACGCCGCCCACGCCGCCAAGGAGTCGTGGGGCAAGACCGCGCCGGCCGCGCGCGCCCGCGTCCTCGAGAAGATCGCCGACCGCCTCGAGCAGAACCTCGAGCGACTCGCAGTGACCGAGACCTGGGACAACGGCAAGCCGGTGCGCGAGACGCTCGCCGCCGACCTCCCGCTCACCATCGAGCACTTCCGCTACTTCGCGGGGTGCATCCGCGCCCAGGAGGGCACCGCGGCCGAGCTCGACGCGAACACCGTCGCCTACCACTTCCACGAGCCGCTCGGCGTCGTCGGTCAGATCATCCCCTGGAACTTCCCCCTGCTCATGGCCGCGTGGAAGCTGGCGCCCGCGCTCGCCGCCGGCAACTGCGTGATCCTCAAGCCGGCCGAGCAGACCCCGGCGTCGATCCTCGAGCTCGTGAAGCTGGTCGGCGATCTGCTCCCCCCGGGCGTGCTCAACGTGGTCAACGGCTTCGGCATCGAGGCCGGCAAGCCGCTCGCCCAGAACCGGCGCATCGCCAAGATCGCCTTCACGGGTGAGACGACCACCGGTCGCCTGATCATGCAGTACGCCTCGGAGAACCTCATCCCGGTCACCCTCGAGCTCGGTGGCAAGTCGCCCAACATCTTCTTCGCCGACGTGATGGCCCACGAGGA
This sequence comes from uncultured Polyangiales bacterium, assembly GCA_964624885.1. Lineage (GTDB taxonomy): Bacteria > Myxococcota_A > Polyangia > Polyangiales > JADJMO01 > JADJMO01. Next base: position 5,249 of record CAZUZY010000454.1, on the reverse strand, counting down.
CACGTTCCTCGACAAGGCGCTCGAGGGCTTCTCGATGTTCGCGCTCAACCAGGGCGAGGTGTGCACGTGCCCCTCCCGGGCGCTCGTGCAGAAGTCGATGTACGGCCGGTTCTCCGAGCTCGCCGTGGCCCGCGCCGAAAAGCACCGTCCGGGCAACCCGCTCGACACCGCGACGACCGTCGGGGCGCAGGCGAGCAACGACCAGCTCGAGAAGATCCTGAGCTACTTCGACATCGGCAAGAAGGAGGGCGCGAAGGTGCTCACCGGCGGCCGGCGCGCGGAGCTCGGAGGCGACCTCGCAGGGGGCTACTACATCGAGCCCACGGTGTTCGAGGGGCACAACAAGATGCGGATCTTCCAGGAGGAGATCTTCGGGCCGGTGGTCAGCATGACCTCGTTCGAGGACGAGGGTGACGCGGTGGCCCTGGCCAACGACACGCTCTACGGCCTCGGCGCCGGCGTGTGGACCCGCGACGGCAACACCGCCTACCGGATGGGCCGGGCGATCCAGGCCGGTCGCGTGTGGACCAACTGCTACCACCTCTACCCCGCGCACGCGGCGTTCGGCGGCTACAAGCAGAGCGGCATCGGGCGCGAGACGCACAAGATGATGCTCGACCACTACCAGCAGACCAAGAACCTGCTCGTGAGCTACGACCCGAAGCCGATGGGGTTCTTCTGAGCGCCGTCCCCACGGGATGGGTCGAGTGCACGCCCGGAGCCGCCGCGTTGATCCGCGAGCTCCGGGCGGCCCACGGCCCGCTCATGTTCCACCAGTCGGGCGGCTGCTGCGACGGGAGCGCGCCCATGTGCTACCCGGCCGGCGAGCTCCGCGTCGGCGCGCGCGACGTGCTCCTCGGCGAGATCGAGGGCTGCCCGTTCTACATCGGCGCCGACCAGTGGGAGCGCTGGCGACACACGCGCCTCGTCATCGACGTGGTGCCGGGGCGCGGGGCCGGCTTCTCGCTCGAGGGCCCCACCGGGCGGAGGTTCATCACCCGTTCCGAGCTCTGCGGTCCGTAGCTTCGCCGAGACGGTCTTCGCCGAGGACGTGGATGCTATCCTCGGCGCCGGGAGGTTTCGATGCGAGCGCTGGCCTGGGTGTCGGGAGTTTCGTTGTGCGTGCTGTTCGCCGCTGGCTGTGACGACAAGAAGCAGGAGAGCGCCAAGGCGCCCAGCGTCGAGGCGAAGGCCTCCGCTTCGGCCTCGGCGTCCGAGAAGCCGCCCCCCAAAGACCTCGGCGCCGACGGCAAGAAGCTGCTCGACGCGTGGGTCGCCGCGCAGAACGACGGCAAGTTCGACGCCTACGCCGCGCTCTACGACGCCACCTTCAAGGGCGTCCGGCGCACCTCCGACGGCAAGGAGAAGACCTTCGACCTCGAGGGTTGGAAGACCGACCGCAAGAAGCTGTTCGGGAAGAAGCAGACCGTGGCCGCCGACGCCCTCGCGACCAAGGTCGAGGACGGCAAGGTCACGCTCACCTTCGTCCAGCGCTGGAAGAGCGGGAAATTCGCCGACCACGGCGAGAAGGTGCTCGAGCTCGCGGCCAAGGACGGCGGTCTGCGCATCGTCCGCGAGGAGCTCAAGTGGAGCGAGCGGGGCTTCGAGGACGGCAAGGACAAGCCGCTCGACGCGACGGCGCTGGTCTCGCCGATCACGCTGCGGGTCGAGGAGATCGCGATGCCCGACAACGGCGACTGCGCCGAGACCCGGCTGCGCATCCACCTCGAGGACGCCAAGGGCACCAAGCTGCAGGTCGACCACGGGGTCGTCACCGCGGTGGCGGGTGGGACCAAGCGGAGCGGGTTCCTCAAGCCGAAGGACGGCGGCTTCACCGACCTCGGGGAGTACTGCGCGGGCCTCAAGCAGGGCTACACCGTGAAGGTCACGACGGACACGGTGGTGGCGCTCGCCGCCTGGACCGACGAGGAGGCCGGCGACGGCAAGGAGACGAAGGTGGTCGCGAAGCTGCCCACCGACGCGAAGGTGACGCTGAAGTAGCCGCGGTCGTCAGGTGTCAGAAGCGCACCTTGGTGGGCGTGCCGTCGTAGGGGGTGAAGGACGTCACCCCGCCGTCCGGATCGAGCACGCTCGTCGTCCAGAGGTTCATCGAGATCGCGACGACCTTGCCGAGCCCTTCGATCCGCGTCGGGTCGCGGCGAGCGCCGGTGGCCGAGCTCACGCCGAAGCACCACACCTCGCCCGAGACGGTCCGAGCGCACGTCTCGTGCATCGCGCTCACCACCTCGGCAACCGGGCCGATCTCGGAGAGGACGACGGTGCGCGGAGCGTCCTTGCTCACGAGGGGGCGGCCGAGCTGCCCGCGGTCCAGGCCGTGACAGGTCAGCGTGCCGTCGGCGGCGACCGCGCACCGGTGCGCGAGACCCGCCGAGAACGCCACGGCGACGCCCAGCGGATCGGCCGGCCCGCTGCACGAGGCGTGGACGCTACCGTCGATGCGCAGGACGGCGGTGTCTCCGCCGGCGGAGATGGCCTGCTTCACGCCGGCCTCGCAGCCGGCCGGCGTGGTGACCGCGCAGCCAGATGTGCACGTGGACCACGCACCGCCGAAGCATGCGAGGCGGCCGCCAGCCACCACCGCACAGGTCGTGCCGTCGCCGCTGCCCGCGACCAGGTCCAGCGCCCCCTTGGCGGCGACGACCTCCAAGGGGCCGAGCGACTCGGTGGTCGGCCCGTGCAGAGCGTCGATGCCAGCCGTCCAGCCCCAGCACGCGACCGCGCCCGACCCGAGGATTGCGCACTGCGGAGCACCGAAGCTCGAGAGCCGCTGTACGTCGTGAAGATTCGGCACAGGCGCGACAGCTTTGCCCGTCTTGTCCCAGCAGCGCACCGTGCGGTCGCGCATGATCGCGCAGCTGCCGGAGACGGCAAGGGCCTTGGTCTCGTAGGTGGGAGCAGGCTCGTCGGCAGCAGCGCTACAGCCAGCCAGCGATCCCACGATGAGGAGGAGGCAGCGAGTGGGGAGCTTCATGGGGCCTCCTCTCAGCAAGGCGCGTGCTCGGGAGATCGCGGGGCGGTGCCCCGACGCCGAGGGCACGCTCTCGCCGAGTTCGTGGTCAGCACGGCCGCTAGGACGATCGCGGCCGGTCGCGTCACGCGCGGCCTTGGCAGCATAGCGGTCTGATCGGTGCGCGATCGTCGAGGTCGAACTCGGCGGTTGGGCCGATGGACCCTGTGACCCAGGGCGAAGCCGATCAGCTCCCGATCAGGATCTCGAGGCGGCCCTCCTCTTCGTGGAAGAGGATCCCTTCGATCACGAGATCGTGGATACCGTGGAACGCCTGGCCGTAGGTGCCGGCGACGTGCTCGTTGAGCAGCCCTTCGATGGGGGCGTGCGTCGCGCCGCGGTACATCTCACGGAAGCCCGACCGGACCGCGTCGATGATCCGGCGCAGGGTGATGTCGCCGGCGAGCTCCGCGCGGTAGGGAAGCTCGAACGGGTAGTCGAGCACGAGCTCGACCCCGCCGCTCTCGAGCAGGACGTCGTCGAGGCCCTCGATCGGCGTGGACACGGTGTCGTCCGCGTCCTCGTCGTACTCCTGCGCGACGTACTCGTCGGAGTCGACCGCGATCCAGCCGTCGGCGTAGAGCTCCTGCGTGGGCATGGCCGGAGCATCGCACCGCCGAGCGGTTTCGAACACCTGGTCGACGCGATACGCTCCCGAGGCCTTGCGTAGCCTGGTGCCGCGGAACGACTCCGGCCTCGACGAGCTCTCGCTGGTCGAGTCGACGCGCGCGGGGGGTACCCACAGCGCGCGGCGCGACTACCGCGACTTCGCGGTCAACCGCCGCCGCCTGCGGGACGTGCTCGCGCTCGGCGACGTCGTGTCCGTGTTCGGCTGGCTCGATCGGCGCGCGGAGCGCGAGTATGCGCGTCGCCTCCTGCCTCCTTCGCCCCGCGGTTCGGTCCGCGCGACGCTCTACGTGTGTCCGGAGTGCGCCGACCCGGGGTGCGGCGTCGTCACCATGCAGGTCGAGGCGCACGAGGACTGCGTGGTCTGGTCCGAGCCAGGGTGGGCGGACGCCATCGGCGACACAGCGCCGCTCGCCGAGCCGTGGCGCGACCTGTGGTTCGACCGCGTGGCCTACCACAACGCCCTCGCGCTCTACCTCTGAGGCCCTTCAGCGGAGGGCGCGACCGACGCGGTACGCCGGCGCGCAGGCGTGCACGCGCGCCCACGACACGACGGCGCGCGGCGCCCACTCCACCGTGGCGCCGAGGCTCGCGCGCCCGAGGCCCTCGTCGCGCACGGTGCAGGCATAGCTCGTGGCCTCGGCCGTCGCGTCGTCCTGCCACGGGATGTGGTGCACCGCGCCGCCCCGCAGGGTCAGGAGCGAGAGCCCCGACGACAGCGCGGACGCGGTTTGGCCCTCCGCGCTCGTCTGCAGCGAGAAGTCGTGGCCGTCGGCGCGCAGGGTGACCGCGAGGCCGCGGGCGTCGCCCTCCACCGAGAACCGCTCGGGCGCGCGGGTTTCGTAGCGGTCTAAGATCGCGGCGAGCCACCGCGGCACGGTCGGCCACACGTCGCAGCGCAGCACCAGCCACGCGGGCGCGCTGCGCCAGCGACCCCGCACGCGCCAGAGGGCCTCGACGTAGTCGAAGCGCGGACCCGGGAGCCCGCGCACCCCGAGGTCGAAGAGGCGCAGCACACAGAGGTTCACCCGCAGACGCCCGCCCTCGCACTCGGGCTCGAACACCGGAGACCAGGAGAGCGCGGCGCCCTCGCACGTGCCGTCGAGCTCGAGGGTCACGTCCTCGCGGCCGCGGAACTGCACCACCCCGAGGGCTCGCGTCGGCATCGGCAGCGAGTCTACCCGACGGGCGACGACCTCGGTCAGCTCGGCCGCGTGGCGTAGAGCGCGTCGCGGTAGGCGAGCAGGTCGGCGAACTCGTCCACGAGCTCCGGACGACGCCACGCGCGGCGGGTCGCGGGGCCGAGCGGGATCAGAGGGTGGTCGACGGGGGAGATGCACTGCAGGAACGACGCAGCGAGGAGGTCGGCGAACCCGAGGCAATCGCCGTGGAGGTGCGCGCGTCCACCGAGCTCTGCGCGCAGGCCCTCGGCGGTGGCCCGCATCGTCGCGAGGTGCGCGGCGAGCGTCTCGGGGTCCGCGTCGTACTTGCGCGCGAGGAAGTGGACGCCGACGCGCGCGACGGGGCGCGCGAGGTAGGCGAGGGGGCCCGGGGCGACGGGCTGGACCGCCTCGCGTTGCGCCGCGGGGTCCGC
>CAZUZY010000453.1:0-6406 GCA_964624885.1 uncultured Polyangiales bacterium | reverse complement strand
GGCTGGCGCGGGCGCACGCACACCGAGACGGGCCGCGGCACCTCGCCCGACCTCGTCGTGCTGGTGCACGGGTTCATGGCCACTGCGGCGGCCTTCGCGCCGCTCGTCGACTACCTCCGCCTCACCGAGGGGCTGCCGGTCCGCACGTTCAGCTACCACCCGGGCTCCACGCTCGACGGCATCTCGCGGCGGATCCACCAGGCCATCCGTTCCGAGGAGGCCGCCACCCGCGTGCACCTGGTCGGCCACTCGCTCGGCGGGCTCGCCGTCCGCTGGTACGTGCAAGAGCACCACCACGATCCGCGCGTGGTGCAGACCATCAGCATCGCGAGCCCGTTCTTCGGCGTCGAGCTCGCCGACCTGTTCCCCGATTCGCTGCGGGCCCTCGCGTTCCCGCGGGCCGGCGCGATCCGGCGCATCGTCCGCAACGCGCCCGAGCACCTCGATCGGGTGCCGCACCTCTCCATCGTCGCGGACAAGGACCAGCTGATCCGCCCCACCCACGCGGGCATCCTGCCGGGCGCGCCGAGCTTCTTGCTGCACGACACCGGGCACAACGGCACGCTGTATCACCGCAAGCTCCCCGAGATCGTCGGCAAGGAGATCCGGCGGCTCGCGCGCCCCCGCCGCGGCGCCCCGAGCCTCGCACCCGAGCCGCGCCTCGCCGCCAAGTGAGCATCGCCGCGGCCCGCGCGTGCTAGCTTCTCCGGCCCCCACGGTGGGGCCTTGTCCCAAGGAGTTCCCGTGCTCGATCCGAAGCGCTTCTACGAGACCCTGGCCGCGAGTGGCATCGACTTCTTCGCCGGCGTGCCCGACTCGCTGCTCAAGGATTTCTGCGCGCTCGTGACCGACACCGCGCCCGCGGAGCGCCACATCATCGCCGCCAACGAGGGCAGCGCCATGGGCCTCGCCGCCGGCTACCACCTGGCCTCGCGGAGGTTCGGCTGCGTCTACATGCAGAACTCCGGCTTCGGCAACACGGTGAACCCGCTCACCTCGCTGGTCGACCCCGAGGTCTACGCGATCCCCATGCTGCTGATCGTCGGGTGGCGCGGCGAGCCGGGCAAGAAGGACGAGCCCCAGCACGTGAAGATGGGCCGCGTGCAGGTGCCGCTGATCCAGGCGCTCGAGATCGCCCACGAGCCCCTGCCGGACGACGACGCGGGAGCGGCCGCCGCGGTCGGCCGCGCGATCGCCTGGATGAAGGAGAAGAACGCGCCCTACGCGCTCCTCGTCCGCGCCGGCACCTTCGACAAGTACAAGCTCAAGAACCAGCGCCCCACCCCGGCGAGCTACGACCTCGGCCGCGAGGAGACCATCGCGCTGCTCGCCGACCAGGTGACCGCGGCGACCAAGGGCGCGGCGTTCGTGTGCACCACCGGCATGCCCTCGCGCGAGCTGTTCGAGCACCGCGTGAAGAACGGCCAGGACCGCTCGAGCGACTTCCTCACCGTCGGCTCCATGGGCCACGCCTCGCAGATCGCGCTCGGCGTCGCCCTCGAGAGGCGCGACCGCCCCGTCTACTGCCTCGACGGCGACGGCGCCGCGCTCATGCACCTCGGTGGCCTCGCCACCATCGCGCAGATGGGCCCCGAGAACTACCACCACGTCATCCTCAACAACGCGGCCCACGACAGCGTCGGTGGTCAGCCGACCGTGGGCTTCGACGTCGACTTCTGCGCGATCGCCAAGGGGTGTGGCTATCGCGAGACGTTCCGCGCCACCTCGCGCGCCGAGCTCCTCTCCCTCTTGCCCGCGTTCGTCGCCGCCAAGGGCCCGGTGCTGCTCGAGGTCCGCATCAAGACCGGCGCGCGCGCCGACGTCGGCCGCCCGACCGCGACGCCCCGCGAGTCGAAGGACCTGTTCATGAAGAACCTGGCTGGCTAGCGCGCGTCGAACGGCTCGAGCGCCACCACCCGCGCGCGGCTCTCGAGCATCGCGAGCCACGGCGCGAGGGCGGCGACTCCCGGCAGCTCCGGCAGCAACGCGAGGGCCTTCGGCGTCGGCGGACGTGGCGCGGGGTGCTTGCCGACGATCACGACGGGCTCTTCGTCGACCGGGCCCACCTCGGCCCGGAGGTGGGCGAGCGCGTCGGGGAAGCCCCCCAGGGTGTCCACGAGCCCGAGCCGCTGCGCCTCCTGCCCGGTGTAGACGCGCCCGCGACACAGCGGCTCGATCTCCTCGAGCGGGCGCTTGCGCGACGAGGCGACCAGCGCGACGAACTCGGCGTAGTGGTCGTCGATCTCGCGGTCGAGCAGCGCCCGCTCCTCGTCGGTCGGGGCGCGCAGCAGGCTCTCGAGGTCGGCGAACCGACCGAGGTGGATGGCGTCGCGCGCGACGCCGAACCGCGCCGCGAGCCGCGCGAGCACGGGGCGCAGGGAGACCACGCCGATCGACCCGGTCACGGTCAGCGGGTGCGCGATCACGGCGCGCGCCGCCATCGCCACGTAGTAGCCGCCGCTCGCCGCGACGTCGCCCATGCGCGCCACGACCGGCTTGTCCTTCGCGAGCCGGCGCACCGCGGCCCAGATCGCATCGGACCCGGTGACGGTGCCGCCGGGCGAGTCCACGTCGAGCACCACGCCGACGACGCGCGGGTCCAGCGTCGCGGCGCGCAGATCGGCCACGACCTGCTTGGCCACGGCCATGCGACCGAGGCCACCGACCAACGGCGCGTCGTCGGTGATGGTGCCGTGCACCTGCACCACGCCGATCACGCGCTGCCGGAACCGCACCGGGAACGGGTGCCTCCGCTTGGCCCGCAGGTACCTCGCCGCCGAGCCCAGCTTCGGGTCGCCGAGCGAGGCCGGGAGCTCGTCGTCGTGCGCGACGCGATCGAGCAGCCGCCGCTCCACGGCCACCTTGGCGCGCGTCGGTCCGAGGTCGCGGGCGGCCCGCGCCTCCTCGACGGAGAGCTTCCGGCCCTCGGCGATCGCGGCGACCAGGGCGCCGTCGAACGCCCCGACGAGGGCCTCGGTCTGCATCCGATCGGGCTCGGAGCGGCTCGCGCGGGCCAGTCGGTCGCCCGCGCTCTTGAACTCCTTGCGCGCGAGGAGCTCGACGTCCACGCCGGCCTTGTCGAGGAGGTCGTGCAGGAACACGCCGGTGGCCCGTGGACCGACCGGCGCGACGTCGACCACCGGCGGCGCGATCAGCGTCTCGCAACCGGTGGCGACCAGCATCTCGGCGTTGCCCGCCCCCTCTGGCAGGTAGGCGACCGTGCGCTTGCCGGCGGCCCGGACCCGCGCGAGCTCCGCGCGCAGCGCGGCCGCCGTGGCCCACCCGGCCCCAAGGCGCTCCACGCGCACGAGCAGCCCCGAGACACGCGGATCGGCGAGCACGAGGTCGACGAGCCGCCGCACGGCCACGAGCGGAGTGGGCGCCGAGTCCTGCCGCCGCGCGAAGAACGACCACCGCTCTGGCCGCAGTGGGCCCTCGAGCACGTGCCCCCGCACCGTCACCTCGAGGAGTGCGCCCTTGGGTGCTGCGCGTGCTTGACGGAGCGCCCGCAGCGGCGATAGGAGCACCCACAACAGGATGGAGAGGGGCGCGAAGAGGAGGCGAATCACCGCGGAGACTCTAGCGCGGGAATGCCACGCCCTCTGCGGGTCGTTCGGGGGGCCGATGCGAACCTGGCTCATCCTCTCCGTGCTCGCCCTCGTGCTCCCGGCGTGCGGCAAGGCGGCGTGCGCGGCGCCGATGTCCCCCGACGCCCCCGTCGCGGCCTCCGAGCCGCGCGCCACCCTCCGGATCGTCGTCGATCTGCCGATGAAGGGTGGCTGCGACGAGGCGTTCGACCTCGCCCTCTACGAGAACCGGGGCGTCGAGCTCGTGCAGTGGGACGAGGGTCAGTCCAAGTGCGAGGGGCGCAAGGGCACCATCCGCTACCTGCCCAAGCGCCTCGGGCGCGACGCCCTGCTCAAGGAGATCCAGCGTCTGTCCACCAAGTCGTCCGTCCTCGAAGGGTGATCCCATGCGTGTTCGTTCGCTCGGGCTCGTGCTCGCGCTCGTGCCGTCGCTGCTGGTCGTGGGTCGCTCGGCGCTCGCCGACGACGATGGTGACGACGGCGACGACGAGATGGCCTCCGCCTCCACACCGGAGGAGCTCAGCAAGAAGAAGAAGAAGGTGCTCGGCGCCATCCCCACCACCGAGGGGGTGCTGATCAACGTCACCAAGAAGGAGCTCCCCGCGAGCCCCGACATCCTCAACCTCGGCAAGCGCGCCACCAAGGCGCTCGCCCGCTGCGCCGCGGACAACGTCGACGACGGCATCCGCTTCACCTGCGCGAGCCTGCTCGGCCGCATCGGCGACAAGGCCGCGCTGCCCGCGCTGCAGGGCGCGCTCGAGGCGTGGAGCCCCAGCGTGCGGCGCGCGGCGATCCAGGCGCTCGGCAAGATCCCCGACGCGAGCTCGCGGGCCCCGCTCGAGAAGCTCCTCGCGCGCGAGGACGAGACGCCGGACAACCTCGCCGCGGCCTACCGCACCCTCGGCATGCTGAGCGACCAGAAGGCCGTGAGCACCCTGCGCACGGCGTTCCGCGCGCCCGCCGACAAGCTGCGCGCCGGCCGCTTGCCGCCGTTCGAGGGGGTCTGGAAGAGCAGGCACCTCATGGCCCGCACCACCCTGATCGACGACGTGGGCTTCGCGCTCAAGTCCGACGACACCGAGGTGCAGCTCGCCGGGATCCGGGCCGCCGCCGAGCTGCGCGCCGGCGAGCTCGTGTCCGCGCTCGTGCCGCTCATGGAGCACAAGGACGGGCGCGTGCGCAACCGAGCGACCTACGCGCTCGGCCGCATCGGCGACAAGGCGGCCACCAAGGCGCTGCTCGCCGAGCTCCCCAAGGTGCGCGAGGCGCGCCTGCTCAACAACATCGCCTTCGCGCTCGAGCGGCTCGATCCGCCCTCGTTCTACCAGGCGATCGGCGGGCTCGTGACCCACAAGCAGGCGAGCATCCGCATGAACGCGGCGTTCGTGCTCGGCGACGTCAAGCGCGCCGAGGGACTGCCCATGCTGCAGAAGGCGCTCACCGACGCCAACGACTACGTGCGCGTGTCGGCCGCCGTGGCGCTCGGGAAGATCGACGACCCGAAGGGGATCCCGCTGCTCGAGCCGTTCGTCGACGGCAAGAACGCGACGCTGCGCGAGGAGGCTATCTACAGCATCTACGCGCTCTCCGGGTTCGCCAAGAAGGACCTCGTCTGGGACAAGCTGTACTCCGGCGCGCCCAAGCCGGCGGTCAAGCTGCGCGCGGCCGTCGCGCTCGGCAAGGCCAACGATCCGCGCGTGGCCAACGACCTCCTCGTGTGCGTCGAGAACGGCACCTGCAAGCTGCGCGACGTCGACAAGTACCTGCGCGCCGCACCCGACGCGAAGATCCCGGGTCGACTCCTGCTCGCCTGGGCCAAGGGCAGCTCCGATCTCGGCCCGCTCGTCGCGCTGCACAAGCCCACCGGCGCCGCGGCGCTCGCCACCTCCGAGCTCTCGGCGAGCTACCCGAGCAACCTGCGGCGGACGGCGTTCGCCGCCGATCTGCTGGGTGACGTGGGTGACGCGAAGGCACCCGCCGCGCTGCTCCCGCTGCTCGGCGACGAGCACGCACGCCTGCGCCTGCACGGCTCGATCGCGCTCGCGCGGTTCGACGTGCCCGAGGCCACCAAGGCCGACGCGGCCCTGCTCGCCGATCTCGACACCCTGCCGGCCGACTGGCTCCCCACCATCGTGCGACTGCTCGCGCAGGTGAAGGAGCCCGCCGTCCGCAAGCGCCTCGGCCCCGAGCTCGACAAGCGCGAGAAGGGCAAGGATCTCCCCGTCGCGATGGCCGCCGCCGCGGTGCGGCTGGCCTGGGACCCGGAGGCGGCGGTGTTCCGCTTCCTCGACGGGCTCGCCAGCAAGGACGCCCTCGAGCGCGACCTCTCCGAGCGCTACCTCATCCGCACCCGGCACCCGCTCCTGACCACCCTCCTGCGGCGCGCCCTCGCGCGCGAGCCGCGGGACCCGGTCAAGGTGTCGCTGCGCAAGGTGCTCGACTTCCGCGCGGGGCTCGGGGACGGGACGTGATCCGCGGGGCGCTCGGGCGCACCGGCGCGCTCGGGCGCAAGGTCACGACCGCCCACGCGCTCTCGCTCGCGATCGCCCTCGCGGTCGCCGCGCGCGTCGGACCTTCGTTGGATTCCTCCGCGAGCAAGCGCCTCCTGCTCGCCGTCGTGGCGGTGATCCTCGGCTTTGGGCTGGTCCGCGGCCCGCGCTCCGTGTCCGTGCCCAGCGGGGGTGGGCTCTTGCTCGCGTGGCTCGGGTGGTCGCTGACCTCCATCGTCCTCGCGCCGCGTGCCGCGGCGGCGCCGGTGGCGGTCCTCTGGGTCACCGCCGCGGCGCTCGTCCTCGGCGTGTCGGCGCGCGGGCTCGCCA
>CAZUZY010000452.1:4755-6419 GCA_964624885.1 uncultured Polyangiales bacterium | reverse complement strand
GGCCGCTGCACCCGCCTCCGCGGTCGCCGGTGGTGGCGGCGACTTCCGCCAGGTCTACGCCAAGTACGTCGAGGCCCGCCGCAACAACGGCGAGTCCACGGCGGGCCTGACCTACGAGTCGCTCGCCAAGAACCTCCGCGACACGACCGAGAAGCTCAAGACCAAGAGCGGCGGCAAGGCCATCGACTTCGACGTCGTCGTCAAGGACGGCAAGACCATCCTCAAGCCCGTGGTCAAGTAGCGCCATGTTCGAGTCCCTCCCCGATCGCGTCTCCGTGTACGAGGTGTCGCCCCGCGACGGCCTGCAGAACGAGACGGCGATCGTCCCGACGACCAAGAAGAAGCGCTTGCTCGACGCGCTCGCGGCCTCGGGCCTCGGCCGCATCGAGATGACCTCGTTCGTCTCGCCGCGGTGGGTGCCCCAGCTCGCCGACGCCGACGATCTGTGCGCCCTCGTCGATCTGCGCGAGCCCGGGGTGGTCTACAGCGCGCTCTGCCCCAACGAGAAGGGCCTCGAGCGCGCGATCGCGGGCGGGATCCGCGAGATCGGCATGTTCGTCTCGGCCAGCGAGACCCACAACAAGAAGAACGTCAACAAGACCGTCGACGAGACGCTGGCCGTGTTCGAGCCGGTGTGTCGCGGGGCCCGCGCGGCGGGCATCGCGGTCCGCGGCTACGTCTCGTGCCTGTGGGGCTGCCCCTACGAGGGCGCCATCGATCCGCGGCGTGGGCTCGCGGTGGCCCATCGGCTCGTCGAGCTCGGGTGCTATCAGGTGTCGCTCGGCGACACGATCGGCGTCGGCACCCCCAAGCAGACCCGGGACATCGTGAAGCTGTTCCTCGCCGAGTTCCGGCCCGAGCAGATCGCCCTGCACCTCCACGACACGCGCGGCACCGCGCTCGCCAACGTCGTCGTGGGGCTCGACTGCGGGGTGCGCGATTTCGACGCCTCGGTCGGTGGTCTCGGGGGCTGCCCCTACGCGCCGGGCGCGGCGGGCAACCTCGCGACCGAAGACCTCGTGTTCACCCTGCACGGGATGGGCATCCAGACCGGCGTCGATCTCGAGCGCCTCTGGGAGGCCGGCAAGGTCGCCGAGTCGATCGTCGGGCGTTCGCTCCCCGGCAAGGTGCACCAGGCCGGCGTGCGCTCGCTGCGCTCCTGACCGCGCCGAGTTCGCGACGCTGGTGGCGGCCCAGTGTCGGGGCCCAGTGTCGGGGTCACGTGCAGGTGCCGCCGACGCAGGTGCCCCCGTCGCCGCAGGCGTTGAGGCACTTGCCGCAGTGGCTCGCGTTGGTCTTGAGGTCGGTCTCGCAGCCGTCGGTGCCGTCGCCGTTGCAGTCGCCGAAGTTGGGCGAGCACACCGAGCTGCAGCCCGTGGGCAGGCAGATGGGCACCGCGTTGGTGGGCGTGGCGCACACGTTGCCGCAGCCGAGACAGTTCTTCGGGTCGTTCTTGGTGTCGACGCAGAGCGTGCCGCACTTGGTGGCGCCGCCCACGCAGAGCAGCGAGCAGCTCCCGGCGGAGCAGGTCTCGTCGCCGGCGCAGGCCTTGGCGCAGTCGCCGCAGTTCTTCGGGTCGTTGTTGACGTCGGCGCAGATGGCGCCGCACTTCTTGGTCCCGCCGCTGCAGGTCAGCGCGCAGGCGCCACCGCTGCACACCTCGC
>CAZUZY010000452.1:0-4655 GCA_964624885.1 uncultured Polyangiales bacterium | reverse complement strand
CCGTCGCGCAGTTCTTCCCGCAGACCCCGCAGTTGGTCGGGTCGTTCTTGGTGTCCACGCAGAGCGTGCCGCACTTGGTCGCGCCGCCGACGCAGGTGAGGGCGCAGGTACCGGCGCTGCACACCTCGCCCGTCGCGCAGTTCTTCCCGCAGACCCCGCAGTTGGTCGGGTCGTTCTTGGTGTCGACGCAGAGCGTGCCGCACTTGCTGCTGCCGCCGCTGCAGGTCAGCGCGCAGGTGCCGGCGTTGCAGACCTCGCCCGCGCCGCAGGTCTTGCCGCAGGTGCCGCAGTTGGTCGGGTCGTTCTTGGTGTCGACGCAGAGGGTGCCGCACTTGGTCGCGCCGCCGACGCAGCTGAGCGCGCAGCTGCTCCCGCTGCACACCTCGCCGGTGCCGCAGGCCTTGCCGCAGGTGCCGCAGTTGGCCGGATCCTTGGTGGTGTCGACGCAGCTCGAGCCGCACTTGGTGGACCCACCGACGCAGGTGAGCGCGCACGCGCTGGCGGAGCACACCTGCCCGCCGGTGCACGCCTTGGCGCACCCACCGCAGTTGGCCGGGTCCTTGGTGGTGTCGACGCAGAGCGCGCCGCACTTGGTGGAGCCGCCGACGCACGTCAGCTGACACACGCCGCCGCTGCACACCTCGCCGGTGGCGCAGGCCTTGCCGCAGGTGCCGCAGTTGGCCGGGTCCTTGTTGGTGTCGACGCAGAGCGCGCCGCACTTGGTGGAGCCGCCGACGCACGAGAGCGCGCAGGTGCCCGCCGAGCACACCTGGCCGGTGGGGCAGGCCTTGCCGCAGGTGCCGCAGTTGGCCGGATCCTTGTTGGCGTCGACGCAGAGGGCCCCGCACTTGGTGGTGCCGCCCGCGCAGGCGAGCTGGCAGGTGCTGCCCACGCACACCTGGCCGAGCGCGCATGCCTTGCCACAGCCCCCGCAGTTGGAGGGGTCCTTGGTGGCGTCGACGCAGACCGCGCCGCACTTGGTGGTGCCCCCGGCGCACGCGAGCTGACAGACGCCGCCCGTGCAGACGAGGCCGGCGCCGCAGGGCTTGTCGCAGGCGCCGCAGTGGGCGGGGTTGCTCTGCACGTCGACGCACAGCGCGCCGCACTGGGTGGAGCCGCCGCTGCACGAGAGGCCGCAGTCGCCGTTGGAGCACACCTGTCCGGCGGGGCAGGTCTTGCCGCACGAGCCGCAGTTCTTCGGGTCGACCTTGAGGTCGACGCACAGCTTGTTGCACTCGAAGGTGCCGCCCTTGCAGAAGCCGTTGCACGAGCCGAACGAGCAGAGCTCGCCGTCGGCGCACGCCTTGTTGCACTCGCCGCAGTGGACCGGGTTGCGCGAGGTGTCGACGCAGAGGTCGCCGCACTTGGTGCCACCGCCCGCGCACCCACCGCCGGACTCGACCGACCCGTCGTCGCCGCCGTCGGCCGGGGTCTCCGACTCTCCGCCGGGGTTGAAGCACCCCGCCATCTCGAGGCCGGGCAGCAGGACGGCGAGGAAGAAGGCGGCAGCGACGGAACGAGCGCGAGGCATCCAACTCATACTAGCCTGCACCCGGCGCGCGCTCATGTTCCATCGCAGCCCCATCGAGCCCCCCCCGACGCACGTCGTCTTCCCCGACCCTGGACGGGCGGGCAGCCGTGAGATCCTCGCGGTGGGGGTCGATTTCAGCCCCGGAACCCTGCTCGCAGCCTACCGGCAGGGCATCTTCCCCTGGCCCCAGTCGCGCACCCTCGTGCCCTGGTGCAGCCCCGATCCGCGTGCCGTCTTCCCCCTCGACGCCGAGCCCCACTGGTCCCGATCCCTGCGGCGAACGCTGCGCAAGGGGCCCTTCCGCGTGTCGGTGGACGAGGCGTTCGGTCAAGTCATCCGCGCGTGCGGCGAGGAGCGCGACGGCGGCACCTGGATCGTCCCCGAGCTGGTCGAGGGGTACGTGCGCCTGCACGAGCTCGGGTGGGCGCACAGCGTCGAGGTCTGGGAGGCCGACGCGCTCGTGGGTGGCATCTACGGGGTCGCGATCGGCGGCTTGTTCGCCGGGGAGTCCATGTTCCATCGGAGGACGGACGCCTCCAAGATCGCCTTCGCCCACCTGGTCCTGCGCCTGCGCGCGCGGGGGTTCGCGCTGTTCGACGTGCAGGTGATGAACGACCACCTCGCGTCGCTCGGCTGCGTGGAGGTCCGTCGGGCTCGATTCCTGGAGCGTCTGCGCGCCGCCCTGCCGCTGCGCTGCGATCTCGTCGAGGGCTAGAACGCGCCGTCGACGCCGAAGGCCACGCCGGTGGTACCCGCGACGCCCTTGGCGAACAGAGGGACGACCGTGGGGCGGACGAACGCCGCGGTGCCCTCGGCGGCCTTGTCCTCCTTCTTCGCGGGGCGAGCCCAGACGATGGCCAGACGGTGCCCCACGAAGGCGCCCATGAGCGGGAGCACCACCAGCGAGCCCCACTTGCCGACCGTCTCGAGCGCCCGCCCGCTCGGCTCGATGTTGGCGCAGAGCACCGCGCCGATGCCCGCGCCGAAGCCGAGCCCGGTGAGCGTGCCCGCGACGGCGGTGTCCTGCTCGCGGAGGCCCCGGATCAGCCAGGCACCCCCGGATCCGCCGGTGAAGCCGCCGATGGCGCCGCCCGCGATGGGACCGATCACCGCCGGCTGGCCGCTGTCGAACGCCGTGCCGGTCAGCGCACCAATCGTCACGCCCGCGGCCGCGCCCAGGAAGATCGGCAGCCACTGGCTGGAGGCGACCTGGCTGCCGTGCAGCTCCTTCTCGCCCTCCTCCTTCTTCGGTTCTTCGGCCTTCTTGGGCTCGTCGCCGTCCTCCGCGAGGGCGAGACGAGGGAAGGCCACGGCGGCGAGGAGCGGCAAGGCGACGAGGGCGGCGCGCATGACCGAGGAGCCTACCAGACACGGACGTTTCCCCGAAGCGGTCTGCATGCTACTGCCAACCGGTCAGGCGCCGGCCCCATCCACATGTCCGATCCCCTTGTTTCCGAGCTGAAATCCCTCATCGTCCGCGAGCTGAACCTCGAGGGCCGCGACCCAGCCAGCATCGTCGACTCGGCGCCGCTGTTCGGCGAGGGGCTCGGCCTCGACTCACTCGATGCCCTCCAGCTGGCCATGGCCGTGGAGGAGCAGTACGGCGTGCGCATCCCCGAGGGCGACGGCGGTCGGGTCGCGTTCGCCTCGGTGAACGCGCTCGCCACGTGGGTTCGCGAGCACGGCGGCGCGTCCAAGGGCTGAGGCAGAGACATGCGTGTCGGCGCAGGCGCGCTCACCGGCTTCGGCGTCGTCTGCGCGGTCGGCCGCTCGGTCGCCGAGGCGTGGCCGCAGGTGCTGGCCGGCGCGCGAGGCATCGGCCCGCTCTCGCTGTTCGACGGCACGGGTCAGCGCACCGGCCTCGCCGCGGAGGTGAAGGACCTCGTCGTCCCGCGCCCCGTCGACGGCTCGGTGTGGTCGCGCAGCGACGCGATGGCGCTCGAGGCCGCGCGCGAGGCGCTGACCATGGCAGGCCTCGATCCGCGTCGCGCGCGTGTCGGCCTGGTGGTCGGCGGCACCACGAGCGGCATGCTCGAGACCGAGGCGCTCCTCGCGCGCATGCACGCCGATCCCTCCGCGCGCCAGCCCACGCCCGACATGATCGCGCACCCGCTCTCGGCCACCGCCGATCGCCTCGCGGTCGCGCTCGGTCCGTTCGCGCGGTCGCGCACCGTGTGCTCGGCGTGCTCGAGCGGCGCCAACGCCTTCGCCATCGGGCTCTCGTGGCTCGCGCTCGGCGAGGTCGATGCAGTGCTGGTCGGCGGCACCGACGGCCTGTGTCGGCTCACGTTCACCGGGTTCAACGCGCTCGCCGCGATCGACCCCGACCCGTGCCGACCGTTCGATGCGCGCCGCCGTGGGTTGTCCATCGGTGAGGGCGCCGGCTTCTGCGTGCTCGAGCGGCCCGCCGAGGCGCGCGCGCGGGGTGCCCGCTTCGACGCCGCGGTGGTCGGCGTCGGCGTCACGAGCGAGGCCCACCACATCACCAACCCGGCCGAGGACGGCGCGATGCCCGCCGAGGCTGTCCGTCGGGCCCTCGCGTCGGCGGGGCTGCGCGCGGAGCAGGTGGGCTACGTCAACGCCCACGGCACCGCCACGCCGCTCAACGACGCGATGGAGACGCGCGCGCTCGTCGCGGCGCTCGGCCCGCACGTCGGGCAGGCGTGGGTGTCGTCCACCAAGGCGGTCACCGGTCACACGCTCGCCGCCGCGGGCGCGCTCGAGGCCATCTTCACGGCCCTCGCGCTGCGCGACGGCGAGCTCCCGCCGACGGTGGGGCTCGAGGAGATCGACCCGAAGTGCGCGGCGCTGCGCCACGTCGTCACCCGGCAGCGCACCGACGTCGACGTCGCCCTCTCCGACTCGTTCGGCTTCGGCGGCGTCGACACCGTGCTCGCCCTGGCGCGCGCCGATCGGGCCGAGGCGCTCGCCGTGGGGCGTCGCAGCGTCTACGTCGGTGGCCTCGGCAGCGCCTCGCGCCTCGGCGCGCTCTCCGGCCTCGAGAACCTCGCGTTGCTCGGCGAGGCCGGCGCGCCGGTCGATCCACTCGCCGGGCTCGACCCGGCCAAGAGCCGTCGCCTCGACCGCCACGCGCGCCTCGCCACGGTCGCCCTCGCCGCCGCCG
>CAZUZY010000451.1:0-6433 GCA_964624885.1 uncultured Polyangiales bacterium | reverse complement strand
GCCGCAGCGTCGATCGGCCAGCTCGTGGCCGAGGCGCTCGCGCCCGCCGAGCCAGCGCTGCACGCGCAGCGCGTCGAGCGCGCACGCGACGTCCTCGAGCGAGACCAGAAGGCCACGCCGCGCCTGGTCGTCAAGGGTCCGAACGGCCCGGTGAAGCAGGTCACCTGGGACAAGGGGGGCGTGCTGTTCGCCCACGGATCGTACGTGTCCGGGTACGACGAGGAGCTCGCCGAGGAGCGGGTCCGCTGGGTGTGCGGCACCTCGCCGGTGACCTCGCTCGTCGCCGACGAGGCGCTCGTGGCGGCGGCGAGCGCGACCGACGTGTGCCTCTTCGACCGCCGCACCCTGCGCGCGAAGGGCACGCTCCCCCTGCGCGCGCCCGTGCGCCTCGTGCCCGGCAAGCCCTGGGTCGCCGCCGCGACCGCGGCCGATCCGAAGACCGTGGTGGTGACGTCCGTCGACACGCTCGCCGAGGTCGCCCGGATCAAGGCGTCGCAGCACCTCGCCGACACCTTCGACGTGAGCAAGGACGGCAAGCGCCTGGCCATCGGCGCCGAGGTGTTCGACCTCACGACCCACAAGGCGCTGTGGAGCCCCGACGACCCGACCGGGGAGGGCGCGGCCCAGACGTCGTTCGTGCGCTTCTCCCCGGACGGGCGCGGCCTGGCCATCGGCCGCGACAGCTACTCCCCGGCGCTCGTGTCGCTGTACGACACGGCCTCCACCCCGGCCGACGACGCGGGCGGTGGCGGCGGGCAGAGGTGGTCGGCGGCGCTGAAGCGCGCGCCGCGCGACCTCGCCTTCTCGCCGAACGGCGCGTTCCTCGCGGTGTCGGGCTCGCTGACCATCCGGCTCTACACCACCAAGGACGGCGCCCTCTTCAACGCCGAGGGCTCGCTCCACGAGCACGGCGACGCCACCACCTCCGCGGCGTGGTCACCCAGCGGCGAGGGGCTGGTCGCCTCGGGCGAGGACGGCTCGGTGCGCGCGTGGAACCTCATGAAGGGCAAGAGCGTGCACACGCTCCTCGGGCCGTTCGGGTTCGTCGCGCCCGGCGTCGACGCGCTGCAGCCGCGCCCGGGCTGCGCCGCCGCCGACGCGCACGTGGCGGCCTTGCGCAAGGCCAACCACCTGATCGTCGGCTGTGCGGGCGACACGATCGCCTACCGCGCGCCCATCTCCAGCACGATCCACGTGGTCGACAAGGACGACAAGGAGCTGTGGACGAAGCAGAGCGCCACCCCCGTGGTGGACGGCAAGCACCGCCGGCTCCTCCACCAGGGGTACGACACCGTCTTCGTCCACGCGCTCGATACGGGCAAGCAGGTCGCCGAGGTGAAGACCGGGCCGCTGATCGCGGTGTCGAGCGACGGACGCGCCGTGGCCCGGAGGGACGAGGAGGGAGACCTCGTTCCGACGCTGCAGGGGATGCTCCAGCGGGGCCCGCTGCGGCTCGTGGACCTCGAGACGAAGAAGATCCTCGCGCTCGATCCAGAGCCGGGTCCGGAGTGGGAGTTCGTGTTCTCGACGAGTGGGGACCTCGTGGGCGTGACCGTCCACGGGGCCGACGCCACCCTGGTCCGCGTGTCGGGCACGACCGGGAAGACGCTCTGGACGCGCACCCTGCCGCGGGTCGACGCGATCGATCTCGCGACGGTGGGTGGCGAGGAGCTGGTCGCGGTCAGCGAGAGGGGAGTGATCGCCCTGCACGCGGTGTCGACCGGAGCCCTGGTGCGGACCGTGGGCCCCGTGTTCGGTCGCGCGACCTTCTCGGCCGGGGGTGGCGCGCTCGTCACCCGCGGGTTCGGGCACGTGACGGTGCACGACGCGTCGACGGGGGCGCTGCGGCGGGCGCTGATCCGGCCGAGCAAGGCCACCGACTGGATCGCGCTCGACGGGGCGGGGCGCGCCCAGGCGAAGCCGGCGGACCGCGCGCTGCTCGCGTGCGCCATCGGCGCGCGGGTGGTCCCGGTCGGGCTCTGCGAGGAGCTGTTCGTCGACTCCCTGCCCGTGCTCCCCGACGACTGATCAGGCGGTGACGTAGTTGACCGCGTCGCCGGCGAGCGCCTTGCGGAGCCAGTCGAGGATGTGGAAGTAGGTCAGGTCGACCTCGCCCTCCGCCGTGCCAATCACCGTGTCGTCGCCCTCGCGCAGCGACAGCGAGAACCCCTCGCCGGTGTAGACCACGCGGTCACCGTCGAGGCGCACGTGGAACTCCTTGCCGTCGAACCGCCCATCGATGGTCGCGCCGCCGCGCTCGACGAAGAAGCCGTCGAGGCGGGCCTCGGCCCAGCGCGCGCGGGTGCCGAAGAAGCGCGGCTTGGCCACGTAGGGCCCGCCGTCCTCGGGGCAGAACACGTCGCAGTTGCCGCACTCGTTGCACAGGTCGACGAAGTTCGCGATCTGGTGCTTCTTGTCGAACTTCAGCACGCCGTGGCTCTCGCGGGCGAAGGCCCCGTCGGGCAACGGGCGCAGCTTGACGATGGGGACCTCGAGACGCGGCAGCACGTAGGTGAAGTTCGCGTCGTTGGGGCACACCGGCAGGCACTTGTCGCAGGTGAGGCAGTCGAACAGCACGAGGTGGGTGCCCACCTTGGGCGGCGACTTGGCGTTGGCCGCGCGCGCGTAGCGCGGATCTGCGAGCAGGCCGCCCACGTAGCGCTCGGTGTTCAGCAACCGGGCCTCGACGAGCCACGGTTCGAGGACCGGACCGGCGGCTGCCGCGAGATCGGCGCGCGCGGTGAGGGCCTCGCGACACGCGGTCACCGCGACGCCGCGCTGCTCGAGCCGGTCGAGGGCCTCGCCCGCGCGGCCCTGGCCGAGCAGCACCCACTCGTCGATCGACCGCGCGGAGACCGCGTCCATGCGCTTGCCGAGGAGCTCGAAGTAGCTCTGCATGCGGCCGTAGCCGCCGGTGCGCAGGAGGTCGGTGCACACGGTCACCGGCACGAGCCCGAGCGACGCCGCGTCGGCGAAGTTGTGCTTGTCGATGCCCGCCGAGAACGAGATGGGCAGCGCGCCGCCGAACGTGGCGCGGAACCGGCCGACGAGGCTCATGGCGAGGACGTGCAGCGGCGGGCCGCTCAGGTAGCGGAGGCGCTCGCTCTTCGGGAGAAAATCCCCCGGGTTCTCGACGACGAGGGTGTTGGTGAGCTTGATGCCGAGGCCGCGTCCGAGCGCCCGCGCGCGGTCGGCGAGGCGGCCCACGAAGTCGACGGCCTGGTCGTAGCGCGCGTCGGAGTCGAAGGCCGAGTCGGGCACCTGGTCCGGGTAGCCGAGGACGTCGTTCAGGATCCGCCTCGTCTCGACCTTGCCGAGGAGGGTGGGGTTGAGCTTCACCACGCAGTCGAGGCCGACCTCCTCGAGCAGGTAGGTCGTGATGCGCTCGATCTCGTCGGGCGGGCAGCCGTGAAAGGTGGACAGCGTGAGCGTGCGCGACAGCGCGGTCGTGAACGGGAGATCGCGGAGGTGCGCGTATTCGGCCGGGATCTGGGCGCGCAGGCGGTCGACCACCGGCGTCGCGTCCATGAGGCCGCGCAGGAACGCGCCGACGCGCTCGGAGCGGATACCGGCGAGGTCGTAGCCCACGCTCATGTCGAACACGGTGCGCGCGGCCGCGGGCGAGAGCGCGAGCTTGCCGCTCGCCACGAGGAGCTCGATCAGCATCGAGGCCTTCACGTACTCCTCGAGCGACTGCTCGAGGGTGAGCTCCTGCGACCACTCGACGTTGTACCCGATGGTGCGCGCGTCGATGCACGGCCGCGGGATGACGAGCCGGTCCTGGATCTGCACCGTCTTGAGCTCGAAGATCCGCCCGCCGCCGAGGAACGAGAGGACGATGTTCTGCGCGAGCTGGGAGTGCGGGCCGGCGGCCGGTCCGAGCGGGCTCGCCGCGGTCGTCCCGTGGAAGCGCACGGCGAGGTCGCGCTGGGCCGGGGCGAGGGAGAACTTGCGCTCGGGGAGGTCGAAGATCGCGCGCCGCTGCTCGAGCTCCGTGAACATCCGGCGCACGAGGCGCTCGAACGGGTAGGGGACGAGGTCCGGCATGGCGGGATGGTAGCTCGCCGCGACGCCCGCTGGACCGCTACAGTCGTCGCCATGTCCACCGAGCTCGAGTGGTTGAAGGAGCGGCTCGTCGACGCGGCCGGGGGCTTGCGCGGCGTGGCCGTGCGGCGGCTGTTCGGCTGCGACGCCCTGTTCCGCGACGACACGATCTTCGCGCTGGTGTGGAAGACGGGGCGCCTCGGCGTGAAGCTGCGTGACGAAAGCTCCTATGCGGAGCTCCAGCGGAGCGAAGGCGCCGAACCGTGGTCGCCGATGGGCAAGGGCGGCATGCGGGCGTGGCTCTTGTTGCCGGCCGACTGGCACGAGGACGACGAGCGCCTGCAGACGTGGGTGCGCAAGGCGCACGCCGAGGTCTCCCTCGCGACGCCCGCGAAGAAGACCCCGGCGAAGAAGACGGCGGCGAAGAAGACGGCGGCGAAGAAGACCGCTCGCTAGAGGCGTTCGAGACAGATCACGGAGAGGTCCAGCCCGCGCTCAGGTACGGGAACAGATAGGTCGCGATGTCGGCGCTCGTGCCGGGGACCTTGGTGCCGCCGACGACCGCGCCCGGGTCGTCGTAGTGGGTGCCCACCACCTCGATGCGCTTCATCGGGAAGCCCGCGGCGGTCATGGCGTCGGTCTCCTTGCGCACGCCCGCGATGGGGTAGGTGGTGTCCTGCAGGTGCGCGAGGTGCACCACGTTGAACTTCCACGCGGCCGCGGCGAGCGAGGCCGCCTGGGTGGACCCGGTGTCCCGGAACGGCGAGGTGTTGGTGGCGACGAGGCCTGCGAACCGGTTGGCGTTGTAGAAGGCGATGCGGTAGCCGAGGTCGCCGCCCGACGAGTACCCGCCGAGGATCTTGCCCTTGGCCTTGATGTTGAAGTGGGTCTCGAGGTCGGCCACCGCGGCGAGCACGCGGGCCGGGTCCTTGTTCACGTCCCAGCACTTGCCCTCCTGGCCACCGACCGCGAGGGTGATCCAGGTCTGGGTGGAGCCGCCGGGCGAGACCGTCCACACGTCGCCCGAGGAGAAGCCGCCGCAGCCGTGCAGCCAGACCAGCAGCGTGATCGGGGTCTTGTGGGAGCTGTCGTAGGCGTCGGGCACGTAGACGTAGTTGACCGTGCCGCTGTCGACGGTGAACGGCTTGTTCTTCGAGAACGTGATGGGCTTGGTGGGGACGGTGGAGGCGGTCACCGTGACGGTGGCGGTGGCGGTGGCGCTGCCGGCGCCGTTGGTCGCGACGAGGGTGTACTTGGTGGTCGCGCCGGGGGTCACGTCGAGGCTCGTGCCGGTGACCGGCGCGCCGTCGAGGGTGAGGGTGCCACCACCGGTGACCGCCCACGTGAGCTTGCTCGTGGCGCCAGGGGCGATGGACGCGGGGGTCGCGACGAAGCTGTCGATGGTGGGCGCCTTGCTGCCGTCGGTCGCGCCGCCGTCGCCCACGTCGGCGGGGCCATCCGCGGGGGTGCCGTCGCTCGGGGCACCGTCCGGGTCGACCTCGACCGGGTCCGCGTCGGAGACCGGAGCCGCGGGATCGCTCGCGCCGCCACACCCGACGAGGCCCGCGAGTACGAGGAGCAGGGGAGCGCGCATCGATCGAGTGAACCCCGGATCGCCCGTCCGGGCAAGGACGGCCTCGCGGAGCGGGGCGGCGATCAGGGACTCTGGAAGGAGAAGTGCCACCACTCGTTGGACACGTCGTCCAGGAACCCCGTCTTGCGGAGCGCGTCGGCCATGGCGAGCTGCTGGTCCGGGCCGCCCCGCGTGAA
Organism: uncultured Polyangiales bacterium; assembly: GCA_964624885.1. Lineage (GTDB taxonomy): Bacteria > Myxococcota_A > Polyangia > Polyangiales > JADJMO01 > JADJMO01. Next base: position 619 of record CAZUZY010000451.1, on the reverse strand, counting down.
GATCTTGGTGCGCTTGCTCGCGGTGCGCAGATCCTTGGTCCAGCCGGTGTGGCGACACCCGCAAGGATGGTAGAAACGGCCCGCGGCGAGCACGTGCGACTTGTCCGTCGATTTGGCGCAGTCGTCGACGAGCGAGAGATCGATCACACCGCGGGCGTCGAGCGGCACCGCGGTCTTGTCGTACGCGCAGACGTCGATGGCGCGCATGTCCACGTGCGGGCAGTGGTCGAACACGTGCGCGTACTTCGGATCGCCGAGGTCGTACGCCTTGCAGGGCAGCGCCTTGCCCGTCGCGTCGCGCGGGCCGCAGACCGCGGGCTTGCACTGGTCCTCGAGCCACAGGCACTGCTGGTAGGCCGGCGGGCGATAGGAGCTGACGACGAGCAGCTCGAGCTTCGGGTTCGCCTTCTGCAGGAGCTTGCGCGCCTCGATCAGCGCGGCGCGGGCCTTCGGCAAGAGCTCGCACCAGCGCTCGGGCGCGGCGCCCTTGGTCGTGACGAGGCCGTGCTTCTGCCCGCAGCCGTTGGTCGCGCCCCCCGTGTCGCGCAGGCACACGTCGACGCCGTCGAAGAGGGCGGGCAGGAGCGCCCCCGGGCTCGTGGGGGCCGCCGACGCCGAC
>CAZUZY010000450.1:0-6502 GCA_964624885.1 uncultured Polyangiales bacterium | reverse complement strand
CGCGCAGCCGGAGCAACCCCTATGGGTTCGACGAGCCAACGACAGCCTTCATGGCGGAGCGTGTGGAGGTTCGTAACAAGACCGAGGCTGTGGTGGTCACGCGAGCACAGGGCGTCGGCGCGCTCGTCGTGATCAAGCAACGGTATTTCCTCAGCCGTCGAGGCGAGTTGTCCCCTGTCCCTGGAGCGAGCCCTCAGGAGGCGGACGAGCACTTCGCCGATCCCCTGGGTGGCAGCCTGCGCATTCCCTCCGACTTCGGTGGACCACGCGCGGGCACTGACGTGCTCGTCCTCGGCGACGCAGTCGCACCCCGCGGGGGAGCTTCGCGGGTGGACGTGCGCGTCCGCGTGGGCGCGGCTTCGCGAGCACTCGCAGTGTTCGGCCTGCGCACGTGGCACAAAGGCCGGTTCCTGGGCGGTCTGAAGCTCACAGATCCCACGCCCTTCGATCGATGCCCGCTGCGTTGGGAGCTTGCGTTCGGTGGAAGTGGCGACCCGCTCAACCCAGTCGGCGTTGGCCGTGAGGGAGCGCGCGAGGGTGGGAATCCGCCTCGAATCGAGGATCCGAGTGCGCCCAGTTCGGCGGAAAGCCTCCGAGCCATGCCTGTGGGGGTGGCACCTATCGCGGCCGATTGGCCGACCCGTGCACAGTATCCAGCGGGCGATCCGCGACGCGAGCAGGCAGCCGCACCAGGGCTGGTCGTGTTCGGGCACCTGCAGGGCGGCGAGCCCTTCGAGATCTCGGGCATGCACGAAGAAGGGGATCTCCGCGGCGTTCTGCCAAGGCACGGCATGCTCGTCCAGACCCGCACCTCCGATCGAGAGGCCGAGGGGCGAGCACCGCTCGACAGTGTACTGGTGCTCCCGAACGAACGCGCGTTCGTGCTGACGTGGCGGTGCTTCCTACCGTCGGCAGAGGACCTGCGCACGGTTCGAGTCGTCGAGGTCACGTAGGGCCGGCCGAATCGAACGGGGCGCAAGCGCAGCGACCGCTCTTCACCCTTCTGCAGGGAGTAGTCTCGCCAGCCATGGCGCGAGTGACCTCGTGGCAGGCCCAACAGAAGCGGATGGAGCGCGCGGCGGCGCAGCGTCGGCGAGAGCTGGCCACCTATGCCAAGCAGCAGGCGCAGTGGGCCGAGCAGCAGCGCGCGCAGTTCATGGCCGACACGTTCGAGAACCAGATCGACTTCCTGCTCTCGATGCACAAGGACTGCGGGCCCGTCTGGCCGTGGCACGAGATTGTCGGGCGCGCACCACCTCCTGCGCCTGTCAGGCGCGACCAGCGCGAGCGCACCGCCCAGGCGATGGCAGCGGCCTACTCCCCAACGGTCATGGAGCGTGTGCTCGGCGGCGACAAGAAGCGTCGCGCTGAGTTCGCGGCTGCCGTCGAGGTCGCGCGCCGAGGAGATGATACGGAGTTCGCCCACCACCAAGCCGAACACCGCGCGCAACTCGAGGCGCACCAGTGGGAGCAGCAAGCCGCGGCGGCCGTGCTCCGAGGCGACCTCGCCGCCTACCGGACCATCCTCGAGCACCTCTCGCCGTTCGCGGAGCTTTCCGAGTCGGGCATGTCGGTCACCATCGACCTCGTGCGGGCCGACCTCGTGATGCTGGCCTGTGTGGTCGCCGACGCGGAGATCGTCCCGAAGCAGGAGCACAAGCTCACGGCAACTGGGAAGGTCAGCAGCAAGGCTCTCGCGACCGGCCGGTACTGGGAGATCTACCAGGACTACGTCTGCGGCTGCGCGCTCCGCGCGGCGCGGGAGGTGTTCGCGTTGCTGCCCGTCCCCCGCGTGGTCGTGAACGTCGCCTTCGCCGGCATCGACAGGTCGACCGGTCACCACCGGTACACCACGATCCTGGCGGTGAGCATGCCGAGGGACGCGGCCTTGCCGCTGAACTACGCAGCGCTCGACCCGAGCGACTCGATGAAGAACTTCGACCACCGCATGAAGTTCAAGCGCGGCAACCCACCAGAAGAGGTCGCCCCGATCACCGCGGGCGAGTCGTTCATCCGGACGACCCCGACCGCGAGGCGCGGTCGATGAGCAGCCCTGGCTGGTACGTCGACGCCAACCAGCCCGCGTTCGAGCGCTACTGGGACGGACAGGCCTGGACGGCGCACCTGCGGCCCGTGGTTGCAGCGCCGGTGAGCACCAACCCGGTCTCGACGCTCCAGTCCGAGATCGAGGCTCTCCGCGCGGAGCGTGACGCCCTCGCCCGCGAGATCGTGCAGACTCGCGAGATCCTCGCGCTGCAGGAGATCGGGGTGTACCGCTACTCGCACCCCCTCGAGAACGCGCTCGCCTACAAGGCCCGGCTCGCGGAGATCGAGGAGCAGATCCGCGTGGCTGTGAAGGCGGGGCAGGCCGTCGTGGGCACGACCCAGTGGGCGATCAACGGGTCGGCCAAGGACGGCCAGAAGATGGTCGCGGACTTCTGCAAGCTGATGCTGCGGGCCTACAACAACGAGGCCGACAATGCTGTGCGGACCCTGAAGCCGTTCATGCTCGACGCGGCCATCCAGCGCCTCCAGAAGGCGCGCACCACCGTCCAGAAGCTCGGTGTCGCGATGAAGATCGAGGTGACCGAGGCCTACCATGGCCTGCGGGTCGCCGAGCTGCAGCTGACGGCGGACTTCCTGGCCAAGCGCGAGGAGGAGCGGGAGCGGGAGCGGGAGGAGCGCGCCCGGATGAAGGAGGAGGAGAAGGCCGCGGCCGAGTTCGAGAGGGAGCGCGAGCGCCTCGAGAAGGAGCGTGCGCACTACCTGGCGGTGGTCACTGCGATGAAGGCGAAGGGCGACGACGCCAAGGTCGCCGACGCGGAGAGCAAGATCGCCCAGCTCGACAGCGCCATCGCGGGCGTGGAGGAGCGCGCAGCGAACACGCGCGCGGGCTACGTGTACTGCATCTCGAACATCGGCGCGTTCGGCGCGCGGGTCGTGAAGATTGGCCTGACGCGGCGCCTCGATCCGATGGACCGCGTGCGGGAGCTTGGGGACGCGTCAGTGCCGTTCCGGTTCGACGTCCACGCGCTGATCTTCAGCGAGGACGCCGTCGGCCTGGAGACGGCGCTCCACCGCAAGTTCGCGGACCGACGCGTCAACATGGTCAATGCGCACCGCGAGTTCTTCTACGTGACCCCCGAAGAGGTGCGGGTCGCTCTCGAAGAAGTGCGGGGAGCGCTGATCACCTTCAACGAGGTGCCCGAGGCCCTCGAGTGGCGACAGAGCGAGCACGCACGCCAGACACAGGCGGCCATGGTCAACGATTAGAGACGAGCCAAGGTGTCGAGGACCCGTTGCCGCCCGATCGCCTTGACACTTGGTCGGCAGGCGATACCCTTCATTGAACGTTCTCCGCCGAGCCGTGCCGGCGCCCAGCGCGCCCACCAAGGGAGAGAACGATGACCAACAAGCTGCGTTTCGATTTTCACGGGCTCATGCGTCTCGAGTTCGAGCGGCAGGGGCTTTTCGTGCGCCCACTGCCGAAGTCGAAGGGCGATGTCCACCTGTCGATGCATACGGAGTCGCGCGACGGCTGGCACATCACGGAGCGTGGCCAGGAACGCCACTTCTTCCCGAAGGTCAGCAACGACGCCGTCACGGAGTTCTTCGAGCGGTTCCGCGACGGATTTGTGCGGCGGATGCTGAGCGCATGGTATCGCGCCGATCTCGAGCGGATGCAGCACTACGGCTGGCGCATCCACACCGTTCTCGAAGCCGACGTGGAAGAGCTCGCAGTGATCGAGGCGCCCACGATGATCCACGTCCGCATCAGTCCGGCGACTGGTCTCGAGCTCTTCAACCGCTGCGCACCGCGTGGTCGCATGCCGATGGACGCCGAGGCCGGGCCTGAGGAGGGTGAGTTGGCGTGGGCCCTGGCGGCGCAGTGGGCGGACGGCATCCCAGTGGAGACGAAGACCATGACGTGGATGCCTTACGGTCTGTTCGATCCATTCACGGAGGCACAGCTCGGCGAGCCTGGCTGGTACTACCTCGAGGGCCTGGATGCTTTTGACAGGCGACTGCTGTCCGACGTCATCGGTGTACCGCTGCTCGAGGAACTGCAGCAGCACCTGGAGTGCATCGCGCGGCGCTTCGGGTGGATGGACGCCAAGGCCGGATAGGCGGAAGATCGCACTTCACGAGCCACTGCGCGCGACGATGAGCACGAGCTCCAGCTTCCGCTCCTGCGTGGGCTGGTACACCGCGAGCTCCTCCGCGGCCGCGACCTCCTTGAACAGCGGGTGCGACGTGTCGAGGCGGTAGTACACCCGGTTCTTCCGCCGCGGCAACACCGACGGCAGCTGGTGCTCGACCGCGAATGGCACGCCCTGCGTCGCCGCCCGCACCGTCTCGCGCACGCGGGTCATCGCGCCGACCTTGGCGAGCGAGAGGAACCGGTCGTCCACCGGGAGCTCGCCCTCGGCCGACACCGCGAGCCAGAAGGGGCGGTCCTGGAGCGCCCTCGGGAACCGGGTCCGGAGCAGCATCGGCTCCACGGTCGTCAGCGGCAGGACCTCGAGCGGCGTCGGGACCTGGAGCTGCAGCCGGCGTGCGATCTCGTCCAGCGCCGCCGCGAAGGCCGTGGATGGGTGGTCGGGATCGAACGAGCCGAGCTCGGCGTCGGGCAGACCGTGCACCCCGCCGAGTGCGCCGCACAGACCGAGCAGTGCCTCCCACGCGCGGCGCGGAGGGGCGACCGTGGCCGTCGTCAGCGCGGCGAGGCGGGCGCGGTAGCGGCCGAGCAGCGCGCGGAGGCTCAGCACCGGCGCGTCCGACACGTCGAAGCGCTCGGGCTCGCCTGGATCCCAGCGCTGGATCGCGGCGAGCCGGCGGTCCTGGTCGTCGATGCGTGCGAGCAGATCCCGGAGGCCGTCGCGCAGGACGGGGGCGACACCGACCGAGAGGACCGGCGGTGCTGCACGCTGCTCGTAGAGCGGGCGACCGAGCCGGCGGACGATGCGTGCGAGGGGGATGCCCTCGAGCTCGTCGGGGAGCGAGGTGCCGACGTGGAGCACGACGACCGGCGTCGCGGTGGCGACCGCGCTGTCAGGTCTGTCGCCCAGCGTCTGGAACGTCCGCTGGAAGCGGTGCTCCCTGCCGTCGTTCGAGACCGCGGGGACGTGGGGCTGGCTGCGCCGGATGGCGACGAACACGGTCTGCTCGCCGTCGACGTCGTGGAACGGGGGCAGCGCAGTCTCGAGCCGCGCCGCCTCGGCCCAGAGACCCGACGGGAAGACGACCACGAGATCCCGCACGGCCACCGTGCCGGACTCGAGCGACCCGTCCTCCAGCGACCCCGAGATCAGGCCGAAGCGATGGTCGGCGAGCAGGCCGAGCGCGCCGTGGAGGCGCTCCTCGCGGTGGGCGTCGGCCCACTGCATGTGGTGCTGCATCAGCCGGAGGGCGAGGGGCCAGCGCGGACGACGAGGGTTCATGTCAGGTACGCTCCAGGTGCCCGTGCACCGCGAGAGAGAAGGCCGCGCCGAGGTAGCGGAGGTGGGGCTCGATCGAGATAGCGATCTCGTACCAGCCGGGGTGACCAGGGTGATCGTGCACGGAGAGCTCCGCCCGCCGCAGCGGATGCTGCGCGCGTAGCTGGCGCGGCACGGTGGCCATGTCGACGACGAGTGCCTCCAGCCGCGCGCCGAGGACGCGCTCGAGGTCGGAGGCGCTCATGCCGGCCCCGAGGAGCTCGCGCTGGAACACCTTGATGCCGTGCGCGATCCGGCTGGCGAGGAACACGTAGGGGAGCTGGCAGCCGATGCGATCGTCGAGCGTGAGCCGTGGCCCCTCCCGTCCACCGAACGTGCGGGGGAGCCGGGCCGAGGGCGTGCGCGCGAAGACGAGCTGCTCGTCGCCGGAGTCGAACGACAGGACCACGAGGCCGAGCTCGGCGAGGTCGAGCTCCCGGGCCTCGTCGAGCACCACCTCGAGGGGCGGGTGCGCGGGGGCCGGATCGAGCAGGAGGTCGGACCAGACCGCGGGGGGCGCGAAGCGTCCGCCGCTGCGGCCGGCGATGTCGACGCACCAGCCGTCGCGGACGAACGCCGCCGCGACGCGCGTGCCCATCGCGTAGACCGGGTTGCCCCAGAGGGGCTGCGCGCTCTCCTCGAACACGAGCCGGTCTCCCGGCGCCGAGCCGTGCGGCTCGCGCAGCAGAAACCGCGGGAGGAGGAGGCCGAGGTAGCGGGACTCGTCGAGGGCGCGTAGCTCCTGGTAGCGCCGGAGCCGCACGTCGTCCTTGAGCGCAGGCAGGTCGGTGGCGTCGGACAGCTCCTCGAACGACTGGAACCCGAGGAGCCCGGGCGCCGCGGCCGCGAGCACGACCGAGTGCGCCATGGCGCCGATCTTGGCGAGCGCGCGCAGCAGCGTCACGTCGGCGTAGCTCGCGTCGAAGGCGTGATCGAGCAGGACCGCGGCGAAGGGGATGCCGCCGAACTGGCAGCCTTGGGTTCTAACGCGACCGCCGACAAGGGGTATCGCGACGGGTCCGAAA
>CAZUZY010000449.1:0-6503 GCA_964624885.1 uncultured Polyangiales bacterium | reverse complement strand
ATGGACAACCTGCACCCCTTATGTTGGGTTGGCCGTGTCAACCTGTGACGGTGGATCCTCGTGCCGCGTGCGACGAGACACGATCCTGATGGCGAGGCAGTGGTCGCGCACCTTTAGTCGAAGCCAGAACCCGGCGAGCCTTCGGTGACGCACGGCTCCACGCAGGTCGAGCTCGCGATGTGGGCGGCAGCAGACACACCGACGTGAGCCGTTGGCCAGAGCACGCCGCGCAGCCCTCGATCATTTGAGTCGCGCCGCGATTTCAGTACGAGGCTCCAAACATCGATGCCCGGAACACTGCGCGCCGGGTCGGATCTGAGGGGCAGGATTGCAGTCAGAAGCTCGTCCACTCGTCGCTAGTACCGGTCTTCTGCGGCGCCGCGTCGGGCGTGCGGATGGCTTCCGACGGGTTCGCCCTTGCCGCCGTCTTGCCGAAGGCCGGACGCGTCACGTTCTTCGCGCGCGCTGGGCTGCGACGTTCGGCACCGATCCTCCACTCGTGTTGTGCGGCGACAGCCGGCGCGGTATGCGCCTTCGCAGCTTGCGCCAGCTTGAATACGCCGACCGCCTCAACCAGAGCGCCGGCCTGTGCCTTCAGGCTCTCGGCGGCGGCGGCACTTTGCTCTACCAGCGCGGCATTCTGCTGTGTGGCCTGGTCCATCTGACCCACGGCCTCACCGACCTGGGCCACACCGGAGCTCTGTTCGGCGCTCGCCGAACTGATCTCGCCCATGATGTCGGCTACCCGCTTGATGCTGCCGACGACCTCGCTCATCGTGGTGCCGGCCCTGTCCACCAGTGCCGTACCCTGCTCGACGCGCTCGACGCTGGCGGAGATCAGGGACTTGATCTCCTTGGCTGCCTCGGCCGAGCGTCCGGCAAGGTTGCGCACCTCGGAGGCCACCACCGCGAACCCGCGGCCCTGCTCACCAGCCCGTGCGGCTTCGACCGCGGCGTTCAGGGCCAGGATGTTGGTCTGGAACGCGATGCCGTCGATGACGCCGATGATGTCAGCGATGCGACGCGAACTCTCGCAGATGCCCTTCATCGTCTCCACCACTTGGACCACGACCTCACCGCCTTGCACGGCCACGGTCGAGGCGCTCATCGCGAGTTCGTTGGCTTGCCGGGCGTTGTCGGCGTTTTGCCTGACGGTCGACCCGAGTTGCTCCATTGACGCCGCCGTTTGCTCAAGCGAACTGGCCGTCTGCTCGGTGCGGGCGCTGAGGTCGTTGTTGCCCGACGCAATTTCGCTGCTGGCCAGGTGCACGCCTTCGGTCTGGGCGCCCACGTCATCCACTAGCGAACGCAGGTTCAGCGCCGATTGGTTCACTGCCCGCATCAGCATGCCGATCTCATCGACACGATGCAGCATGATGTTTCTTTCGGGGCTACCGGCCGCAGCGGCCTGCGCCACGCGCAGTACGGTGGCCAGCGGCACGGCGACCTGCGCACGCAGCCAGAAGTAGTTGGCCAGGGCCGCAACAGCCGCGCTGCCCGCGACGATGCCTAGCGTAGCACCGGTGACGCCGGCCGCAGCGCATGCAGCGACCACGATGCCGGCGCCTGCCAGCACGCCGGCACCCAGGCGCCAGCCCACCGATGCCGTCTGCAGCAGCGAGACCCAGCGCATGAAGCCGGTGCGGATCAGCATGCCCTTGTACAGCGCGCGGTTGCCGGCGCGGCCTTCACGGATCTCCTTGTAGAGCGTCTCGGCAGCCTGCACTTCGTCGCGACCCGGCTTGGTCCGCACCGACATGTAGCCGACCACCTGGTTGTTGCGCCGCACCGGGGTCGCGTTCGCGCGCACCCAGTAGTGGTCGCCGTTCTTGCGTCGGTTCTTTACCAGCGCAGACCAGGACTCGCCGCCCTTGACCGTGCGCCACATGTCGGCGAAAGCTTCCTTGGGCATGTCGGGGTGGCGCACCAAGTTGTGCGGCTGACCGATGATCTCCTCACGGCCGAATCCGCTGACCGCCACGAACGCGGCGTTCGCGTAGGTGATGTTGCTCTGCGTGTCGGTGACCGACATCAGTGTTGCGTCGTCGGCGTATTCGAATTCCCTCTGCGAGACGGGTTGGTTATTGCGCATGTTGTTGTTTCGTGTGATGTTGAGGTTAGTGCACGACTTCGCCAGCGAGACCCATCTCGCTGGCGCTCATGAGGGCTTGGATATCGACCAGGATCAGCATCCGTGCACCGTCACCCTCACCCATAGCGGCGATGCCGGTGATGTGCCCGATGTCGGCGGCGTCGCAGAACTCTGGCGCCGGCTTGATCTGCGCAGGCACCAGGGCCACCGCATCGCTTGCCGCATCGACCACTGCGCCCACGGTGCGTCCGCCCACTCGGAGCACCGCGGTGACGGTACCGCTGCCGCAGGACGCGGTCAGGCCGAAGCGGCTGCGAAGGTCGACGATGGGCACGATCCGCTACGCCTGTTTGTCACTCCCATCACGCGTGCAGGCGCTCCGTCCATGCGAGTGGGCTGCTCGTAGGAGGGGATTTCCTGCACACGAAGGACGTCGACCCCGTACTCCTCTGCACCCAGGCACAGCGTGAGCACTTCGTTCGGCGCGGCCGTCGCGCCGGCTGCGACGGCCTGCAGTTCTTGCGGGGTGTAGGCGCTCATGATTTGTAAGGAGAACGTGACACCGGACTATCGGAAGTTTCGGGGGGGGGGGTAAGGCCGAATAGCGAGGCATTCCGCACGCAACTCGGTGCCGGACGCACCGCCCGCCGTGTGACCGTGTGCCGGCCGGCGTTTCCGGGATGACCGCGGTAGGTGCCAGCCGCGCTGGTCTTTGTCGTGGCTGACTCTACGAGTCGATCCGCCGCCGCAAAGCGCCTCGTCACGCATGGCCGGTCAGGAGTGGTGGCCTTGATGAGGAGAACTCGAATGGCAACCTGATCGAGCCACCACGGTAGATCAAGGCGCCACATGCAACCCCTCAGACTCACCCTCAAGGGCTTCCGCGGCATCCGCGACGGCCTGGGCCTGGAAGAACTTACTCTGGACCTGGAGTGCCTGACGGACGGTGCCGAGTTGATCGCCATCGCCGGTGCCAACGGCAGCGGCAAGACGACGATCATGGACAACCTCACGCCCTACAACCTGCTTCCCAGCCGGGCGGCGACGGCGGGGCCTGGCGGCTTCACGTTCTATGACCACGTCTACCTCCCCGAGAGCGTCAAGGACCTGACCTGGGCGCACGAAGGCCGCTGCTACCGATCGCAAATCGTCATCCGAATGAGTGGCCGCCGCAAGACCGAGGCATTCCTGCTCGGACTGGACGACGATGGGCAATGGCGGCCCGTGCGTGTCGACGATGGCACGGTATCCGACGGACGCGTCGAGTCGTATACCCGCTGCGTCGAGTGCATCTGCGGCAGCCCGGAGACCTTCTTCACGTCGGTATTCGCCTCCCAGGGCAAGCGCCAGCTCAACACCTACCGCAACGGCGAGATCAAGACGCTGCTGGCCGATCTGCTGGGCCAGGAAGAGATTCGCGCCATCGGCCAGAAGGCCGCCGAAGTCGCACGCCTGCTGAAGGCGGGGCTGGTCGCGATCCGGCAGGAGCAGGCCGGTCTGGTCGACGAGATCGCGGCGGTCGAGGCCGCCAGACAAAGGCTCGATGGCGCGGACTCGAGCGTGGCCGGTGCCGAAGGCGCCAAGCGGGCGGCCCAGACCAGGCTGGACGAGGCGCTCGAGCGGCACGCCCGCTTGACGGCCGAGCGCGAACAGTCCCACGCGATCGAGGCACGACGTGCCCAGTTGACGACCGAACGGCAGGCCGAGCTCGACGCGACCCGTCAGTCGGCAGAGGCACTGCAGGCCCAGGACCTCGCGGAGGTGCAGCGGCTGGAACGTCTGGAGCAGCGCATCGGTGCGCGCCAGCAGCAAGAGCAGGCGCGGCGGCAATCGTTGATGCAGTCGCGTCGCCGCTGCCTGGAGGTGCTCGGCGCGGCCGATGCGGTCGGCCGGTCGGTCCGGCGCCTGGCGCTGGCGCAGCGTGCGCACGAACTGCGCCGGGCGCGTACGCAGGCGGATCGCCAACAGGTCCAGTTGCTGACCCAATGCCAAGGCGCTGTCCGTCTCGCGGAGCAGAAACTGGCCAGCATCGAGCGCGACGCGGGCAAGGCGGTGCTTCGGGCGCAGGAGCTTGCCCATCGCCGCGGCCTCACCGCCGAGGTGCCTTGTTCGGGCACCGACCTGCAAGGGCGCTGCAAGCTGCTCGGTGATGCGCGCGAAGCGCAAGCCCTCATGCCCGATGCACGGACCCAGGTGGCACGCTGTGCCCGCGAGAAGGAGCAGGCCCAGGGGGAACTAAACCAGGCGCGCCGGCGACACGAAACGCTTGCCGGTGCCCCGCAGGCATTGGCCTGGGCGGAGGATCGTGAGAGCGCTGCACGTGAGCGCGTCGACCGCATGGCCGTACTCGCGTCGAAAGAGCAGGCCTGCGCGCAGGCCAGGGGCACGTTGACCGAGATCGATCGCGATCTTGCCGGCCTGGGTTCGCCGACCATGCCGGTCGTGCAGACCCCCGAGGAGCAAGCCGAGCGCGGGCAGATCGCGGTCTCGCGCCTGGCCATCGCGCAGCAGCTACAGAGGCAGCAGCAGCGATCCGCCGCGGCAATCGCCCGGATCGAGCAGCTGTTGGCGGACCTGCCGGCGGGCCACGACGAGAGTCCCCTCAAGGCCGCTGCCGAGGCGGTGACAGGTGCGCGCGCCGACCTCGCGACGGCCGAGCGCTCGCTGCTGGAGGCCGCGCGCGACGCGCAGGCGCAGGTGGAAATCGGCAAGCAGTCGGCGGCACTCGGCGCCCGCCGCGAGAGGGTCCAGGCACGCTGCACGAAGGTCGAGAACGAGCTTGCCGACTGGAGCTTGTTCGCGCGCTGCATGAGCAACGACGGGCTGATCGCGCTGGCGATCGACGACGCCGGGCCGACCTTGTCCGGCCTGGCCAACGACCTGCTGCTGGCCTGCTACGGACCCCGCTTCACGGTGTCGATCCACACGCTGCTCGAAAGCGGCAAGGGCGAACAGAGGGAAGGGTTCGACATCGTCGTGCACGACGGCACCACCGGCGATGCCAAGAGCATGGGCCTGATGAGCGGCGGCGAACGGACGTGGGTAGAGGCCTGCCTGACCCGCGCCATTGCCTTGTACCTGGCGACGCACACGGGGCGCCGGTACTCGACGCTGTTCTGCGACGAAGCCGACGGTGCGCTCGACCCCGACCGCAAACGCATGTTCATGGCGATGAAGCGCGAGGTGCTGCGCCTGGGCGGCTACGAGCGCGAGTACTTCGTCTCGCAGACGCCGGAGCTGACCGCGATGGCCGATGCCGTGATCGACCTGGAAGCGTTGAAGGCGCAGGCTGCAGAGGAAGTCGTCGTCGCGGGATGACCCGAGATGCAGGGCGACGCGACTTCGGCGTTCGCAGGCCACGCACTGCGGTCAGTTGCTGCGGTGCTCCGGCGCGATCGATACGACGCGCGCCTTGGCAGCGCGGCGCGACTCGGCCAGCTCGCGGTCGCGCCGCTGCAGCAGCAGGCGGGTCTCCTGCCACGCGGCGAAGTAGTGGTCGACCAGGGCTGCCATCCTGGCGACCTGTTCGCGCAGCATGGCATTGTCCTGGCGCAGCCGCTGTGCTGCCCGCCTGTTGCCATCGGGTCGAGGACGGTGCTTCTGCTGGGCTGCGCGCAAGGTCTGCACGACGTCGGGGTGGTAGCGATACAGCGCGTTGCGGGAGATGCCGGCCAGCTCGCACAAGGCGGTGGCGGTCAGCGCCGGCGGCGAAGCGCCATTGCCTTGCTGCTGAACCATGGTTCCCAGAGCCTCGCGCAATCGCTGCGCCGACGTGCTCTTGACCCCGGCGGGATGCTGCTTCGTCATGATGATTCCTTCCTCCCGCTGTCGATCGCCCGGATCAGGGAGCGCGCCTCGTCGAGCCGCGCACGCACAATGCGCAGGGTCTGCAACGGCAACGCGGGCTCATCCAGCAGCCCCTGGCAACGGTGAACCTGGTCGGCCCAGTAGGGGCGGTGCTGCTCGGACACCACGAAGTTCTGACAGCGTGCGCAGGTCGACGGCTCGCGGCGGGCAGGGTTCGGGCCGGCCGCGTTGCCCAGGCAGGCGCTGTACCCCTCGCGATAGACGCAGAAGCCCCAGTCGCAGACGCCGAGCACGAGTCCCGCGTCGACCAGCAGGCGCGCGTAGCTCGCGAGGTCTTCCTTGATGCGCTTGCCCCGAAAGCGTGGGCGATTCGCCACGATCTCCTCGCCGGCGCGTCCGCCCAGGCCGGGTGCCGCCAGCATGTGCTCCCAGGCATTGACCGACTGCTCCAGGATCTCGGCGTCGATCTCCTGGTTGAGCCGGTAGTCTGACCCGGCGTAGCCGTTGTCGGTCTCGGCCCGTTCGCGATGACCCAGTTGCTGGGCCAGTGCGAACAGACACGTGCGATCACGCAACGCCGCGAACCTGGCGAAGGTCTTGCGGC
>CAZUZY010000448.1:0-6536 GCA_964624885.1 uncultured Polyangiales bacterium | reverse complement strand
TGGCCCTCGCCGCCGAGGCGCGCGCCGCCCACGTGAAGGACGCCCCCGACGAGGCGCCGCGGCCGCTGTTCTTCCGCGCGTTCACCGACGCCGGCGTGGGACTCGGGCTCCGCTTCAACAACCCCTACCGCCTCGCCACCATCCTCGGCACCAACGCCGAGTCGGTGTCGCGCACCGCGCCGTACTCGTCGCTCGGTGCCGGCATCCTGTTCGGCGATCCGTTCGGCTTCCAGCACGGCGCGCTCCTGCGCTGGGACGCGGCGCTCTCCGGCGTCGGGCAGCACGTCCTCACCCCGAGCTACGTGTTCGCGCGCCGTGGCACCACCTGGGGCGGGCACGCGCGCGTGGGGATCCCGGTGGTGCTCACCCCCGAGGCCACCGCGGGCCTCGAGCTCGGCCTCGCCGGCACGTTCTACGTGCGCGCGGGGGTCGGCGTCCGCGCGGAGCTCGTCGGCTCGCTGTTCGGCGGCGCGGCCATCGACGACAAGAACCGCACCCTGTACCCGGTGCTGTCGGGGCAGCTCGGCCTGGTCTACGAGTGGGAGCGGCTGTGATGGATCGCGCACGCCTCGGCCTGGTCATGGTCCTCTCGGTGCTCGCCGCGGCGCCGACCGTCGGCGACGTGGGCGGCTGCAACGAGCAGGCCGACGCGCTCGGCCCCGAGAAGTTCTTCACCGCCCGCCTCGAGTCCGAGTGCATGCAGTGCCGGGCCTGCGGGCTCGAGGCCCTCGCGGGCTGTCGCCGCGCCTGCGACGTGAAGACCAAGGTCCCGCAGACCTTCCCCGCCGGATGCCACCCGCTCGTCCACGACGGCGAGGTGTGCCTGCGCGCCATCGAGGCGCTGTCGTGCGACGCCTTCGCCGACGTGGTCGCCGCGAGCCCCGTGGTGCCGCCCGAGTGCGATTTCTGCCCGGCGGAGGCCGCGCAGTGAGGCTGCTCCGCTTCGCCGTCCTCGCGGCCACGGTCGCCGCGTGCGTGCCGACGCAGAACGCGCTCGCGCCCAACGCGGACTACGCGGCCTACCGCAAGTACAAGCTCGCCGACGCCTACGGCGCGCGCCTCGCCGCGGCCTCGGCCTACCTCGCCGCGCACCCCCTCGGCGAGTTCCGCGGGGAGGTCGCCGCGTGGTTCGGCCCGGCCGAGCTCCGCTTCTTCGAGTCGGCGGGCCACACCATCGGTGGCGCGCGCGCCTACCTCGAGCTCCTGCCCCAGGGGCCGCACGCCGAAGAGGAGCGACGCCTGGTGGCCGCCTGGGAGAAGGAGCAGATCGAGGGCCCCGCGCGCGAGAAGAAGGCGCTCGAGGACGCGCGCAAGAAGGCCGACGCGGCCCGCAAGGCCCTCGGAGAGACCATCGAGGCGTGGACCCAGAAGGCCGTGAAGCTCAGCGCCTACCGGGTCGACCGCGCCACGCTCGAGAAGAACGACGGCCAGTTCGCCGAGCCGTTCTTCCACGACCCACCCGAGGCCCAGTGCGACCCGGACGGGTGCAGCAAGCGGTACACCTTCGGCTACCCGGTGCCCGAGGCCAACCCGCCGCTCGACCGCAAGGTGGGCCTCGAGGTGCGCATGGAGACCGCCGCCGGGCTCGTCGTCGCGATCTCGATGGTGCTGCCGCGGTACGGCTTCGTGTACTGGCTCGAGGGCGCCGAGGTGAGGGCCGTCGAGAAGACCGACCCGGCCGTGCAGGGCGAGGCGCTGATGCGCGCCAAGAACCGCATCGAGAGCATCGTGCGCAAGCACGTCGGCGAGGACTGCACGACCGACGAGGCCGACGAGGCCCGCACCCTCACCTGTGGCAAGGTCCGCGTGGTGGTCAAGAAGGGCCCCGCCGGCGAGGACCTCGTGCGGATCCTGGCGCTGTGAGCGCGCTGGTCGGCTACGGCCGCGAGTGGGCGCGCCTCCTGTTCGGCGAGGAGCGCGAGCGCGAGGAGTCGCCTTGCCCGGGGTGTGGCGCGTACTTCTTCGACGAACACGAGATCGGCTGCGAGATCGAGGAGTGCCCCCGGTGCGGTGGACCGCTCGCCCAATGCGGGTGCTTCGAGCTGGACGGCGGTCGCGCCGGCGCCTGACCGGCTCTATCCTCGGCGGTATGGCGACGAAGAAGACCGCGGCGAAGAAGAGCGCGGCGAAGAAGAAGGCGGCACCGAAGAAGCGTCCCCCGAAGGAGGTGCTCAGCAAGGCCGAGCAGCTCCGGCTCCTCAAGGGCCGCGACGCGACGCGCGTGCGCCAGCTCGCGCGCAACCCCAAGGTCCCCAAGTACGCGCTCGGCCAGGTGGTGCTCGAGCCCCGCTTCGGGTTCCTCGGCGCGATCGACGCCATCTACGCCGACCTCGACGCGGCCGTCGACGCCAAGGTGATCCCGAACGCCAAGGAGTTCCTCGACTTCTTCGAGCACCGGCCGCGCACCCCGAAGAACGGCATCTGGTACACGGTGGTCATCGGCGACGGCGCCGAGCTCTGTGGCGAGAAGGACATCGCGCCGGTGGAGGATTGATGCTCGACGTCGACGGGCACGCCGTCGAGGTCTTGCGAGAGGCGTCGTCTCGAGCTCCGACGACCACGCTGCTGTTCCTGCACGAGGGCCTCGGCTCGGCGCGGCTCTGGCGCGCGTTCCCCGCCGACCTCGCCGCGGCCACCGGGCTCGCCACGTTCGCCTACAGCCGCCTCGGCTACGGCGCCTCCGATCCCGTCGCGCTGCCGCGACCCCTCACGTACATGGAGGACGAGGCGCGCTCGTTCCTCCCGGCACTGCGCCGCGCGGCGGGCCTCGACGACGTCATCCTCGTCGGCCACAGCGACGGCGCCTCCATCGCGCTCGTGCACGCGGCGGTGGCCGGCGAAGGCGTGCGCGCCCTCGTGCTGCTCGCGCCGCACGTGTTCGTCGAGGACGTCTCCGTCGCGAGCATCGCCGCCGCGCGCGAGGCATACCTGCACGGCGACCTCCGCGCGCGCCTCGCCCGTCATCACATGCACGTCGACGTCGCCTTCCACGGCTGGAACGGAGCGTGGCTCGACCCTGGGTTCCGCAGCTGGGACCTGCAGCGGTTCTTGCCCGCGGTGCGGGTCCCCGTGCTGGTCGTGCAGGGCGAGGACGACGCGTACGGGACCCGCGCGCAGGTCGACGCAATCGCGCGCGGCGTCCGCGGCCCCTGCGAGGTCCTGCTCCTCGCGGGCTGTGGGCATGCGCCCCATCAAGAGCGAACAGCGGAGACCACGAACGCGATCACCGGCTTCGTGCGCCGCATCATGGATCCTCGCGACGGGCGTTAGCGACGAAACGAAACGTCTGGTCCGCCGTCCGATGGGTGGATGGACGCTCGCATCTACCGCCTCGATCCCCAGCGCCTCGACGGAGGCACGCGCGATGGGCTCTACGCGTTCCACTCGAGGTTCGTGCAGCGCTCGCGCGACTCGTTCGAGTACGGCCTCTGCCGCAGCCACGAGCTCTGGTTGCTGGCGGCGGGCGCGCACGACATCCGTGGGTTCGCTGCCCTCGAGTACGTGCCGGTGCTGCACGAGGGTCGCGAGCACCTCGCCATCTACACGCGGTGGGCCTTCGTCGACGAGACCCACCGTCGCCAGGGCTTCGTGCAGCGCGTCGGTGTCTGGGCCTGGCTGCGCGCCCGCCTCCGTCGGCCGACGCGGCCCGTGTACTGGGTGTTCACCGCGTCGACCCTCGACTCGTATCTGCACATGCTCAAGACCTCGCAGTCCGCCTACCCGACACGGCGCGCGCCGACGCCGCCGCACGTCGAGGCGATCCTGCGCCGGACCCACGAGGCGCTGGGGACCGAGGGCTGGGACGCGGACGCCGGCGTCGTGCGCCGCAGCGGCGAGGTGCGCTACCTCACGGGGATCGCGCGCGACGAGCAGGACGACCCGGACGCGGCGTTCTACCGCGCGCGCAACCCGCACCAGGTGCGCGGCGACTCGCTCGGCTGCATCGCGGTCGCCGACCTGACCAACCTCTCGGTCTATGCGCGGCGCGCGCTGCGTAGGCGCGCGGCATGAGCCGCCTCGCGAGGCTCACGGTCGCCGCGCTCGTCCTCTACGGTGGCTGGGCCGCGTTCGCCAATCACGCGCACGGCACCGCCGCGGCCGCGCGGGCGTTCGTCGTCCAGGGCCTCTCGAGCGCCACCACCACCGTCCTGATCGGTGGCCTCGTGGAGCTGCTCGCGCGGCGGCTCGGATCGACCCGCAGGGCGGCAACGGCCGCAGCGCTGTCGGCGGCGACCGTCACCGCCTGCTTCCACGCCGCCGTGAACCGGGTCCTCGGCACGCCCGAGCTGCTGCGCACGATCGCTCCGTCGGTGGTGGTCGGCTACGCCTTCGCGGTCGTGTATGCGCTCTCGACCCGCGAAGACGGCGTGTCGACTCCCTGCCCGGAGCTCGGCGACGCGGGGTAAGCTCCCCTCGACGAGCCCCCCGTGTACCAGCTCAGCAAACCCGCCGCCCACCTCTCGCCCTACGTCGAGCACTACTGGTTCGTCACTGCGACGGAGGCCGCGCCGTTCGACCTGCGTGTCGACGTCTACGTCGATGCCCGCGCCGACCTGATCTTCAACTTCGGGGTCCCCTACACCCGCACGGTCCTCGGCGAGCGGCCACGGCTGCAGCAGGCCTCCAACCTCGACGCCCAGCGCACCCAACCGCTGCAGATCGCGCAGCAAGGCGCCGTCGACATCGTCGGAGTCCGCTTCCACACCGCGGGTCTCTCGCCCTTCGTGTCGCTCCCGGTCGTGCACTGGACCGATCGCGTCGTCCCCCTCGAGCAGGTGTTCGGCGCCGAGGTGGCGAGCGTCGAGCGCGAGATCGCGACGGCGAAGAGCCCGGCCGAGAAGACCGCGATCCTCGACGCGTTCCTCGGTCGTCGGCTCCGGCTCACGCCGGCCAAGGAGACCGCGCAGACCCTCAAGGCGCGGATCGAGGCCGAGGGCGGCCAGGGTCGCATGGACGAGCTGTGCGACGCGGCCGGCGTGTCCATCCGACAGCTCGACCGCCTGTTCCGCAGCCACGTCGGCTTCACGCCGAAGGCCTTCGCGCGCATCGTCCGCTTCCAGCGCGCGCTCTCGCTGCTCCGGACCGACCCAGGGTGCACGCTCGCCGCCGTCGGCGCCGCGTGCGGATACTACGACCAGCCGCACTTCGTCCGTGACTTCAAGGCGTACGCCGGCGTCGCTCCCAGGGCTCAGGTCGGCTACTTCCCCGCGGGGGGCCCGGCAGACTTCAGCCCCAACGTGGTCCAATTCGTACAAGACCCGCGCCCCGCGTGAGGCGACGTTGCGGGTCGCCATGAGAGCCACCACCACCCGGCGCACGTTCTCCCGCGAGACCACGGTCTCCATCGACATCCAGGCCACCCCCGAGGCCGTGTGGGCGCTGCTCACCGACGCGGCCGGCTACCCGGCGTGGAGCTCCACGGTGCTCTCGATCGAGGGCGACATCGCGCTCGGCAAGAAGATCGCGCTGCGCTCGACGCTCGCCCCCGAGCGCACGTTCAAGCTCACGGTGCGCGAGCTCGACGCGCCCCGCCGCCTCGCGTGGGGCGACGCGATGGGACAGCGGACCTACACGCTCGAGGCCCAGGGGCCCGGGGTGGTGACCTTCACCATGCGCGAGAAGATCGGCGGGCCGCTCTTCCCCCTGTTCGCACGCATGATCCCGCCGTTCGACGAGGCGTTCGACCGCTTCGCCGCCGACCTGAAGCAGCGGGCCGAGGCCCGAGGAGGAGACAGCCCGTGAAATACGACGTCGGAACCAAGGCCAAGCCGCGCGCCCTCAAGACCCCGCCGAACACGGCGGACTACACCATGCACCTCGAGGAGATCGGCGGCCGCGAGCTGCTCGTGTGCACGGTCGGCAAGACCGTCCTGCACTACGACCCGCGGTGCATCGGCGATCTGCACCAGATGCTGAAGGCCCACGGCGACTGGATGGAGCTCGGCAGCGCCGACGAGCAGAAGCCCGCCAAGGAGGGCACGGTGGAGGCCTGGGGCCGCGCCGCGACCAACCCCGTCGGCGGCTTCTACGGCCTCAAGAAGGGCCTCCGCGGCCGCTTCGGGATGTACCTGCCGCCGCTCCTCGAGGCGCTCGGCCTCGCCGAGGTGACCCACGAGGCGCGGGGCAACAAGATGCGCGCGCGGTAGCGCCTGGTTGCCGCCCGCCGCGCGTGACACCATGCCCCGATGCGGTCGGTCGGCTGGCTGCTCCTCCTCGGAGCGCTCGGGTGCAGCAGCGAGCCCACCATCCCGCCCGCTGTCGTCGACGCGGGCGAAGACACCGCCGAGCCCGAGGACGCGCCGATCGTCGTGCCGCCGCTCGACCCGGCGAAGTGCCCGGCCGCGGCCGCCGACCCCGACACCGGCTTCGCGCGCACCCCTCTTGCCTCGCACGGCGTCCTCGCCGACAAGGTGTTCCCGCTGCTCGCCGACCTCGGCGATCGCAAGGTGCACGAGGCCAGCGCCGTGGTGACGCTCGCGGTCGATCGCGACGCGCGGCTCCGGGCCGCGCTCGCCTGCGCCGACGCGCCGTGCGTG
>CAZUZY010000447.1:0-6556 GCA_964624885.1 uncultured Polyangiales bacterium | reverse complement strand
CGCAGCCCCATCGGCGTGGGCGCGAAGTCGGGCGGCGGCGGCGGCACGGTCGGCACGTGCGGCAGGGACTCGTCCTCGATCGCGGCGTGAGGCAGCGGCGGCGGTGGCGGCGGAACCGGCTCCTCCGCGGTCGGCACCTTGATGGCGAGCGCGCGCAGCGGGCTCGGGAACGGATTGGGCGTCGGCACCGGCTCGTTGCGCGCAGGAGCCTTGCTCACGGGACGCGGCGGCGGCTTGGGTGGCTTCTTGTGCGCGGGCGGCTCCGGCGCCACCCCTCCTCGAGGAGGCGGAGGCACCGACTCCACGGCCGCGTCGAGATCGAGCTCGATCGACTCGGTCGAGAGCCGACCCGACGGCGCCACCTCGTCGACCGTCTCTTCGTCGATGGCCCCTGCAGGCGGCGCCTCGATCGCCGGGAGCCCCGGCGCAGCCGGCACGACCGGCATCTCTGGCTCGAGCTCCGGCGGCATCGGCGGCGCCGGCTCGGAGGGCACGACGTCGGGCGGATTGGCGAAGGCCTCCGCGAGCGCCGCGAGCTCGCCGGCCGCCTTCACCAGCACCAGCATGCGAACGTCTTGCTCGGCCTCCGAGGCAGCCTCGGCGGCGCGGCGCACCCACGTGATCGCGTCGGCGTGCTCGCCGCGCTTCCACAGCGCCTCGGCCGTGGACAGGGCCCAGCCCACGTCCTCGGGATCCCCGTCCTCGGGCTGCGGGAACAGCGGCTGCGCGTCGGTCCCGGACATGCTCATCCCAGAAGATGCGACTCGACTTTGGAGGCAGTCCTAGAAGCCTCCCCCCGCGTTGTCGGGGGTGCCGGTCGTCGCAGCATCGTAGAAGTATCGCAGGCCGACGGCGAATACGAGTGTCTTTCCCCAGGGGTCGGTCGCGGGGGCCGCGATCTCCTGACGCACCCCGACGTCGATGGCGAAGGACCGGTCGACGAAGCCTGTGCCGTAGTGGATCGAGTGGCGCTGGCTGCCCTGGTCGTAGTGCCAGCCGATCCGGAGGGGGTAGTGGTCGCCCGCGAGGAACTCGACCCCCGCCTGGAACCGCGCCTTCCAGCTGCCCCAGATCACCTTGTCCACGCCGACCACATCTGCCTCGAGGGTGAGGTCGCCCTTCTTGAAGCCGAGCCCACCCCCGAACATCAGGGGGGCCAGCACCGTCCCCGGGTTGGTCAGGTTCTGGGCCACGAAGCCGAGCCGGAAGCCCTCCGCGAGCAGGAGGTTCAGGCCCGCGTCGAGGGTGAAGCCGCGGTAGTTCGCCGCGTCGCTCGCGCCGCGCGAGACAGGGCTCTCGCCGAGGAGGCCGATGCCGTCCTGGGTCGCGCGGAGGTAGTGCCCACCCACGCCGACCGCGAGCCGGTCACCGAACGGGAACGCGAACGCCACCCGCACGTCGAGGGTGCCTCGGCGGTAGGGGTCGCTGTCGTTGCCGAGGTCGGTGCGCGACACGAGCGCGCCCATCGCCATCTTCTGGGTGACCGCGTCGAGGATCGCCGCGCCGTACTGGAGCCGGTGCGCCTTGGTGTCGAGGCCGCCGAGCAGCTCGAAGTGGTAGACGCTCTGGGTCGCGAGGTTCGCCGGGTTCAGCGGGATGGCAGACGTCGACTGGCCGAACGCGCGCGCAGCCCCGCCGAGGCCCACCGTGCGCGGTCCCTCGAACTCCCCGTAGGCGTGGCCCAGCTCGGGCGCGCGGTACTCGTCGGCGCGGCTCTCGAGAGGGCCGGACAGCAGGACGAGCGCGCCTGCGAGGGCCGCAGCCCAGGTCTTCGGAGAACGTCGCGCGCATCGTCGCATCGTCGCCGCGTACGATGCGGTGCAGGCGCGGGCCAACGTTTGTGCGAGAGAAAAGTCAACGCGGAACGCACCCCGCAGCACAAGTATGCGGAATCGCACGTCGCGTTCGCACGGCCGTTCCAGGGGGCTTTACACCCTCCCGAAGCCGGTGCTACTCCGTCTACACACGCTGTTCGCGACATCGTCGAACAGCGTCGTTCTTTCTCTACGGTCTTGTCTCGGCGGGGTCGTCTTGGTGGGACCGTTTCGGTGGGGTCGTTTCGGTGGGGCCGTTTCGGTGGCCAGCGGCGGGCCAATGCAGCGACTGTGAGTGGCGTGGCAGTGCGTGACGGATTGGCAGCCGGCGGCAAACGAAGATCCGAGTTTCTCCCCAGCCTGTGGAAAGGTTGAGGAGACGGGTAGACGTGTCTCGTCCGTGCGGTCGTCTCGAGTCCCGAAGTCGAAGTGCTGGTCCCCCATCGTACTGGTCCCCCGTCGTGCTCGTCCCTCCCTCGTTCTCGTACGTTCTCCTTCGTCGTGGAGGTGCCCTCGTTCGTCGGTCTCTTGCTTCGGGTAGCGCAGTCGTGAGTTGTTTTTTCGGCGGTTTTCGCAGGTGATCGGAATGAAGGACGTCTGGGACGGTGCGATTGCGGAGCTGCGGGCGAAGGCTCCGACCTCGTTCGACCGCTGGTTCTGCGCGATCCAGTTCGACGGGCTCACGGACGGCGTGCTGCAGCTGCGTGCGCAGAACGCGTTCGTGCGCGACTTCGTGACCACCCACCACCTGCCCTTGCTGCGCGAGAAGATCCGCGAGCGCACCGGCCTCGCCGTCGACGTCACCTGGATCATCGACTCCGAGCTGGCCGATCCGGTCTCGAGCCGCCCACCCGAGGGCATCGCCACGCCGTCGGTCCCCCCGCCCGCTCCGCCGCTCGAGGCGGTGGTCGGCGAGGCGACGGCGCGTGAGCCGGCGCCCGGGCAGCTGCGCGACGGCATCGCCTCGGGGATGCCGAGCGGGCTCAACCCCAAGTACCTCTTCGCCAACTTCGTGGTCGGCACCTCGAACGACCTCGCGCACGCGGCCGCCCTCGCCGCCGCGGGCGCGGGCTCCGTGCGGCGCGGCAACCCGCTGTTCATCTTCGGCGGCACCGGCCTCGGCAAGACCCACCTGCTCCACGCAGTGGGGCACCACATCCGCGCGTCGCGTCCGCAGGCGCGCATCGTCGTGGTGAGCGCCGAGGCGTTCACCAACGAGTTCATCGCCGCCCTCGCCAACAAGGAGATGGACGCCTTCCGCACGCGCTACCGCATGCAGTGCGACCTCCTCCTGATGGACGACGTGCACAACCTCGCCGGCCGCGAGCAGACCCAGGAAGAGTTCTTCCACACCTTCAACGCGCTCCACAGCGCCGACAAGCAGATCGTGCTCACGAGCGACCGCGACCCCCGCGAGCTCGAGCGCATGACCGACCGCCTCGTGTCGCGCTTCACCTGGGGCCTCGTCGCCGACGTGCAGGTCCCCAAGCTCGAGACCCGCGTCGCCATCGTCAAGAAGAAGGCCCAGCTCGAGCAGCTCGAGCTCGACGACGACGTGGCGGTGCTCCTGGCCCAGGCCGTGCGCAGCAACGTCCGCGAGCTCGAGGGCGCGCTCATCCGGCTCGCGGCGCAGGCCTCGATCCTCGGGCGTCGCATCGATCTCGAGTTCGCCCGCAGCGTGCTCGCGAGCTCGCTGCCCGCGCGGCAGCAGCCGGTCAGCGTGGACGAGGTCATCCGCGCCGTCTGCCACCACTTCAACCTCCGCTCCGGCGATCTGCTCGGCAAGGACCGCCACCGCAGCATCGCCAACGCCCGCCACGTCGCCATCTATCTCTGCCGGCAGCGCCTCAAGTGCAGCTACCCCGAGCTCGGCCGGCACTTCGGCCACCGCGACCACACGAGCGTGATGCACGCCGTGAAGAAGGTCGAGGCGCTCCGCGAGAACGACCCCGAGATGCGCGGCCACCTCGACGCCATCGAGCGTCGGCTCGGCAGCTGATCGTCCGACGAACCCACCTCCACACACCTGGGCGCGCGCCTCGTGGCAGCGTGCCGTGATCGGAGGGCTCCTGGCAGGGCGTTTACGCTGTCTCGCACGAACCGGCCCGTGCGGAGCCTGACGACCTCGGGCTCGCGCGGGTCGATCGCTCGGCGTTTTCGGCCGGAACGCGGCTTGCAGCCTTGGGGGGCGTGCGCAGTCTCACTCCCTGGATCCTCGTGCTGGTCGGCTGTGCAGGCCCACCCGTCGATCCCGAGTCGCCGCACGACGCCGGGCCCTCCGTACCGCGGGTGACGCCCCACGCGCGCTCGGTGGGCGAAGCATGCACTCTCTATGCAGACGCGCTGTGCCGCGCGCCGTCGAGCACCTGCGAGCCGTGGTCGATGCAGCCCTACCGCGATGTGGTCGACTGCGTGGAGGCGACGCGGACCAGGTGCGTCAAGGATGCGCAGGTGCCTGGCGCGGTGGCCGATCTCGTCGCGCTCGAGGACTGCGCCGCGGCGCTGCGCGCACCGGACTGCCCGGGTCGACTCGCGGCGCTGCGGAGCCCCCTCTGCCGTCCGCCCGCGGGGGTGCTCCGCGGACGACTGCCGGTCGGAGCGCCCTGCCACGCGAACGCCCAGTGCGTGAGTGGGGCGTGCACGTTCGGCGGCGCGGCCAGCGGCGCCTGTGGCGAGTGCGTGATCGCCTCGCACCCCGGGCAGTTCTGCCTCGACGACGACGGTTGCTCGCACGTGGGCGTCGGCACGACCGACGAGGGGCTGTACTGCGACATCGCGATTCGCGCGTGCGTGCCCCGCAACGAGCAAGGTGCCGCGTGTACGCGTGACGGCGAGTGCATCGACGGCCTGCAGTGCCTCGGCCGCAAGTGCGCGGTCGGAACGGCGCGCGCGATGTTCCCCTGCGGCGACGGCAAGTCAGGGTGCGATCCGTGGAGCCGCTGCGCGAGCGAGGAGGGCGAGCCGGCGCGCTGCTGGCCCATCACGTTCGGCGAGGAGGGCGCGCCGTGCTCGGAGAAGTCGGCGACGGATCTGCGGCGCTGCCGGGGTTCGCTCGTGTGCCGGTTCGGCACTTGCCAGGCCACGCAACCACTCGGCGCTCCGTGCACCAAGGGCTCCAACGACTGCGGCGCCGAGGCCACCTGCGGAGACGACGCGACCTGCGTGCCGTTCAACACGCTGTGCGGGCAGGGCTAGCCGTCACTTGCACGCGTCCTTGCCGGCGGGGAACGCGGTGCGGTACTCGGCGAGCGTCTGCACGCAGAGGTGGGCGCCGGTCGAGTACTTGCCGAGCCCGGTGTCGGCGGTGTCGCCGCCCGACAGGCCCACGATGGTGCCCGCCGGGTAGACCGTGCCGATCGCCGTCGTGTACTTGGCCGACGGCCGCAGGTGCAGGAAGCGGAAGCGCTGCTTGGTCACCTGGTCGGTGAACTCGGGCATCCACCCCCAGCCGTACACGCCCTCCTTGTCGAGCTTGCTGTCGTGACGGAGCTGGATCGGCGTACCGCTGCCCGCGGAGATGTCGGTGTCCCACCATCCATAACTCATGTATGGACCGTAGGTGAGCGCGCTGTTCCACCACTGCACGTGGCTGCAGAGCAGGCCCGCGCCCGCGGTCGTGCAGTAGTCCGGTGAGCCCGGCGGAGCCACGTAACAGGTGGCGGCGCACTTCTCCTTCACGGTGAAGACACCACCCTTGCAGGTGAAGAGCGTGTTCGGGTCGAGCCCCACCGGCCCGCCACAGTACGCACCGTCGCCCGAAGGACACGCGGGGCAGGTGTCCGGCGTGCCCGGCGGCTTCACGACGCACGCGGCGCCGCAGTCGGCCTTCACGGTGAGGACGCCGCCCTTGCACGTGTAGAGCTTGTTCTTGTCGCCGCCGACCGTGGTGCCGCAGTAGTCGCCGTCGCCCGAGGCGCACGGCGCGCAGCTGTCGCTCGCCGCCGAGCCCGCGGTGCACTTGCCGCACTGCGGACCCTGGGTGAGCACGCCGCCCTTGCAGTCCCAGAGGTAGCGGGCGTCGCGCCCGACGCGGTCGCCGCAGTAGCGGCCGTCCCCGGCGGGACACGGGCAGAGATCCTGCTCGCTGTCCTTGACCACGATGCACGGCCCCGAACAGGCGATCGTGCCGACGATCTTGCCTTCGTTGCAGTCGTAGAGCTTGTTGGCATCGAGGCCGAGCCGCGTGCCGCAGTAGCGCCCGAGGCCCGAGCACACGCCCCCCTCCGGCGCGTCGACCGCGACCCCGGTGTCCGTGCCGCCGCCCTCCGTGGGCACCGTGGTGTCGGTCGGCAGGGCGTCCCCACTCGTGCTCGTGTCCGTGCCCGCGTCGTCGGCGGGCTCGCTGTCGCCGTCGCCCGACACGCCACACCCGACCAACGCGAACGAGAGCCCGAAGGCAAAGACACTGCGCATCCCCCCATCCTACGCCTCCCCGCTGCCGGCCGCCCCAACTCGGCGCACCTTGCGCCAGAGCGTCACTACGACGAGACAACGGTCGGCGAGAGTCGCCTCACGAACGACGACGCCCCCCCATCCCGCCGCGAAGCGGCGCAGGGGGGCGTCGAGGCTGGTCTGCGACACCGAGCGAAGCGAAGGTGGCGCGGCCACCGAGACCCAAGGGGGGCGTGAGCCCCCCGCAGCAAATGTGGCGCAGCCACAAACGACGACGCCCCCCATCCCGCCGCGAAGCGGCGCAGGGGGGCGTCGAGGCTGGTCTGCGACACCGAGCGAAGCGAAGGTGG
>CAZUZY010000446.1:0-6591 GCA_964624885.1 uncultured Polyangiales bacterium | reverse complement strand
ACTCGGCCTCGGCGAAGGAGAGGAACCCGCTCTGGGCGATCTTGGAGACGGTGCCTGAGAGGTCGGCCACGGCCTCGCTGAAGATCTCGACGAGCGCACGCGGAACGCTCGCTGGACCCCAGCTCGCGACGGGGAAGCCCACCAGCTTGAGGAGCCCGAGCGCGTTGCGGCGCACGTCGGCTGCCGTGAGCGGGGTGACCAGCGATAGGAGGGAGGCGGCCATGGGCGTGCGAGGAGCCCACGCATGGCCAGGGGCGCCCGCGGGCTACGTCGGAGGGTCCTCGTCTCGAGGACGATGGAGACGCGAGAGGGACCGGCTGTTGTCCCAGTGGATCCAGAGAACGACCAGCAGGGTGACGAGCGCCACGAAGTCGAGCGCCTTCGGAATGGGGCGTGTGAAGGTGCGCACGCCGATCCAGAACAGCGCGAGCAGCCCCACCAAGGGCGCCAGTGCCTGCTCCTTCCAATCCCGCATGGCCACGATCAGTACGTGGGGCCGGATGCGCGACAAGTCCTGGCGGGCTCAGGCCGGCTCGAGGAGTTCCACACGGAGGTCCTCGATGGCCAGGACGAGAGCAAAGGGTCCGACCGCCGTACGAACAGACGCACGCACGACCAGTCTCCGGGTACGTGGATCGAGGCTGACGTCGACCTCGGCCGAGTCCACACGGTCATCCTCTTCGGCCTGCTGAGCGAGCTTGGTCCGCAGCGCGAAGGCGCGCTCGGGCGTCAACGCGGCGCCGAGCAGCTCACGGACGTCGACGCCAAAGGCGGGGTCGAAGAAGAGCGCGCCGGTCGGAGTGAGCCAGCGACGCCCCACGGCCTCGGCAACGGCCCGTGGCCCCGAGATCTCACGGAAGTAGGGGTCGAGGTCCCCGTCGACGAAGGTGGAGACGTCGGCGCCGAAGTTGTCCTGGGCCATGGCGCGAGGGGCTCGGGTGCGTCACGATGCGGCCCCTCGAAGCAGGAGCAGGACCATGCGCGTGAAGATGGTGGCGGGGATGCTGGTGGGCTCGGTGGTCGTAGCGGTCGCGTGCTCGGCGCAGCACGCGCTCGACAACCCAAGCGACAGGGACGGCGGTGTGCTCGACGCCCTGCTCGACTCAATCTCCAGCGAGACCAGGGATGCGCTGGCTGCGGAGAAGCCGACGATCGACACGGGTCCGTGCGACAAGACCGTGCTCGTCGGGACGACTCCGTTCCCCGCTGCTCAGCGCTCGTATCCGGGACGATCCAAGGAGGACCTCGCACGCGCAAGCGTGCTCGTCTGCACGAGCAAGGGCGACTACCCATGCTATCAAGCCCCAGCGTCGGTGAAGGACGGCGGCCTGCAAGTCACCTGCGGAGCCCCGAGCGACACCGCCACCTTCGTGGTCCCATCGGCACTCTAGGCTCGGATACGAGGCGCCCCACCGTCGATGGCACCACGAAGTTCGATTGCAGCGGTGCCAGCCACCTTGGCCTTGTCGAACGCGAGCGTGACGGTCTGTGGCAAGCCGGACGGCGCGATATACCGAATGATGAGGGTCGAACCGGGTGTCCCTGGAACGTCTACCGCCTCGAACGCCAGCGAACCGTTGCGGGTGGCGTCGTCTCGACGCGCGACCGCCCTGGTGCCTCCATCGAGCGACAGCTCGAGCACAGCCCCGGGCTCGAACCCCATCACCACCGGGGTCTGCGGATCGCCATTCTCGAACGCGACGATACAGCGTGTACCCGGCGGCACCCGCGCCGTGACTCCCGGGACTCCGTAGCGGATGGGCACGCCGGTGAGCCCGGGCAGCACCGCGGAGTCGGGTCGCAGATGGAGCGTGCCATCAGCGTCCTGCTGGATGACGCGGGCGGGGTAGGGCTTGTGGTAGGCGACCTCGCGCATGACGCCGCGGATGATCGAGACCAGTGACCCCTTGAGGCGGTCCAGCAGGTCGTCGCCGCCATCGGCCTTCTCGATCCAGGCCTCGGTGCGCGCCTTGTCAGCGTCGACCGTGTGGACGACGGCAGAGATCCGCTTGCCGCGAAAGACCTGGCCGGGCCGGAGGTAGGGGAGGTCACTCGCGATCTCGAACCGCCCGTCCCTGGGATCGTCCCGGAGGAGCTGATGGGGGAAGTCGAGTTCGGTCCACTTCTCCTTGCCAACCCAGAGGGCGCCGTTCGGCATGAAGCGCCAGGAGGCATCGGCCTGCTCGACGAGGGCCGTCAGCGCGTGGGAGGCCGGCCCCGCGGTACGTGCCCACTTGGAGAGCAGCCCGTCCAGCACGGCAACGTCGACGCTGAGCGACAGCGCCTCGCCAACCTCCGCGACAAGGTCACCGAGCGGGAGCCGCAGCGGCACCCCGCGGTAGAACTTCCCTGCGACCGGCTTGGCGAGACCGCCCTTCCCGGCGACCACGCGGCACTGGAACGTGTCGCCGAAGACCTCGCCGCGGAAGACGGTCCCGGAGAACTTCATCTTGCCATCGTCGAAGAGCAGGCCGATGTCGCCGACGATCGGCTCCTTGGTGTCGACGACGAGGTCGGCGTGCCAGCGCCCGACCCGGGGCATCGTGAGGGCGGCACGCAGGACGCGGTGCCCGTTGGCAGTGCAGTAGGCCATCGGTAGGGACGAGCTCAGGGTCGGAAGTTGCCCTTGGAGGGCGGGACGGGTCGGGCCTGCCCAGGGTTGGGCGAGCCATCAAGCGCGTTCCAGAGACCCGGGACCGGGTTCATGGTCGACGTGACGGTCTTCTTCGGCTGCGGGAAGTACTCGGTCAGCTCGAGCGAGACCTCGTAGAAGTCCGGGATCTTCTTGGGCTTCATCTTGCGGAGGATCGCCCTGGAAATGTTCCAGACGGCGAGGTCTGGGTGAGCGATGTCGAGCGGGGTCGGCGCCTCCTTCCCCGGACGGGGACGGAGCTTGGGCGCGAGCGAGAGCCAGCGCTCCCACTGGGCGCGCTCCCAGAGCCGGAAGACGAGCTGGAAGCTCGCGGGGGTGTAGCCCTGGTACGTCTCCGTGGCGCCGTCGGTGCCAGCGGCTTCCTTGACGTCCCACTTGGAGGCGAGCTCGAGGCCGTCGACGCGAGCGAGACCAGGGAGGACGTAGCCCCCGAGCGAGGCCACGTCCCACGAGTAGGGATCGTCGTCCCAGAAGGGCGCAGCGACTGGCACGGCTACGCTGCCCCCTGCTGGACGCCGAGCTCTTCGAGCAGCGACACAAGCTTCTCTCGGACCCCATCGCCGACTGCGCGTCCGAAGGCCTGCGGATCGTTGGTGTTGGCGGGCACGTGCACGACGATGTCTCCGATGGAGATGCGACCGCCCGCGGTGGCCGCCGAGCCCTGGCCCGCGTTGGCCGCTGGTCCGACGAGCGACGGGGGCATGACGAGCGAGCCCATCGCGGCCTCGGCCTCGGGGGTCTTCTGCTCGACCCCCTGGGCGAAGCCGATGGCCGTGAAGGCGCCGAAGGCGGCCATCACCTTCGAGGGTGAGGCGATGCCCAGCTTCTTCTTCACCGAGCCGACCACGGCGTCGCCGAGACCCATGACGGTGTCGACGACCGTGTCCCAGCCGTTCTCGATGCCCTCGATGAGGCCATCGATGAAGCCTTCCGCGATCTCGATCGCCCCGTCGTAGAGGTCGACGGCCCCGTCCCAGAGGCTCTCGAAGAAGTCCGTGATGCTGTCCCAAGCGTCCTCGATGGCTCGCCCGAAGAGGTGGAAGGCCCGGACGACCACGGCGAGCGCGGTGACCAGGAGCCCGAACACCGCTGCGGCGAGGATGCCGAGGTCGACGGCGATGCCGAGCAGCCACCCGAGGACTTTCCCCAGGTCCCTGAACGCCGCGAGCAGCCGTGGGTCTGCGGGCCCCCCCTTGGCCGGGAATACCTTGGCGAAGAGCCCGATCAGCGGCTGGACGGCCTCCTTGATCCCCTCCCAGAGCGGGCCGCCGAGCTCAGAGAGGTAGGGCTCGATGGCCGCCCAGACCCGCCCGATGGCGTCGAAGAAGGCGAAGACCGCGTCGAAGGCGTCTGAGAGCGTGGTGCCGGAGGCCAGCGCCTCGAAGAGGTCGGCGACCGCGCCGAAGAGCCAGGCGAAGATCTGCCGGAGCTTCTTGCCCGTGGCGGAGTTCTCGCCAAGCAGGTCGTTGAGCGCCTTGAGCGCGCGGACCATCGGCCCAGCGACGCCGGCGTCGGCGAAGAGCCGGCGGAGGATGTTCTGCAGGCGCTGGAGCTGACCAGGGACCGAATCGCCGAGCAGCGTCTTGGCCGCGCCGCCGAGCCCCTCCTCCTTGTCGAGTTTTTCGTGGATCGTAGAGAGGAGGGCGCCGAGCCCTTCGTCTGCGGAGACCTGACCCGCCTTCACGAGGGACTCGATCTGGTCGACCGTGACGCCCTTGAGCTTGGCGAGCGCCTCCTTGTAGTGGGCCGCGGGGATCCCCGCCTTCGTCACGGTCTCGAGCGCACCCGCGTCGAGGAGGCCCTGCTTGTTGGCCTTGATGGACTTGATGAGGTCGTAGACCGCGCCGCCGGCCTTGTCGCCGTGAACTGCCGTGACCGAGAGAGAGGCTGCAATCGCGTCGAGCGCATTCTGGGTGCCGAAGCCAGCGAGCCGAAGCTCTTTGAACTGCTCGACCAGGGGCTTGATGTCGGAGCCCGCGTTGTCGGCCATGGTCTCGAGCGCGAGCTCGGCCCCTGCGACGACGCGGGCGGACTTCTCGATGGCCGTGAGCCCAGCGATCGTGACCCTGTGGAACTGCTCGGCCTCGACCACGGACTTCCCGAGGCCGAGGCCGCTCGTAGCGAGGCGCAGGGAGGCTTCGAGCAGCGCGTGGACGGCATGGGCGGCGAGGCCGATCTTGCCGGTCCAGTCGACGGTCTTGGCGACGAAGTCCTTCACCGAGCGGGCTGCGGACTTCACCTGGGTGCCGAGGCCCGCGAGGCGCTTGCCCATCGCGCCCGCTGGACCGGACATCTGGTCCACCAGCTTGAACATCCAGGTGAGGGTTTCCATCGGAAGGTTACTGCCGTGCACGGCATTGGCGCCTATCGAGGTGTCGGCTAACCTTCGCCCGTGGTCTGGGACCGCTTGACCGTCGTCGTGCCGCTAGTAGCTGCCATCATTGGGGCTGCTCTAGCGGCACTACTGGCCCGAGCCACATACCAGTCGTCACCGGTTGAGATTCGGGACGAACTGGACGTCCTTGCTCGCCTTAGGTCAATTGACCATCCGGATGCGCGACTGGTTGAGAAACACGTCAACAAGCTTCTGCTGCGCCGATACGGACGAAGCCCATGGCGCCTGCCAATCGATCCGATAGCGGCTCTTCCAAATGCACTTGTTGCTGCTGTCAACATTGGTGCGGCCATTCGACAGGGCCTTTCCCATGGAGTGCCGACTGGCCATCTACTGTCTGCCGCGACGAGCGTTGCGATTGCGATCGTCTTCGAGCGATGGGACCGCGGCCTGCATCGGTGGAGCATGATCCACGATCAACGCGGAGCGTCCGTTGACGAGGCGCTAGGTGAAATTGCGCAGTGTGGTCAGGCTATTCGCGACATATTCTCGACACTTGAATCAAGAAGCACGCATGCTGGGCTTGGCGCAAACATACGCGACGCTACCGAAGACTGTAGGGCAATGCTGCTTGAGATCAGCGGAGAGGTGCGCACATTGATAGGGCTTGCGAGGGAGCGGCTCGGGTTGCCCGTCGCTGGAAGTGTCGGCAACGTGACACTGCTGCGCGTCGCGCTGAGAATTCTCCCTGCGTTTCCATTGTTTCCCGAACGGCTTCCGCTGCCGCCCGATCCGGCGCCGATCAGGAGCGCGCTGCGTGAACTCAAGCGAAACGTTGTTCGCCTGGCCACACTGACAGATGCGTACGTAAGGGATGCACCGTGATCCCGCGCCTTGCCCATCGCCGCGTCTACTGAAGCGCAAGGATCACGCGCAAAACCAGCTCGCCGACAAGCGCCGCGCCAACGTCAGCGTCGTCGGAGTCCTCTCCCTTCAGCATCGCCCGAATGCACTCGCCGGCGACGACGGGGCTCTTACGAGCCTCGTCGTGCCGGCTCAGAGTTTTCGCGCTTCGAGGCCCTCCACGTAGCCCGCGGCCCGCAGGATCGCCTTCGAGAGGGCGGTGGGCAGCGCGGGCAGCCGCTCGAACAGCGCCTTGAATTCCGGCGACTTCGGCTCGGGGAACACGACCACGTCTCGAGCGAGGTTCTCGTCGGCGTGCATGCGCTTGTTCTCGTCGAGCGCGCAGGCCTTGAAGCGGCGGTACTCCTGGGGCGAGGGCTTGCGGAAGACGACCGCGTCGCCGTCCTCGGTCTCGATCTCCCAGACCGCGCCGTAGGTCGCGCGGAGGTCTTCGCGCGTCGCGTCATCCAGAGTGACGGCCGCGGCGGGCGGAGCGATGGTGTCGTGGCTCTGCGGGGTGGGCATGGCGGTCGCGTCTCCTTTTCGGATCACTTGAGGAGGCCTTTGAACGGCGCCTTGCCGTTCATGAGGATGTACATGGGGTTGAGGGTGAGCTTGACCTCGGTCGGGTCGGTGCCTGCCGAGTTCTGGTGGTCGTCCTCGTCGAGCGTGCAGCCGACGATCGTGTCGGTGACGAGGG
>CAZUZY010000445.1:0-6593 GCA_964624885.1 uncultured Polyangiales bacterium | reverse complement strand
GAGGCCGCGGCCCGCGCGCTGGTCGGCGCGCTCGCGGTGCACGGGCTCGACCCGGACCTGCGGCTCGCGATCGGCAACGCGGTCCTGGCGGTCGATTTCGCCGACACCCCGGCGCTCCTGGCGACGGCCAAGGGCACGGCTTCGCCCAGCTCGGTCGCGGCCCTCGACGCGCTCGCGACCCGCTTCGCCCGCAACCCCACGCGCTGAGCGGAGCGTAAGCGAGCCGAAGCATCGGCCGCCTCCACGGGCGGCCGACAAAGATTCACAGTGAGCGGCTCGAGGCTCAGATCTTCTCGAGAGCGCGGGGCACGGTCACGAGGAGCGCGCGGGCGAGGAGCACGCGCTGGGTCTCCTCGTCGAGGTCGCCCGGCCGACCGCGGAGCGCCGTGTGCAGCAGGATGGCCGTGGTGACCGAGACGTTGAGGGACTCGACGAAGCCGCGCATCGGCACCCGCACCGAGCGCTTGCACGCGGCGCGGAGCTCCTCGGCGATGCCCTCGTGCTCGTTGCCCATCACGAGCGCGACGCGGGGGATGCGCGCCAGATCTTCGGGCTCGAGCTCGCCCTCGGGGTGGGTGGCGACCAGCTCGAACCCGAGGCCGTGGAGCTGTTGGATGCACGCCGCCGGGTCCCGGTGACGGACGACGTCGATCCACTTCTGTGAGCCTCGCGCGACGGAGCGGGCCGCGGCGAACGTCTCGTCGCGCTCGATGGCGTGCACGTACTGGACGCCGAAGGCGTCGCATGTGCGCACGATGGCGGCGCCGTTGTGCGGATCGTGGAGCGCGTCGACCACCACGCGCACGGCGGAGACGCGCTGCTGGATCACCGCGCGGACCCGCGCGATGCGCGCCTCGGTGGCCATCGGCCCGAGCACGGCGATGATCTCCTCGGCCGGCCGCGGGAGCTCCGGCGGCCCGTCTTCACCCGAGAACAAGACTCCCTCCGACCGGCGTCGCACCGGCCCCATCTAGCACGTCCCCGAACACTGATTACGTTGGTCCGCGTCATGAGCACTCCGTACGGTCCCCGCCCCTCTCTCCCTCGCGTCCCCGTCCGCATCGGTGGCGTCTCGCGCCTGGACAGCCGGGCTCGCTCGGTCAGCCCGCGCATCGAGCTCCTGCGGCGCACCTACGCCCTGTTCTTCGCCGGGATCGTCTCGGCCGCGGGCGGCGCGATGGCCGCGCTCTACGCCGGCGCGCCGGTGATGCTGTCGGCCGGCGCCGGTCGCACGATCGCCGTGCCCCCAGTCGTCGCGTTCGTCCTCCAGCACGGGATCCTGGCCCTCGTCGTCTACCTCGCCGCGTTCTTCGGCATGCGCGCGGTGCGCGAGCGCCCGGGGGTCAACGGCCTCGCGTTGCTCGGCTTCACGTTCGTCTCGGGCCTCTTCGTCGCGCCGCTGCTGTTCGTCACCATGCTCCGCGGCGACGCGGGCCTCGCGATGACGGCCCACCCGGTGCGGGACGCGTTCCTGCTGGCGGTGGGTGCCTTCGGCGGCCTCACGTTCTACGCCTTCCGGTCCAAGCGTGACTTCTCGTTCCTCGGCGGGTTCCTCACCATGGGCCTGGTGGTGCTGCTGATCGCCACCCTGATCGGAATCTTCGTCGGGGGCTCGGTGTTCCACCTCGCCATCGCCAGCGTCGGGGTGCTGCTCTTCGGGGGCTTCATCCTCTACGATACCTCGCGCCTCCTGCGGCAAGACCCGCTGCCGAGCCCCATCGATGCCGCGATCCACCTCTACCTCGACTTCTTCAACCTGTTCCTCTTCCTCGTGCAGATCCTCGGCGGGGGTCGGCGGGAGTAGGGTCGCCGCGTTCGTCGCCCTCGCGCTCG
The DNA here is from genome assembly GCA_964624885.1 of uncultured Polyangiales bacterium. GTDB lineage: Bacteria > Myxococcota_A > Polyangia > Polyangiales > JADJMO01 > JADJMO01. The sequence goes on along the minus strand of CAZUZY010000445.1, from coordinate 4,760 downwards.
CGGCGATCCTCTCGCTGACGAGCGTCGGCGCGTTCGCGGCGCCGCAGAAGTCGTGGCTCGCGACCGACCAGCCGCTGGTCGCGCCGCGCAAGGGGGTGGTGGTGGTGGCGATGGGGAGCACGCCCACCGACGCCAGCTGGCCGATCGCGCTCGCCGTCTACGGCGTCGCGGCCCTGCGCCCGAACCTCACCGATCGCGGTGCGCGGGTGCTGGCGGGGGAGCCGGTGCTCGAGGGCGACCCGGAGCCGGTCAAGGACCTCGCCGCGCTGCGCGCCAAGGTGGAGAACGACGACGCGCCCTCGCGCGCGATGCTCTCCGAGATCGCCCGTCGCACCCACTGCGCGGCGCTGGTCGTGGTGACCAAGTCCGACGCGGTGGTCGAGGCGCGGGTGTTCGACGCCAAGGAGGACCGCCTCGAGGCGACCCGCCACCGGGCCGAGACCAAGGGCTCTCCCTGGCAGCCGCTCACCGCCGTGCTCGAGACGCGCTACGCACCTCCGCCCCCCGTGGTGAAGAAGGACGAGCCGAAGCCCATGCCCGCCACGCCCGCGAACGGGCCGGAGACCAAGCCGTTCTACAAGAGCCCGTGGTTCTGGGGCGCGCTCGGCGCCGCCGCGGCGGCGGGCCTCGGGGCGTGGCTGCTCACGCGCAACCAAGGCGACGCCACGGGCACGGCCCACGTGGAGTGGGCCACGAAATGATCGACGCGCTCGGCGTCACGCTGGCGCTGTCGATCACCCCTGCGGCGGCGACGACCGTCTCCCCGCTGCCGCCCCTCGCGCACCCCGCGCCCGGACCGGACGGATTCCGCCTCGCCGGCCTCGCGCCGATCCGCGGCATCACCGTGGGCCCGATCGAGAACGCGCTGCACCCCGGCGTCGGCTATGGCAGCGAGGCCTGCGGCCGCGCCCTCGATCTCGCCAAGGACCTGGGCGCCACGTGGGTGGCCTTCACGCCGTTCGGGCGCATGTGGTCCACGCGCACGGTCGGGATCGATCTCACGTTCGAGGCGCCGTTCGCCGAGAACCTCGCCGCCGTCGGCCGCGCGATCGACCAGGCGCACGCGCGCGGCCTGCGGGTGATGCTCGTGCCGCACCTGTGGCTCGAGGCCGGCGGGTGGCGTGGAGAGCTCGAGCCGCTCGCGCCCCCCGACGTGAAGAAGCCCGACGGCGACTACGCGTTCCGCGGGCGCGCCACCGAGGGCGCGATGAAGCGCCTCGCCCAGAGCTACCGCACGTTCGTGCTCGCGTGGGCCGAGCTCGCCGAGGCGCACGGCGCGGACATGCTGAGCGTCGGCGTCGAGCTGCGCTCCTGGGCGACGAGCGCGCGCGCGACCGACGAGTTGCGCGCGGTCATCAAGGACGTCCGCGCCCGGTACAAGGGCATCCTCACCTACAGCGCCAACTGGGACGACGTCGACGACACGGTCATCCTGCGCGAGGTCGACGCCATCGGCATCAACGCGTTCTACCCGCTCGCCGACCACCCCGGCGCGAGCCCCAAGGAGCTGCTCGAGGGCGGCCTGCGCGTCGGCTCCAAGGTGCGCGCGCTCGCCGACGCCTGGCAGAAGCCCGTGCTGTTCACCGAGGTCGGCTACACCACGCGGCCCGACCCGGCCGTGCGGCCCTGGGAGTGGCCGGACGACATGAAGAACGTCGTGGTCGACGAGGTGGCCCAGCACGACGCCTACCGGGCCATCCTGGGCGGCGTGGTCGGCGAGCCCTGGTTCGCCGGGTTCTTCGTGTGGCGGATGTTCAGCGACCCGAGCGACAGCTCGCAGGAGGCCGCGTGGGGCTTCCCGTTCCACGGCAAGCTCGCCGAACACACGGTTCGCGAGGCCTTCGCCAGCCGCTGGGCGGGCGACGGGTTCCGTCCAGCGTGGGTGAGCCTCGGCCTCGCCAGCAAGGGGTGGCCGGGGCTGACCTGGAGCTATCCGAGACTTTCGTGGCCCACCCCCGTGGCGGGGGCGAAGGTCGCGACCTATCCTGCCGGACCATGACGCGCGGGCCCCATGGCACCTAGAGATCCCTACGAAGTCCTGGGCGTGCCGCGCCACGCCACGCCCGAGGAGCTCAAGGCGGCCTTTCGCAAGCTCGCTTCGGTGCACCACCCGGACAAGAACCCCAACGATCCCGGGGCGCACGACCGCTTCAAGGAGATCAACGCCGCCTACCAGATCCTGAGCGATCCGCAGCGGCGCGCGGCGTTCGATCGCTACGGTCACGCGGCGGAGCAACCCGGCGGCGGCGGCTTCCCCGGCGGCATCCACGTCGACGCCCAGAACCTCGAGGACCTCCTCGGCTCGCTCTTCGGCGCGTTCGGGTTCCAGAAGCAGCAGAACCGGGGCGATCTCCGCAAGGAGGTCACGCTCACGTTCCAGGAGGCGGCGTTCGGCTGCCAGCGCAAGATCACCTACGACCGCGCGGTCACCTGCGGCACCTGCACCGGGAGCGGCGCGCGCGCCGGGAGCAAGCCGCAGCCGTGCAACGCGTGCAACGGCCGCGGCAAGGTGCGCTTCACCCAGGGCCTGCTCGGCCTCGTGGGCGAGCGTCCGTGCTCGAGCTGCCAGGGGCGCGGCCACGTGGTCACCGACCCGTGCGAGACCTGCCGCGGCGTCGGCATCGTGGCGGCCGAGCACAACCTCGAGATCGGCGTGCCGCCGGGCATCGAGGACGGCGCCACGACCACGGTGGCGAGCGCGGGCAACGTCACGCGCCCCGGCAAGCTCCCCGGCGATCTCGAGCTCGTGTTCCACGTCGAGGAGCACCCGTTCTTCAAGCGCCTCAAGGACGACGTGCAGTGCGCGGTGCCGATCTCGTTCCCGGCCGCCGCGCTGGGCGGCGAGGTCGAGGTGCCGACCCTCGAGGGCAAGGCCAAGGTGCGTGTGCCCCCGGGCACCCAGCACGGCACGGTGCTGCGCCTCAAGGGCAAGGGCATCCCGCGCCGCACCGGCGGTCGCGGCGATCAGCGCGTCGAGGTGCTGGTCGAGGTGCCGCAGCACCTGAGCGACAAGCAGCGTCTGTTGCTCGAGGAGCTCGCGCGCGAGATGGGCGACGAGGTGCAGCCGCAGCAGCGCACCTTCATGGAGAAGCTCAAGGACCTCTTCGGCTGACGCGCCCTCGTCGGCGCCGCGCAGCTCGGGTCCGCGCACAAAAGCAGCGAGCCCCCGATCGCGACGATCGAGGGCCCGACGAGCACAGGGCGCCCGACGAGAGGACAAGAGCGGATCAACGCAGGTCGATCATCTCCTCCTCGCCCTCCTTGTAGTCGATCTTGCCCTTCTTGTGCGACGTGACGTCGATGATGCCGTAGGGCACCACGCGCGTGCCGCCCTGGCCCTCCTGGTAGCGAGCGGCGAACTGGCCGCTCACCACGACGCGCGCGCCGATCTTCGGCTCGCCGAGGATGGTGATCGTCGCCGAGTAGTTGTTGTCGAGGTACTTGTCGTCGTCCTTGAGGGCGGTGATCTTCTCCAGCGTCTTCACGCGGTCGCCCTTCTCGAGGACGTTCTTCTTCTTGTACTGGTCGACCGCCATGTACTGCTGGATGTACGACGAGGCGTAGCCCATCACCGTGATCATCTTGGCCGGGTTCTTCTCGTCCTTGTTGTCGGCGATGAAGAAGTGCGGCGGCTCGTACTTCACCGTGTCGCACTGCACGCCCTTGGGCGTGGGATCCTTGCTGGTCGGCGCGGCCTTCTTCTGCGGGTAGATGCAGCCCTCCTTGCCCGCAGGCTCGGTCGGCCGATACACCTTCACCACGTAGCCCTCGATCACCGCCGGCACACCGTCGACCTCCTTGCGGTGCTTCGGGTTCATCAGCTGGTGCTGCAGCCCGTACACCGTCCAGTTGGTGCCGTTCTTCCACGTGGTGGTGGCGGGCACCTGCGGGACCTTCGGCAGGCTCGGCTTCGGACCGGAGTACGCCGGCTCGGGCTTGTACTTCACCTTCTCGCCGCAACCGCCGACGAGCACGCTCGCCCCGAGCACGATCGCGGTGCTCGCGAGCAACGTGCTGCCCGAGAAGAGGCCTCGACGGGCGATGGTGGAGATCGAGGCCGAGGGGACTGCTGCGGAAGATTGGGCCGGGCGAGGCATGGGTGCCGGCGTTTCTATCGTAGGCGGCACCTCGGCCGCAAGCTGGACGGACGGGGGGCGTACGAAGTCTGCTAGCCTCGGAAAGGTGCACGATCCCGTGGATCTGTTGACAGCGGCCCTGATCCTGCTCCCGGCGGAGGAGGTCTCCCGCAACCGGCACCCCGATCTGCACGCCGGACCCACCGGTGCCGCAGCCCGCCGGAGGGCCGCGCGGATTCGCTCCGCTTTGCGCCAATTACAGGGTGCAGACGGACCTGCGCGGGCCATCGTGGCGGCGCGGACGGGCGGAACGGTCCAGGTCCGCTACGAGATCGGCCGCCTCTCGCTGCGGCGCCAGGCGGAGCTCCCCCTGGCGGACGTGGCGGTCCTCCGGGTGGCGCTGGCCGATCGGGCGGGGATCCGGCTGCTGCCAGCGGCCATGAAGGTCACCGAAGAAGACCGCACGCTGGCGGACGCCCTCGTCGCCGCCTTCCGGGCGCGGCGCACGGCCTCCTGACCACGAGCTCCCGAGGGGCCATGGACGAAGAGCCGGGGAATCCCGGCTCTTCGTTCGATCATTCGTAGGGGTTGTCGCCCGTGGGCTTGGGCGGCGGCGGCTTCGGCGGTGTGGTCACCGTCGGAGGCGCGGTCACCGTCGGAGGCGCGGTCACCGTCGGAGGCGCG
>CAZUZY010000444.1:0-6695 GCA_964624885.1 uncultured Polyangiales bacterium | reverse complement strand
GCCGCAGTGCGCGAGCCCGGGGAGCGCGGCGCGCGGCAGCTCGACACGGAGACCGAGCCCGGTGCCCTCGACGAGCAGGCGCGTCGCGACGACGGTCGGTGTCGCCGTGACCTCGCCGCTCCACGAGCGCAGCGACACCGCGGCCACGCCGTCGGCGGTGAGCAGCGGCGGCACCGGCTTGCCCGCGACCCACGTGGCGGCGAGGGCGATGGTGGGGGTGGGGCCCGCCGCGTCCGGGGTGCCGAGCGTGAGCTGCGTGAAGTCGATGGTGCAGGTCGCGGTGGGCGCGCCGCTCGCGCGGAGGCGCACCCCGACCTCGACCCACGTGTCGTCGACCTCGTCGATCAACGAGACGCGCACGCTCTCGAGCACGCAGCCGATCGGGACGGGTGCGGGGGCCGCGCGCAGCGGGCTCGGGGCGAGGGTCGCGACGAGCGCGCCGAGGCCCAGCGCTCCCGCCGTCGAACGCGGTGACCTCATGCGCCGAGCAGATCGCGGATCTGGTAGCGACCCGGCGCGCGCCCGGCGAGGAACCGCGCCGCGCGCAGGGCCCCGTGCGCGAACAGGTCGCGGCTCGTGGCCTTGTGGGTGAGCTCGATGCGCTCGCCCTGGCCGAGGAACATCACCGTGTGGTCGCCGACGACGTCGCCACCGCGGACCGCGTGGAGGCCGATCTCGCCCTTCTTGCGCGCGCCGACGTCGCCTTCGCGGCCGTTGACGGCGATGCCGTTGCCGTCGATGGCGTTCTGCACGGCCTCGAAGAGGCGCCGCGCGGTGCCGCTCGGGGCGTCGATCTTGCGGTTGTGGTGGGTCTCGACGATCTCGACGTCGAACGAGAGGCCGAGCCGACGGGCGGTCATCTCGACCACCTCGGCCAGCACCTGCACGCCGAGGCTCATGTTCGGGGCCGACAGCACGGGGGCGACGCGCGAGAGGGCCTCGATCGCGCGGGCCTCCAGGTCGCCGAGGTTGGTGGTGCCGGTGACGAGCGGTATCGCGCGGGCCGCGCACGCGTCGGCCAGCGGCGCGAGCGCCGCGGGGTGGGAGAAGTCGATCACCACCTCGGCGTTCTCGATGGCGACGGCAGGGTCGGCCGTGACGCGCAGCCCCTCGAGCTCCTTGCCGGCCTCGGCCGGCGCGGCGAGCGCGCCGACGATCGTGCAGTGGTGCTCGGCCGAGAGCCGGATCACCGCGCGGCCCATGCGCCCCGTGGCCCCCGCCACCGCGACGCGCAGCTGGCGCACCTTCACGACACGCTCGCCCGGTACGCGCCCACGATCTCGCGGACCTTGGCGCGGGTGGCCTCGCCCGGGAACGACAGGGGGCTGCGCACGATCGGCTGCAGGAGCCCCGCGTCGACGAGCGCGGCCTTGGCCGGGCCCGGGTTCGACTCGATGAACATCGCGTCGTGGACCGGCAGGAGCGCGAAGTGGGCGCGCCGCGCCTCGTCCCAGCGGCCGGCGAGGGCGAGGGCACACACGTCCTGGACCTGCTTCGGGAACACGTTGGAGGTGACGCTGATGACCCCCTTGGCGCCGCACGCCATCATGCCGAGGGTGAGCGCGTCGTCGCCGGACAGCACGGTGAGCCGATCGCCGAGGCGGCGGTGCAGCTCCTGGGCGCGCAGCACGTTGCCGGTGGCCTCCTTGATGGCGACGACGTTCGAGGCGGCCCGGGCGATGGCCTCGACCGAGTCGGGCAGGAGGTCGGACGCGGTGCGGCCGGGCACGTTGTAGAGCACGACCGGGGTGCTCTCGACGGCGCGCGCGATGGCCACGCAGTGCTCCACGAGGCCCGCCTGGGTCGGCTTGTTGTAGTAGGGCATCACGATCATCACGGCGTCGACGCCGACGTCGACCGCCTTCTTGCTCAGCGTGATCGCCTCGCGCGTGCTGTTCGAGCCGGTGCCGCCGATGACGACGGTCTTGCCCTTGCCGCCCTGCGCGTGCACGCGCCGCGTGACCTTGGCGATGACGCCGATGTGCTCCTCGTCGTCCAGCGTGGGCGACTCGCCGGTGGTGCCACACGGCACGACGCCGGCGATGCCCCCCGCGAGCTGGAGGTCGACGAGCTTGTCGAGGGCGGCGTCGTCGACGCTGCCGTCGGTGCGGAACGGGGTGACGAGGGCGGTGAAAGCGCCAGCGAGCTTCGACATGGCTCCGCCGTAGACAACCACGGTGAGGGCGTCGAGCCTGTTGTGGGCGATCGCGACGGGACTGTACTGGTCCGGTGGATTTCTCCGGAACCCGCGTCGACGCTCCGTCGCTCCTGCCGGCGAGCTGGCCCGGCAGCCCTAGCCCGGCAGCCCTAGCCGGCCAGCCAAGCCAGCCAAGCCACACAGCTCTCAGCCAGGCAACGTGGCTTCGTTGCCCCACTGCTCGTGGATCAACGCGCCCTCGTCGGCGATCTTCACGAGCACCGCGGTGACGTTGTCCTCGCCGCCGTGCTCGTTGGCGCGGTCGATGAGTTGCTTCGCCGCGAGCTGGAGATCGTTGGCGTGCATGGTGACGATCTCGGCGATCTCCTGGTCGCTGATCATCCCGGAGAGGCCGTCGCTGCAGAGCACGTAGATGTCGCCGGCGTGCGGGACGTCGACCTTGGTGTCGACCTGCACGGTGTCGTGCATGCCGAGCGCGCGGGTGATCACGTTCTTGGGGAGGTTCTCGCGCTGCTCGCTCGGGAGCTCCGGCATGGCCTGGAGGTACTCGTTGATGAGCGAGTGGTCGCGGGTGAGCTGCTCGATGCCACCGTTGCGCACCCGGTAACAGCGGCTGTCGCCGACGTGGGCGACGTACGTCTGGTTGCGCTTCTCGCCGTAGAGGATGCCCACGACCGTGGTGCCCATCCCGTGGTACTCGCGCGAGCCGAGGGCCTTGTCGAAGATCCTGCGGTTGGCCAGCTTGACCCCACAGATCAGCTTGTTCTCGTCCTCCGACTTGTTGGCGTCGAAGGGGAACGGCCAGGTGATGTCGTCGCTCTGGGCCGTCTTGAAGAACTCGGCCACCTCGGCGACCGCCATCTTCGAAGCGACGTCACCCGCCCGGTGCCCGCCCATCCCGTCGCAGACGAGGAAGAGCGAATGCTCCGGCAAGAGCATGTACATGTCCTCGTTGTGCTCGCGCTGGCGACCCACGTCACTCAGCCCGGCAGAGATGGCCTTCAGACCCACGGATGCTCCTCGGTGACCACCTGAACAGTGTGACGGTTTCACGGCACGCGGCCCCTCGTCAAGCGGGGCGGAGCGGCAGGGCACTCGAAGGGGAGGACCTGCACCAAACTGGGCTCCTTTTTGCCAGTCTCGCTGGGCGAGACCGCGCGAGGAGCCCGGCTTCAGATCTCCATGATGTCCTTTTCCTTGTGCGCGAGGATCGTGTCCACGTGCTTGACGCCGTCGGCCACGACCTCCTCCACCTTCTTCTTGCCGCGGTCGACCTCGTCCGACTGCATCTCGCCGTCCTTGTCGGCCTCGGAGAGGAAGTCGAGCGCGTCGTGGCGGGCCTTGCGGATGGCGACCTTGGCCTCCTCGCCGTACTTCTTGGAGACCTTGACCAGCTCCTTGCGGCGCTCCTCGTTGAGGGCCGGGATGGGGATGCGGATCATCTCCCCGTCGGGCTGGGGGTTGAGGCCGAGCTCGGCGTCACGGATGGCCTTCTCGACCGCCTTCACCTGCGAACGGTCCCACGGCTTGACGGTGATGAGGCGGGGCTCGGGGACCGAGATGTTCGCCATCTGGGCGAGGGGGGTGGGGGTGCCGTAGTAGTCGACGCGGACCGAGTCGAGCATCGCCGCGTTGGCGCGGCCCGTGCGCAGCTTGGCGAGCTCCCGCTTGAGGGCTTCGTGGGCCTTGGCGATGGCGGCGGACAGGTCCTTCAGCACGTCGTCCAGCATGGGGCGGGGAGGGTAGGTGGGAATCGGGGAGCGTCAACGGCCTTGACCGTCCTCCGCCCGGCGGTCCGAGGCAGGCGCCTCTACCCCCTTTCCCTCGTTGACCAGCGGCCCCGTCTGTTGGATCCTTGCTGAACATGCTCGCAGCGGGCGCATCGGATCAGAAGACGGGGAACCTGCCGCTCCAGGAGCCGAAGGCCTGGGCGGAGCACAAGCCGTGGGAGGTCGAGCCGGTCCTCAAGGCGGCGCGGCTCGGGCTCCTGGCCCAGGTGGCCATCGAGACCCGCAACCGCGTGTTCGCCGAGGCGAGCCGCGACGAGGGCGACACCAACTGGGGCCTCGGCTGCCGGGCGCACGAGCGCTTCTGCTACGCGCTGTGCAAGCTCGCCGAGGGCTCCGAGAGCCCGTGGCTCCGCGTGCGGCGCGAGGGGCTCTCGTTCACCACGTTCGTCGAGGGCGTGCCGGTGCGCGTCTACCGCGGCTCCGCGCTGCGGCCGCCGCTGCGTCACGTGCGCTCGATGGCCCTCGAGAAGCGCGTCGCCGACGACCGTCAGCTCGCCCTGTTCGGCGACCCCGACGCGGGCCGCACGCCGTGGTTCTGGATGATGGCCGTGGAGACCTTCGACGACGGGCAGGTGCGTCGCGTCGTGTTCTTCCAGATCGACGAGACCGGCACGACCCGCAACCACTGGGAGCCGCCGGCCGACGGTGGGCTGTTCGGCGAGGAGAGCAAGCCGCGGGCGCCGCGTCGCGCCGCGGCAGCGCAGCCTTCCGCCGCCGAGCGCACGCTGCGCCTGCCCGTGTGACGGGTTCGCGTCCGGACACGGCGTAACTCCACCGTCGGAACGGTGGGTTTCGCGGAGGGCGTCCGGACGCCGCTGAATGGGCGGACGCCGCGGCCGTCTGACGCTAGAGTCCGCCACCACAGGAGATACGGATGATGCGCGCGCGCCTCGGCTATCTGGTTGTCGGCATGGGTCTCTCTCTCGCGGTGGTGCCGTCGGGCGTCGTCGCGGCGCCCCCCAAGAAGGAGACCAAGGAGAAGGACGTCCCGCTCAAGGCCAACCCGGCGCTGAAGGAGCGCGTCGAGAAGCGCACCTCGCCGTGGAAGTGGGGCATGTCGAGCGACAAGGTGTTCACCGAGCTCGAGAAGCAGATCGACACCCAGGCGGCCGCCAAGATCGAGAAGCTGTACAACGTGAAGGACCAGGAGAAGGTCACCAAGGACGCCGAGAAGAAGAAGAAGGCGCTCCGCGGCACCCTGGTCACGTTCACCGGCGTGGGCGGCCCCGCGGGCGGCCTCGGCTACGAGACCAAGGCTCCGGGCGAGTACACCTACAAGAACAGCGAGTCGGCCATCGAGGTCGCGCGGCCGGGTGGCGGCGAGCGTCAGCTGTTCTTCATCAACGACAAGCTCTGGAAGATCTACGACCACGTCCACCTCACCGGCAAGGACGCGGAGCTCGGCGAGACCTGGGACAGCGCCATGGAGAAGCTCGGCAAGGACTTCGACGGCAAGGGCAAGCTCGTGGCCGCCAAGACCGTCAGCCCCGCCTACTACGGCTCGCTCATCTCGGTGCCCGACCACATGCTCTGGAGCGACGGCACCACGCAGATCCGGCTCGTCGACCACACCAAGCGCGAAGACATGACCGTGCGCACCGTGGCCGTCGTCTACGAGGAGGTCGCCACCCTCGACAAGCTCTCCGCGCTCCGCATGAACGTCGAGAAGAAGCAGGCGGACACGATGGTCGACAAGGCCGGCCAGAAGGACCCGGAGCCGGTCAAGAAGAAGGACGACAAGAAGAAGTGAACGGAGCGAGCCGCGGGCGAGCGCAGTGAACGGCGGCCGCCTCCACGGGCGGCCGCACTGGCAACAAGTAGCGGGCGCCATCGCACCCGACATCGGCCGCCCTGTCGTCCACCGTGGTGCCGTCCAGCATGGGCCGGCTTCAGGCCGGGGGCATGGATCGACAGGCCTTCAGAACACCCAGGCGCCGAGGGTGAGGTCGAGGCGCGGCACCACCCGGTGCGTCGGCTCCTTGCCGAGTGCGAACGCGGGCCCGGCGTGGGCGCCGACGAAGAACGTGCGGCCGATCGGCAGGCGCGCGCCGAGCACGGGCGCGAGGGTCCAGCCGTTCACGAGGACGTCGCCTTCGTGCGGCACGTGGGTCGTGCGCGCGTCGAGGCCGAGGAAGAGGCCGCCAGCGAACGAGCCCCCGAAATACCAGCGCGGCTGGACGCCGATCTCCCACGCCGTCTGGCCGTCGTCCCTGCCGAAGGCGCCGTCGACGCGCAGCGACCAGCGCCCCGCGAACACCGTCTCGACGGACGCCGCGAACAGCCGCGGCGGCGACACGAGACGCAACGGCGACCAACCGACCCCGAGCCATGGGAAGCGAGCGGAGCGGGTCGAGCGCACCGCCGGCACGGCCTCGTAGTAGGTGCCGCCGACGGCGGTGTTCTCCTTGGCGTCCGCGACGCCGTCGTGATCGTCGGGCGCCGCGGCCTTCGGCTTGGTGGGCGCGGTCGTGACGTCGCCCGGGGGTGCCGCGAGACACGCGGGGCACAGCTTGCGCACCTTCTTGGTGGCCTCCTCGAGCTTGCTGCGCGCGTCGGCGCACCGCTTCTGGTCGACCTCGTCGCCCGGCTTGGCGAGCGCGCAGAGGTGCTTGGTCGCCGTCTCGAGCGAAGAGAGCGCCTTGCAGAGCGCGGGGCAGTCGCTGGCCCCGATCGCGTCGAGGTCGGCCGCGGCCTTGGCGACGGCGGCCTCCGCGTCGGCCGTCGCGTCGGCGCGCGAGGGCGCGGCC
>CAZUZY010000443.1:0-6704 GCA_964624885.1 uncultured Polyangiales bacterium | reverse complement strand
CGCCGACCACGCCCTCGCGCGCTTCCACCTCGGCGCCCTCGCCGCGCTGCGCGGGGATCCGGCGCGCGCCGCCGCCCTCCTCGAGGGTGCCCCCGAGCACCTCGCCTCGAGCCTCGCGTTCCTGCTCGCGCTCGAGCCACGCCCGCGCCTGTTCGCCGACGGCTTCCGCGTCCTCGAGGCGGCGCTGGGCGAGGCCACGATCGAGGGCCTCGTCCTCGAGCTCGGGGTGCGCCGGGGCGCCTCCATCGACTTCCTCGCCGCGCGCGTCGAAGGCCTCGTGCACGGCTTCGACTCGTTCGAGGGCCTGCCCACCGAGTGGGGTTCGCGTCCGGCCGGCGCCTACACCACGCGGGGCGAGCTGCCGACCGTGCGCGACAACGTGCGGCTCCACGTCGGTTGGTTCCGCGACACCCTCGGCCCGTTCGTCGCCGAGCACCCCGGCCCGATCCGCCTCCTCAACGTGGACTGCGATCTGTACGCCTCCACGAGAGATGCGTTCGCGGTCCTCGCGCCCCGCTTCGTGCCGGGAACGATCCTCGTCTTCGACGAGTACCTCTGCAACCCGGGCTGGCAGGGCGAGGAGCACCGCGCGCTCCTGGAGGCGGCGGCCGAGCACGGGTTCTCGTGGGAGGTCCTCGTCGTGAGCCTGTTCTCCCGCCAGCTCGTCGCGCGCGTGCGCTAGAGATCCTCGAGGGCCTCGGCGAGCGCCGCCGCGCTCGCGAACCGCGCGCCGCGCTCCTTCTCGAGGCAGCGGAACACGATGGCCTCGAGCTTCTCCGACACGTCCGGTCGATCGTCGCGGATCGGCGGCGCGCTGCGCCCGAGGATGCCCGCCAGCACCATGGCCGGCACCTCGCTCTCGAACGGCGTCACGCCGACCAGGAGCTCGTAGAGCGTGACCCCGAGGCCCCAGATGTCGGCGCGCACGTCCACGCGCTCGCAGCGGATCTGCTCCGGGGCCATGTAGAGCGGTGAGCCCATGGCGGCGCCGGTGCCGGTGAGGCTGGTCTCGGGCGTGACGGCGTCCTTGGCGATGCCGAAGTCGATCACCTTCACGCCGGTGGGCGTGAGGAACAGGTTCGCCGGCTTGAGGTCGCGGTGGACGATGCCGAGCGCGTGCGCCTCCGAGACCGCCTCGCAGGCCTCGACGATGGCGCGGACGGCCTCGTCCACCGGCAGAGGGCCGTCCTCGCCGATCCGGTGGTCGAGGTCTTCGCCCTCCAGCCACTCCATCACCATGCAGGGCGGCGGGATCTCCACCACCTCGTACATCCGCACCGCATGTGGGCTCCGGATCCGCCCCAGCGCGCGCGCCTCCCGACGAAAGCGCTCCACGAGCTCGGGGTCGCCGGCGAGCTCGGGGTGCAGCACCTTCAGCGCGACCAGGCTCCCGACGGCGATCGACGAGGAGGCCTCGACCCGAGCCCGCGCGACGATGGACATCGAGCCGTCGTCGACGCGGTCGAGGACGCGGTACTTCCCGGCGATCAAGGCGTCCAGGGCGAGGGGATCCCCCGATTGCATGCGACCCGTATATCCTCTCTTTCGTGGGGCGGCTGGCCAACTGCAACGGGGGATGATGACCACCTCCCCCGACTTCCGCGGCAACGACCGCTTCTCGCTCGTGCGGCGCCTTGGCGCGGGTGGGATGGGCGTGGTGTTCCACGCCATCGATCGCGAACGCGGCGCCGAGGTGGCCCTCAAGACCCTCAAGTTCCTCGACGCCGCCGCGATCTACCACCTGAAGCAGGAGTTCCGCGCGCTCGCCGACGTGCGGCACCCGAACCTGGTGCGGCTCCACGATCTCGTGTCGGACGCGGGTCACTGGTTCTTCACGATGGATCTCGTGGAGGGCGAGGACTTCCTCGAGTACGTGCGCGGCAGGCCCGCCGCGCCCATCCCGTCGCCCGACACGATCGACGAGCCGCCGCCGCCCGACGACGAGTCGCCGAAGGAGCGCGTGGATCTCGGCTCCCTCGGCCGTCAGCGGCTGTCGCTCTCGCCGCTGCTCGACGTCGCGAAGCTCCGGGAGGCCCTGCGGCAGGTCGCCGAGGGCGTGGCCGCGCTGCACGCGACGCACAAGCTCCACCGCGACCTCAAGCCGTCCAACGTCATGGTGCGCCGCGACGGGCGCGTGGTGATCCTCGATTTCGGGCTCGCCAAGGATCTCCACGACGGAGGCTCGCTCCAGAGCATCGATCAGCACGTCCTCGGCACGCCCGAGTACATGTCGCCCGAGCAGGGTGCCGCCCGCCCGCTCGGTCCAGCCTCGGACTGGTACAGCGTCGGGGTGATGCTGTTCGAGGCGCTCACCGGCGGGCTGCCGTTCGTGGGCAGCTCGCTCGACATCCTCATGGCCAAGGAGCGCGAGGACGGCCCCGCGCCGAGCCGCTTCGTCACCGGCGTCCCCGCCGACCTCGACCGCCTGTGCGAGCTGCTCCTGCGTCGTCGCCCGCAGGATCGCCCGCCGACCGACGAGATCCTCCGGCGCCTCGGCAGCATCCCGGTGACCCACGACTCGAGCCCACGCACGAGCGCCGCGCCGCCGTCGCTGGGTGGCATCGTCGCCCCTTCGTCGCCGTTCGTCGGGCGGGCTGCGGCGCGCAACGCCCTCGATCTCGCCTTCCGACGGAGCCGCCAGGGCCGCGCGGTGGCCGCACACCTCCACGGCGGCGCCGGCGTCGGCAAGAGCGCCCTCGTGCGCGCGTTCCTCGAGGACGCGGCCGTGCAGCACCACGCGCTGGTCCTGGCGGGCGCGTGCTTCGAGCGCGAGATGGTCCCGTTCAAGGCCGTCGACTCGGTCATCGACGCCCTCTCGCGCCACCTCCGTCGGCTCTCACGCCTGCAGGTCGAGGCGCTCCTTCCGCGCGAGATCCACGCCCTGTCCCGGCTCTTCCCGGTGCTCGAGCGGGTGGAGGCGGTGGCCGCCGCTCCGGCGCTGGACTACGAGTCGCCCGACCGCACCGAGGCGCGTCGGCGCGCCTTCGCGGCCCTGCGGGAGCTGCTGGCGCGCATCGCCGATCGACGCCCGCTGGTGATCGCCATCGAGGACCTGCAGTGGGGCGACACCGACAGCATCGCGCTGCTCGGCGACCTGCTGCGGCCCCCCTACCCACCACCCTTCCTGCTGGTCGCCACGTTCCGCGACGAGTCCGGCAACCCGACCCTCGACGCGCTCCGGGACCTGCACCTCGAGGAGCGCCCGCTCGGCACCAGCAGTGGTGGCGAGGTCGTCGACCTCCGGGCCAGCTCCACCGCACGGCGGCGGCGACGCTCGTCGGCCTGCGAGGTCCACGATCTGCCGCTCGCCCCGCTCGCCGAGGACGAGGCCAAGGAGCTCGCCAAGTCGCTCCTCGAGGGCGCGCACGTGCCTCTCGAGCACGTGCCCGAGGTCGTGGAGGGCGCCGGCGGCAACCCGCTGCTGCTCGTCGAGCTCGTGGGGTGGCTGCGCGAGCACCCCGCGGAGGCGCTCTCGGGGACCCGCGCGTCGCTCGACGCGGTGGTGCAGGGCCGCCTGGAACGCGTGGGCAGCTCGGGGCGCCGCCTCGTCGAGACCGCCGCCATCGCGGGCCGACCGCTGCGCCTGCCGATGCTGGGCCGCGCGGCGGGCACCGACGCCGATCGGGACACCGTGTCCTTGCTGTGTGAGCAGCGGCTGCTCCGCCCTGTCCGCAGCATGGAGGGCGACCGCATCGTCATGTTCCACGAGCGCATCCGCGCTTCGATCCTGCAGCACCTCACCCCCGAGGCGATCGCCGAAGGGCACCTGCGTCTGGCGCACGCGATCGAGGCCGCCGGCGACGACGAGGCGGAGGCGCTCGCCGAGCACTTCCGGCTCGCGGGCGCCAAGTGGCGCGCCAGCCACTACGCGGCCAAGGCGGCCCTCCGCGCGCAGGAGGCGCTGGCCTTCGAGCGCGCAGCCACCCTGTTCCGCACCGCGATCGAGCTCGCGCCGCTCAACGCGCCGGAGCTCCCCTCACTGCGGCTGCAGCTCGGCGACGTGCTCTCGGCCGCCGGTCGGGGGGTCGAGGCCGCGCAGGCCTACATGGCCGCCGCCGAGGGCGTCGGCGAGAACGATCGCCTCGAGCTCCACCGGCGGGCCGCGCAGCAGCTGCTGTCTTCCGGGCACGTAGACGACGGCCTCGCGGTCTACGAGGAGGTGCTCGGCTCGATGGGCGAGAAGCTCCCGAGCTCGCCGCGCATGGCCCTCGCGCAGCTGTTCTTCCGGCGCGCCCAGCTGCGGCTGCGCGGTCTCGACTTCGTGGAGCGGAGAGAGGCCGACGTGCCCACCGACGACCTCGTGCGCATCGACACCTACTGGGCCCTCGCGGCCGGGATGTCGATGGTCAACAACGTGGTCGGCTCCGACTTGAACACCCGCCATGCCTTGCTCGCGCTGCGCGCGGGCGAGCCGTACCGCGTCGCGCGGGCGCTCTCGGTCGAGGCCGGCTTCGTCGCCCTCGGAGGCAGCGCCAACCGAGAGCGCTTCGAGCAGCTGCTCACCCGGCTCGAGCCGATCACGCGGCGGGTGGAGAACCCCCACACCCAGGGCTTGCTCGAGGCGATCCGCGCCTACGGGGCCTACTTCAACGGGCGCTTCCCGGTCGCGCGCCCCCACTTCGAGGAGGCCGAGCGCATCTTCCGCGAGCGCTGCGCCGGGGTGTCCTGGGAGCTCGCCAACGTCCGCGTGCTGCTCATCGGCAACCTGAGCGCCCTCGGCGCCATGCGCGAGATCTGCGAGCGCCTGCCGCTGCTGCTCGAGGAGGCCGACCAGCGCGGCGACCTGCTCGCGCTGACCAACCTGCGCGTCGGACAGGCGAGCCTCGCCTGGGCGGTCCACGACGACGCCGCCGCCGGCCGCAAGGACGTCCGCGACGCGCTCAAGCGCTGGTCGCAGCGCGAGTTCCTGCTGCAGCACTACTACGCCATGGCCTCGCTCAACCTGCTCGATCTCTACGGCGGTGACGCCCGATCGGCGCACCAGCGCGTCGAGAAGCGCTGGTCCGACCTCGAACGCTCCCAGCTGCTGCGCATCCAGCGGGTCCGGGTCGAGGCGCTCCACCTGCGCGCGGCCGCGGCCGTCGGCGCGCTCGGCACGGGCCAGAGGAGCCTCGACCTCGTGCGCCTCGCCGAGCGGTGCGCGCGCAAGATCGAGGACGAGCGGCTCGCGTGGGCCGACCCGCTCGCGTGGTCGATCCGCGCCACACTCGCCGCCTCGGCCGGCGGCAACGAGGAGGCCGAGGTGCAACTGCGCAGAGCCATCGCGGGCTTCGAGGCGGCCGGCATGATGCTCTACGCCACGGCCGCGCGGCGCCGGCTCGGCGTCGTCCTCGGTGGCGACGACGGACGCAAGCTCGTCAAGGCCGCCGACGCGTGGATGGGCGCCGAGGAGATCCTCGATCCGGTCCGCATGACCGAGATGATGTTGCCGGGGTTCTGATGTTCGTCGACGCTCTCCCCGAGGCCCACGCCTGGCGAATCCGCGTGGCCCACGTGCCGCTGTCGCTCGCCGCGCTGCTCGGGAGGCTCCCCTGCCGACTGCGGCTCTCGGCGGAGCTGCCGGCCGAGGCCGACGACCTCCCTCCCTCGCTGGCCCCCCTGCTGAAGCTGGCCTCGCAGGGCGTCTTCGAGGCGGGGGAGGTGCGAGTGGGCACGACCTGCTCGCTCACGGTGGTGCGCGAGGACGCCGCCGGGCGCGAGGGGCGACGGGTCGTCCTCGACGGCGCGGCGCTCGCCATCGACGCGCGCGAGCTCGTGCGCCGCATCGTCGGCGAGCTGCTCGACACGGCGCTGTTCACCGCGGCGCTCGAGGCGTTCGCCGAGGGCGAGGCCCGGCTCGCCACGCTACGCGCCCTCACCTCCGAGGTGCTGCGCGCGCCGGACGTCGACGCAGCGGCGCGGGTCATGGTCTCGGGCATCGCTTCGGGGGCCGGTCTCGGCTTCCATCGCGTGGCGCTGTTCGTCTCGAACGCGGATCGCGAGCTCGCCGGCCGCCACGGCGTCGGCCCCGCGGACGAGGCCGAGGCCCACCGCATCTGGGAGAGCCTGGAGTCCGAGGGCAGCGCGCTCGCCTTGCCCGCGTCCACGCGGATGCGGGTCGAGGACGGGTTCGCCACGCGGGTGCGCGACACCACCCTCTCGGCCGACGCGCCGCTGGTGCGAGAGGCCCTCGGCTCGGCGAGCCCCGTCGTCGTCACCCCCGACGCGTCGCTCACCGCCCTCGACCCAGGCCCCTGGGCCGTCCTCGCCAAGGTGCGCTTCGACGGCGGCGCGGCCCTCTTGTTCGCCGACGACCGCTTCGGCGCGACCCCCGCACCGGACGAGGCTCGTCGCTCGGCGCTCGGGCTCTTCGTCGACACCCTCTCCCTCGCCCGCGACAACCGCGCGCTCCTCTCGCGGGTCGAGGCGCTCGCCAGCACCGACCCGCTCACCACGCTCGCCACCCGCCGCGCCTTCGACGAGCGGTTCGCCGAGGAAATCGCCCGCGCCACCCGCGATCACGCGCCGCTCTCGCTGATCCTCGTCGACCTCGATCACTTCAAGGCGATCAACGATCGGCTGGGCCACGCCGAGGGCGACGCGGTGTTGCGCTCGGTCGGGGGCGTGGTGCTGGCCAACGTCCGCGGCCACGACTTCGCGGCCCGCATCGGCGGCGACGAGCTCGCCGTGCTGCTGCCCGGCGCGGCGCTCTCGGAGGGGCTCCT
>CAZUZY010000442.1:0-6707 GCA_964624885.1 uncultured Polyangiales bacterium | reverse complement strand
CGCGCGCGCGGACGAGGGTGGCGCGGGTCTGGCGCACGCGGCCCTGCTCGCGGTTGCGCGCGTCGAGCCGCACGAAGGCGAAGACGACGAGCGCGAGGGCCACGTAGGCGAACAGGCGTCGCCGCGCGCCCGCGCCGAGCACCCGGGCGAGCACGCCCTTCCGCTCCCAGGGGAAGTAGACGGTGCGCTCGGTGCGGCTCTTCCCGAAGAGCGCCATCACGGCCCCGCCGAGTTGAAGTCGTTCATCTGGATCAAGGGCATCAAGATGGAGAATGCGATGAAGCCCACGGCTCCTCCCATGATCACGATCATGAGCGGCTCGAGGATGGAGGTGAGGGCGGTGATGCGGATCTCGACCGAGGACTCGTAGCTGTCGCTCACGGCCTCGAGCATCTGCTCGAGCTGGCCGGAGCGCTCGCCGACGGAGATCATGTGGGTGACGATGGGCGGGAAGCGCTTGCTGCGCTTCAGCGGCTCGGCGATGGACTCGCCCTCGCGGATCGAGGTCGCCGCCTCCTCGACCACCTTCTCGATGGCGGCGTTGCCGACGACGGCCTTGACGATCTCCATCGCGCGGAGCAGCTGCACGCCGCTCGCCAGCAGGGTGGCGAGGGTGCGGCAGAACCGCGAGATGGCGATCATCGAGAACAGCGGCCCGAAGATGGGCATGCCGAGGAGCGCCGTGTCGCGGGCCACCTTGCCCTGCTCGGTCTCGAGCCAGTGCAGGCCGGCGCCGATGGCGGCGCCGACGAGCAGGCCGGGGAGCAGGGCGAGCACGAGAGAGCCCGATTTCTCGCGCAGCAGGAGCTCGGCGAGGAACAGCAGCGATCCGACGGTCAGCGCCGTGGTCGCGCCCGAGCGGGTGGGGGGCTTCTTGGGCTTGGCCTGCGGGCCGGCGACGCTCGAGAGCGACCGCGCCGAAGCGACGGGCGCGCGGGTGAGGAGGTAGAGGCCGAGGCCGATCAGCGCGCCGGCGAGGATGCCGTGCGTGATCGGCGAGGCCACCGACGCCGAGGTGAAGATGAGGAGCGACGTGTACCAGGGCAGGGCGCGGTCGAGCGACTGGAAGATCGCGGTCACCTTGGGCACGACGCCGATCATCAGCACGGTGATGAGCAGCGAGCCGATGATGAGCATCAGGATCGGGTAGGCCATCGCGGCGGCCACCTTGCCGCGGAGCTTGGCCTGGCCGTCCATGAACTGCGCGAGCCGGTCGAGCACGGACTCGAGGGTGCCCGAGGCCTCACCGGCGGCGACCATGTTGATGTAGAGCGGCGGGAACACCTTGGGGTGCTCGGCGAGCGCGGTCGCGAACGCGGTGCCCTGGTTGACCTCTTCGCGCACGTTGGCGAGGACGCGCTTGAGCTCCTCCTTCTCGACCTGCTCGGTGAGGGCGCCGATGGCCTCGGTGAGCGGGATGCCCGCGCGCACCAGGGTCGCGAGCTGCTTGGTCATCACGGCGATGTCGCCGACCGACGGGCGCTGAAGGAACGCGAGCAGGTTGAGCTCGCGCCCCTTCTTGGCCTGCGCCTTGGCCTCGCTGGCGCTGGTGAGGACGATGCCCTCCCGGCGCAGGAGCGCGCGCAGCCCCTTCGGGCCGTCCGCGTCACGGACCCCGCGGACCTCCTTGCCGGAGGCCGCGACGACGCCGCGGAACTGGAACACCGCCATCTACCGGCGCGCCCCCTGCCGCTCGTCGGTCCGCGCCACCGCGCTCATTCCATGTCCTCCTGCGTGCTCGACAGCACCTCCTCGACCGTGGTCCGGCCGGCGAGCACCTTGCGCGCGCCGTCGTCGCGCATGGTGTCCATGCCCGACTCGATGGCCGCCCGTCGGATGGCGCTCGCGTCGCCGTGCTTGAGCACGAGCGCGCGCACCCCCTCGTCGATCAGCATCAGCTCGTAGATGCCGCGGCGACCGGTGTAGCCGGAGCCGCCGCACTCCTCGCAGCCGCGCGGCCGGTAGAAGACCGGGCGCTTGCCGTCGAGGGGGACCGGCGGGTCGTACTGGGCGCCGCGCGGCATGTAGCCGGCCGAGAACTTGCGGCGCAGGCGCTGGTCGATCCCCGCCGAGTCCATGCCGAGCTGCTCGAGCTCCCAGTCCTGGGCGTCGTAGGGCTCCTTGCACTTGGGGCACAGCATGCGCACCAGGCGCTGGGCGAGCACCCCGATCATCGACGACGCGATCATGAACGGCTCGATCTCCATCTCGGCGAGACGGGTCACGGCGCTCGGCGCGTCGTTGGTGTGGAGGGTGGACAGCACGAGGTGGCCGGTGAGCGACGCGTGCACGGCGATCTCGGCCGTCTCGCGGTCGCGGATCTCGCCGACCATGACCACGTCCGGGTCCTGGCGGAGGAACGCGCGCAGGGCCGAAGCGAACGTGAGCCCGATCTTGGCGTTGACGTGCACCTGGTGGATGCGCGGCAGCTCGTACTCGACCGGGTCCTCGGCGGTGAGGATGTTGATGTTCGGCTGGTTGATGCGGTTGAGGCAGGCGTAGAGCGTGGTGGTCTTGCCGGCGCCGGTCGGCCCCGTCACCAGGATGATGCCGTGCGGGCGGTGGATCAGGTGATCCATCATCGCGTACTCGCGCTGGTAGAACCCGAGGTCGGTCAGGTCGAGCAGCACGGACGACTTGTTGAGGAGACGCATGACGATGCGCTCCTGCTGCCGCGAGGTGGGGATGGTCGAGACGCGGATGTCCACGCCCTTGCCCGCGATCTTCAGGGTGATGCGGCCGTCCTGGGGCAGGCGCTTCTCGGCGATGTTGAGCCCCGCCATGATCTTCACGCGGGCCACGATGTTGGGCATCACCGCGCGGCCGGCGCGGCGGGCCTCGTGCAGCTCGCCGTCGATCCGGTAGCGCACCATCACCTCGCGCTCCTCGGGCTCGATGTGGATGTCGCTCGCTCGACGCTTGCTCGCCTCGGCGAACAGCGAGTTCACCCAGCGGATGATCTTCGCGTCGTCCTCCGACTGGTCGATGATGTCGGTGAGCTCGTCGGCCTCGTCCTCCTTCTCCTTCTCGAGATCCTCGGTGGTGTTGAGGCGCTCGAAGAACGAGTTGATGGCGTCGAGGATGGCGGTGGTGGGAGCCACGCTGAGCGCCAGCGGCTTGCCGTAGAGGGCGCGGACGTCGTCCTGGGCCGAGAGATCGAGGGGATCGGCGGCGATGGCGTGGATGTGCTTGCCGTCGTCCCCGATCACCACGATCCGCCGCTGCTTGGCCCAGGTGATGGGCAGCTTGCTCGCGACGTCGGAGGCGATCTTGGTCGGGTCGATGCTGGCGACGAACGGCAGCCCGCACTCGGCGGCGAGGGCGCGCCCGATGGCGGCCTCGTCGCTCGTGCGGGTGCTCACGAGCAGCTCGAGCAGAGAGCCGCCCTTCTCGCGCTGGGTCGCGAGCAGCTCCTCGAGCCGCTGCGTGGGCAGCACGCCGTGGCGCGCCAGGATCTCACCGAGGAACCGCTGCTCCATCGGTCAGTTCTCGATGGTGATGGACTTCAGGATCGGCGTGGCCGGCTTGACCACGGTCGGCGGCGTCCCGAGCGGCTGCACCGGCGCCGTGAGCACGCCCGGCGGAGGGGGCGGCGGCTGGGGCTGGCTGCCCGCGTAGCTGCCACCGCCTCCCGGGCTCGGCGGCAGCTCGCTGATCGGCTTGCCCGCCTCGTGCTTCTTGATCTCCTTGGGCTTGGTCTGCGCCTCGAGCTTCTCCTTCTCGTCGTACTTCAGGTACGTCTGGCGGATCTCCTCCACGAGGCCACGCGTGCGGGAGTAGTCGATGTGCGGGCTCCACTTCTTCTCGTCCGAGAACACGAAGTAGTGGTCGAGGAATTCCTGCCGGTCGCGCATCTTGCGCTCGAAGATGAGGCGCAGGTCCGCCGGGTCGCGGATGACGTAGGGCGTGAGGATCAAGAGCAGGTTGCGCTTCTGCTTGGTGACCGCCTTCTGCTTGAACAGGATGCCGATGAGCGGGATGTCGCCCAGCACCGGGACCTTGGTCTCCTGGTTCTGGGTCACGTCGCGCACCAGGCCACCGATCACGATGGTCTGCTGGTCCTGCACCACGAGCTGGGTCTTGGCGCTCCGCTGGCCGATGGTCGGGGTGAGGTTGGTGCCGGTGCCGGTCGCGGCGTTGACCTCGCTGATCTCCTCCTCGACCTCGAGGCGAACCTCGTTCGAGTCGTTGATGTGCGGCACGAGCTTGATCTTGGTGCCGACGTTCTGGCGCGTGATCGGCGCCGCGAAGCCGAGGCCGCCGAGGCCGCCCAGCGCCGAAGCGCCACCCTGGGCGCCGGCGAGGCCGGTCAGCCCGGGGATGCCCGAGAAGCCGGTGCCGGACTGCAGCGGGACGTTGTCGCCGACGTTGATCTCGGCGGGGATGTTGTCGGTCGCCATGATGTGCGGCGTCGCGAGCACGTTGGAGTCGGAGCTCGTGGTCACCGCCTGCAGCGCCACGCCGAACGCGGGGATCGAGAGGCCGACCAGGCCGAGCGAGATCGTGGTGTTCGACCGCACGCCGAGCGCGAGGCCCTGCAGCTGGGTCGGATCGGGGAAGAACAGCGAGGCGGGAGAGCCGCCCGCGTTGGAGCCGCCGACCACGGTGCCCTTCTCGGTGCCCGAGAGGTCGAGCCCGTCGTAGCCACCGTGGAAGCTGAACCCGAGCTTGTTGGCGTGGTTCACCTGCACGTCCATGATGACGGCTTCGATGAACACCTGGCGCCGCGACTGGTCGAGCTTGTCGATGACGTTGCGCAGGCTCGCGTAGTCGCGCAGCGACGAGGTGATCACGAGCGAGTTGGTGGACTTGTCCGCGGTGATGCGGATCGCGCCCTCGAACACCGTGGTGGGCATGACCGCCGGCTTGCCGGGGGCGCCGGGCGGGGCGGCGCCGCCCTTGTTGCTGACGATGTCGTTCAAGGTCTTGGAGAGCTCGTCGGCGTCGGCGTGCTGCAGCGGCAGCACGTGGATCTCGCCCTCGCCCGACATCGGCACGTCGAGCCGCTTGATGAGCTCGAGGATGCGCAGGTAGGCCTTCTCGGTGCCGATGATGATGACCGAGTTGGTGCGGTCCTCGGCGACGATCTTGGTGATGCGCGAGTCGACGTTCTGGCTGCCGGGGCCCTTGGCGGCGTTGGCCGCGGGCGCGCCGCCCTTGGAGACGTCGAAGATCTCGGCGAGCTTGTTGGCGATCTCCTGGGCGCCCGCGTAGTGGATCGGCTCGACCCACACGTTGTCGCCGATGCCGGCCACGTCGATCTCCTCGACCAGCGACATCATCCGCTTGATGTTGCTGCCGGTGTCCGTGAGGATCAGCAGGTTGCCCGGCAGGTAGATGGTGATGTCGCCGTCGCGGGACTTGAAGTGTGACAGCACGTTGGCCACCTCGTCGGCGGTCACGTAGTTGAGGCGGTGGAGCCGCGTGACGTAGCGGTCCTCGGGGACCGTCTTGGTGGCCGTGCCGTAGATCGGCGTGGCCTGGGTGACGACGCCCGGGGTCTCGACGATCTTGAGGAACTTGCCGCTCGGGATGACCGTGAGGCCGTTGGTCTCGAGGATCGAGAGGAACGCCTGGTAGGCCTCGGCGACGGTCACCTTCTGCGGCGAGTAGATGGTCGCCTTGATGTTGCGGACCTTGCCGCCGAAGATGAAGCGCTTGCCGGTGAGCTGGCCCATCACCTTGATGAGCTCGGGCAGGTCGGCGTCCTCGAGCGAGAACTGCACCTTGTAGTTGGGGTTCTGCGGCTGGAACTCGATCTCCTCCTTGAACTGCGGGAGGGTCGCGGTGTCGCCGATCTTCTTCACGCCGGGGGCGGTGCCGGCCATCGGCGCGGTGCCCCCGGGCTTGCCGGGGGTGACGACCAGCGGCGTGCCACCGGGCGTCGGGGCACCGACCGGGGCTCCCGGCGTACCCGGCGCGCCAGGCGAGGGGGGCGCACCGGGCGTCGGCGCTCCCGGGATCACGGGGCCGGTGGCGCCGTTGGGCTGCGGCTGGTTCCCGCCGACCGTCGGGGTCTTCTTCACGACGTTCGGGTTCAGCTGCTTCACGTCGGGCGTCGCCGGCTTGATCTGCGCGAAGGCGGGCACGGTGCCCGTCGCGACGAACGCGGTGAGCGCGACGAGCACCACGGCGGAACGAGCCCGGCGGTTCTCTCTGACGAGACGGGACGAACGCATGAAGGAGGACCTCGAGAGGGTCGATGGGGTGGACGGCGACGGAGTCTTCATCGGGTCGGGCGCGCTCATTTGATCGAGTACTCGAGGTTGACGGGCTTGCCGCCGCGGATGAGGCCGACCTGGATGTGCGGCGCGGTGCGGAGCTTGGCGTACGCCTCGAGGGCCTTCTCGGGGCTCGTCATGTCGAACCCGTTGATGGACTTGAGGGAGTCGCCGCCTTGCATCCCGAGGACGCCGAGCAGCGTGTCGGGGCGGATGTTGAGCAGCTTGATGCCGACGACCTTGCCGTCGACCTGCTCGGGGATGATGCGGGCCGTCTTCATCAGCTCGGCCTGGTTCTCGATGATCTTGTCGACCACCACGCGGTCGATGTTGAAGTTGAGGTCGTCGACCTTCTGGATGCCGCCATCGACCGGCTTCTTGGTGTCGGCATTGACCAGCGCGCCCATGCGCGCGGCGACCGAGTTGCCGGCCACCGAGGCGTCGCACCACCGGTTGAGATTGTGCATCACGTCGTCGGCGTTGAAG
>CAZUZY010000441.1:0-6734 GCA_964624885.1 uncultured Polyangiales bacterium | reverse complement strand
AAGGGGGCGGCCGCGGCGAGCGCGCCGGGCGGCGGCGTGGGCTCGCCGATCAGCGTGCGCTGGGGCTCACGGCTCGCCTCCGGCCCCGGGAACGGCGCCATCATCGCGGTCCCCGAGCCCGTGGGGTTGCGCTCCTCGACCGGCGCTGCGGCGGGCGCGGGGGGCGCCGCGAGCGGCATGGGCTCCATCATCGCCGTGCCGCCCTTCACGAGCGGCGGCGCGGGATCGAGGCTCCCACCGGCCGCGACCGGGTCGGTGGAGGCGAAGGCGATGGGCCCGGGGCCGAAGCCGATCGGCACCGCGGGGTTGAGCGCGGGCGTGCCCTCGGGCCCGGCCTCGAGCCGCGCGATCACCGCGTTGGAGCGCATGTCGGCGAGCGGCTTCAACGCGTCGGCGAACGTGGTGGCGCTCGAGAACCGGCCGCTCGGCAGCTTGGCGATCGCGCGCTCCACCGCGCCGGCCAGGGTGGGGTTCAGGTCGGGGCGCACCTGCCGGATCGGGATCGGCGGCTCGGTGCAGATCTTCACGATGATCTCGTTGTCCGAGTCGCCGTCGTACGGGCGCTTGCGGGTGAGCAGCTCGTAGAGGATGACGCCCACCGAGTAGAGATCGCTGCGTGCGTCGGCCGCCTTGGCGCTCTTGGCCTGCTCGGGCGACATGTACGCCGGCGTGCCCATCGAGACCGAGGTGCGGGTCATGGCCCGCGACTCGTCACCCATGATCTTGGTGATGCCGAAGTCGATGAGCTTGACCCAGTCGGGGTCGGCCACGCCGTCCGGCCCCTGCATGCCGACGACGAAGCAGTTCGAG
The DNA here is from genome assembly GCA_964624885.1 of uncultured Polyangiales bacterium. GTDB lineage: Bacteria > Myxococcota_A > Polyangia > Polyangiales > JADJMO01 > JADJMO01. The sequence goes on along the minus strand of CAZUZY010000441.1, from coordinate 5,924 downwards.
GGCTTGAGATCGCGGTGGACGATGCCGCTGTGGTGGGCGACCTGGAGCGCGCGCAGCAGCTGGAGCGCGAAGTGCACCGCGCGCGCGGGCTCCATGGGGGCGTCGGTCTCGACGATCTTGTCGAGGTCGCGGCCCTCGAGCAGCTCCATGACGATGAACGGGGTGCCGTCCTCGGTGGCCTCGACGCCGTAGGTGTGGACGACGTGCTCGCAGGCGAGGCGGGTGGCGGCAGTGGCCTCGTTGGCGAACCGGCCCATCATGCCGGGGCGCGCGGCGATCTCGGGGGCCGGGAACTTCAGCGCGACAGGGAAGTTCTGGTTGAGCTCGGTGGCCCGGAACACGGCGCCCATGCCACCCTCGCCGAGCATCGCCTCGACGCGGTAGCGGCCAGCCACGACGGTGCCAGGGGTCGGGTACGCCTGCATGCGGCCGAGATCCTAGGAGGGATCGCCCGCAGCGAACAGGCGCTTCCGGGGACGACAGGGCCGCGCTACGTCGTTCTGCGCCTGATGACCGCCGGAACGCCGCAATCCCTGCGCAAGACCCGAAGGCCGAGGCTCCGCGTCGCGCGCGCCCTCCCGTGGGCCGTCCTGCTGTCGCCGGTGCTGCTCGCGGTGGTCCCCGCCTGCAAGAAGAAGCCTGCCGCGGGCGGCCCGGGCGCTGCCTCGTCCTCCGCCTCGGGCTCGGTCGCCAAGGCCGCGCCTCCCCCTTCGATGGCCTCGGCCGTGCCCACCGGCCCCACGCTGGCGGCGGTCGCGCTCACCACGTGGGTGCACATCGAGCCCAAGATCGGCCAGACCAAGCTGGGCTACCTGCGCTCGGGCGCCATCGTCGCGCGCGACGACAAGCCCTCGGGCACGACCGGCTGCCAGGGCGGCTGGTACGGCATCAAGCCCGCGGGCTACGTGTGCGTCGGCGAGAACGCCACGCTCGATCTCGAGAACCCGGTGGTGAAGGTCACCAAGCACCGGCGCCCCGATCTCGAGAAGCCGATGCCCTACCGCTACGGCTTCATCCGCACCGTCTCGCCGCAGTACCTGAAGGTGCCCAACAAGGAGGAGCAGCTCCAGTACGAGTTCAAGCTCCTGCCGCACCTCGATTTCTACAAGAAGCACGAGGCCGAGATCAACGCGCTCTGGCCCGGCGCCAACGACGTGCCCGAGGTCGAGCGCGACAAGGTGCTGCAGAAGCCGCAGGTGAGCCACGACGCCGGCAGCAGCAAGAAGAAGCACAAGGACAAGGACGACGACGACGAGGCCGACGACCCGGCCGAAGAAGAGAAGGGGCCCGGGCTCGGCAAGCTCTCGCTCATCGAGCTGTTCGGCGCCGACGGGCCCGCCGACAAGGTGCCGTGGTGGCTCGCGGGCCCCGACCGGTCGATCCCGCACCTCTCCTCGTTCGTCGCCCCCAAGCACGCGGTCATCGCCGGTCGCGTCAAGCGCCACACCGGCCTCGCGTTCATCGGCGCCTTCGAGACCCCGGAAGAGAACATGCTGCGGCGGTTCGCGATCACGACCGACCTGCGGCTCGTGCCGATCGACAAGCTCAAGCCCAACGTCGGCTCGCAGTGGCACGGGTTCTCGCTCAGCGACGACTTCACCCTCCCCATCGCCTTCGCCTACCCACCGGAGGCCAAGAAGGACCCGAAGAAGCGGCGCCCGATCAAGGTCTACAAGGGGGTCGACGCCGGCAAGGTCACCGAGGACGGCACGCTGTTCTTCCGCCAGGCGGTCGCGCTGACCGGCAAGGACAAGACCCTCGACGGCGCGCGCTACTTCGAGATCAAGGACGCCAAGAACCCCGGGCGCTGGCTCAAGAAGGACGACATCATCATCGCCCGCAAGCCCGACGAGTGGCCGACCTACGCCAAGGGCGACCAGAAGTGGCTCGACGTCAGCATCATCAAGCAGACGATGATCCTCTGGGAGGGCGACAAGCCGGTCTACGTCACGCTGGTCTCCACGGGGCAGGACGGCATCGGCGACCCGAAGACCACCAAGAGCACCGTGCGCGGCACCTACAAGATCCGCGAGAAGCACGTGACCACGACGATGGACGCCAACGAGGTCGGCAACAAGTTCGAGCTCCGCGACGTCCCGTGGGTGCAGTACTTCGAGGCCGGCTACGCGCTGCACGCCGCGTACTGGCACGACGTGTACGGCACGCCGCGCTCGCACGGGTGCATCAACATGGCCCCCATCGACGCCCGCAAGGTGTTCATGTGGACCGACCCGCCCCTGCCGCAGGGCTGGCACGCGGTGCAGGCGCACGAAGAGACGGGCAACGGCACCATCGTGTACACGCACATCTGATGCTGGACGCCGTACGCAAGGCCTGTCCCACGGCGCTCTACTCGACGGGCGTCAAGCTCGCCCGCGAGGGCGCGGTGCGGTTCGAACAGCGCGACGAGCACGAGGCGGTCGCGCGGGTGATGGTGCCGAACCGCGTGGTGCCCCCCACGGTCACGCTCTACCTCGACGACGAGGAGTGGTCCTGCGACTGCGACGGTCGCTTCGACGCCTGCGAGCACGTGACCGCCGCGGTGATCGCGCTCGCGCAGGCGCCGACCGTGGTGGCGGCCGAGGGAGAGCCCGTCGCCGGGCCGAGCGCGCCCGCCATCGTCTACCGCCTGCGCACGGTGGACCGCTCGCTCGTGCTCACGCGACACCTGCGCGAGGGCGAGAAGGAGATCGAGATCGGCCCCTCGCTCACCCAGCTCGTCGCGCGGCGCAGGGACCTCGCCCCGACCCACGACGACCTCGCCCTCGACCGCGTGCTCGCCGGCAACGCGCGCGGCCTCGTGCTCGTCGCCAAGGCGGCCGAGATCCTCGGGCGGCTCGCCGGGCGCGAGCTCACCCTCGACGGCGAGCCCGCGCGCACCTCGGGTGAGCCCGTCGCGCCGCGCGCGATCGTGAACGACACCGAGACCGGGGTCTCGCTGCGCATCGAGCGCGATCCCGCCGTCACGGCGGTCGTGGCCCGCGGGGTGGTGCGCGTCGGCGAGCTGCTGCGGCCCATGGCCGAGACCGAGCTCACCGGCGACCTCCTCGAGAAGCTCCCCAGCAAGCGCGCGTTCGGGGCCGCGCAGCTCGGCGAGCTGTGCACGCGGGTGTTGCCGGCGCTCGAGTCACGCATCGAGGTCATCGTCCGCGCGCGCAAGCTCCCGAAGGCCGTGCGCGACGCCCACCCGCGGATCGTGCTCGACCTGACGCACCGGGAGGAAGGCCTCTCGGTCGTGCCGCTCCTGGTCTACGGGGATCCACCGGTCGCCCGGGTCGACGGCGAGTCCCTCGTGCTGCTCGGCGACGCGTCCCCCACCCGCAACCGCACCGCGGAGAAGTTCCTCCTCGCCAAGCTGCGCGACGAGCTCTCGCTGATCCCGGGCCGGCGCGTCGACTTCAAGGGGCGCGACGCGGCGGTGTTCGCGGGGCGCTTGCAGGCCTGGTCGGTGTCCGATCCGGAGCGCGCGCTGGCCCAGGAGAAGCCGCTCGCCTTCCACCTCGACCTCGCCGACGACCAGGCGGCGTTCGACTTCGTGGTCGAGGGGGATCCTCCTCGTCGGGTCCCCGCGGACACGGTGCTCCGCGCCTACCGCGAGGGCCTGCCGTTCGTCGCCGTCCCCGGGGGCGGCCTCGCGCCGCTGCCGGGACCGTTCCTCGAGGCTCACGGGCGCGCCCTCGAGTCGCTGCTCGCGGCCCGCGACCCCGAGGGCAGGATCGCCAGGGCGGCGGTGCCCGCCCTCGCCGAGCTGTGCGCGGCGCTCGATCGACCGGCCCCCCCGAGCTTCGCGCGGCTGCGTCCTCTCCTCGAGGGCATTGCTGCCATTCCTGCCGCGCGGCTGCCCGACGACCTGATCGCCGACCTGCGCCCTTACCAGCGGCAGGGCATCGACTGGCTGTGTTTCCTCCGCGAAGCGGGCCTCGGCGCCCTGCTGGCCGACGACATGGGCCTCGGCAAGACGCTGCAGGCACTTGCTGCCATCCGCGGCCGCACGCTGGTCGTCGCGCCCAAGAGCGTGGTGTTCAACTGGCAAGCCGAGCTCGCGCGGTTCCGCCCCTCGCTGTCGGTCGCGACCTACCTCGGGCCGAACCGCGCGCTCGATCCGCAGGCGCAGGTCACGCTCACGAGCCACCCCATCCTGCGCCAGGACGAGGCCGCGCTCGCCGCCGTGAAATGGGACCTCGTGATCCTCGACGAGGCGCAGGCCATCAAGAACCCCCAGGCGCAGCTCGCGCGCGCGGCGTTCGCGCTCACCGCCGAGTCGCGGATCGCGCTCTCCGGGACGCCGGTCGAGAACCGCCTCGAGGAGCTGTGGAGCCTGATGCACTTCGCGGCGCGCGGGCTGCTCGGCGGGCTGTCCGACTTCCGGGCGCGCTACGTGGGGCCCATCTCGAGCGGCGACGAGGCCGTGGCCGCGGAGCTCCGCGCGCGCGTCCGGCCGTTCTTGCTGCGCCGGACGAAGGCCGAGGTGGCCCTCGATCTGCCGCCGCGCACCGAGATCGTGGTGCCCGTGGAGCTCGAGCCCGAGGAGCGCACCCTCTACGACGCGGTCCGCGCGGCCACCCGCAAGGACGTGGTGGAGCGACTGCGGCAGGGCGGAGACGTCCTGGCCGCGCTCGAGGCCCTGCTCCGCCTCCGGCAGGCTGCGTGCCACCGTGGGCTCGTGCCGGGCCAGCAGGCCGACACCTCGTCGAAGGTGGAGCGGCTCGCCGAGCTCGTGGCGGAGGCCGCGGCCGAGGGGCACAAGTGCCTCGTGTTCTCGCAGTGGACATCGCTCCTCGATCGCGTGGAGCCGCACCTCTCGGTCCCTTTCGCGCGACTCGACGGTTCGACCAAGGACCGAGCCGCGGTCGTCGAGCGATTCCAGACCGACCCCACCGTGCCGGTGTTGCTGCTGTCGCTGAAGGCCGGAGGTGTCGGCCTCAACCTCACCGCCGCCGACCACGTGTTCCTGCTCGATCCGTGGTGGAACCCGGCGGCCGAGGACCAGGCGGCCGACCGCGCCCACCGCATCGGCCAGGATCGCCCGGTGCTCGTGCACCGCCTGGTCGCCAAGAACACGGTGGAAGAAGGCATCCTCGCGCTCCAGGAGAGCAAGCGCCGGCTCGCGGCCGCCGCGCTCGCCGACGGGGCCGCGGCGGCCACCCTCGGACGTGACGAGCTCCTCGCGCTCCTCGACGACTGAGGTGTGTTGCGCGACACACCTCGGGTGAGGTGGCATTGATCCAGGACAACCCGAGGAATCTCAGCGACTTGGGTCTCCGTGACAGATCGAAGGCGGTAGAATGATGGGCTCATGATCACGCCGTCGAGCAGCGTGTCTTTCGCCGGGCGCATCGGGTGGCTCGCCACCTCGACGACCGACGACGCCGCACCGTTCGTCGGCCGCGTGGCCGAGCTCTCCCGGCTGCGCGCGCTGTTCGCCGCCGGGAGCTCGGTGGTGCAGCTCGTCGGGCCGTCGGGGATCGGCAAGACCCGCCTGGCCCGCACGTTCGCGCGGCAGCGGCGCGGCGATTTCCAGCGCGCGTGGGTGTGCGACGTGCGCGAGCTCACCGAGCCGGACGACGTCCTCGTCGCGATCGTGCGCGCGGTCCTCGGCGACGCGCGCGCCGCGGTGCCCGACCCGCGCAAGTCCGCGCCGCGGGTGCTGGAGCGGCGGGGCAAGGCGCTGGTGGTGCTCGACGACATCGATGCGAGCGCACGCTCCCTCGCCGAGCCGCTCTCCTGGTTGCTCGCGGCCGCGCCCGACCTGCGTCTGCTCATCACCGGTCGCGCGCTCGTGCCCACCGTCGAGGGCGCGCCGTTCCTGCTCGGGCCGCTCCGCCACGAAGAGGGCGTCGCGTCCGAGGCCTACGAGCTGTTCCTCACGCGCCTCCGCGCGCTGCGCCGCGACCACCGCCCGTCGCCGCGCGAGCAGGGGGCCA
>CAZUZY010000440.1:0-6741 GCA_964624885.1 uncultured Polyangiales bacterium | reverse complement strand
CCTTCGCGACCGCGGCGCGTGGGCACGGCGCCACGGTGCGGGTGGTCCACGCGGTCACGAGCGCGCGCGGCCTCTCGGCCGTCAAGGGCGCCGAGGTCGTCGAGCGGCGAGGGGGCCCGCCGTCGAAGGTGGACGCCGACGCCATCGTCCACGACGCCCCACCGGCGCCCTGCTTCGAGCTCGCCGTCCAGGCCGGCGCGGAGGTCAGCCACAGCACCGCCGGCTACGCCGTCCGGGTGGACACCGATGGTCGCACCAAGAACCCCTGCCTGTTCGCGGTGGGCGAGGTGACGGGCGCCCCGTTCGAGCTCGAGGCGCTCCGGGCGGCCGCCCGACGGACGGTGGGCGCGCTGCTCACGGAGGAGGCGCGATGAGCGACAAGATCCTGGCCTGCCGCTGCGAGGACGTCACCCTCCACGAGCTGCGCGACGCCATCGAGCGGGGCCACCGCGATGTCGAGTCACTCAAACGCTATACCGGCTTCGGTACGGGCTGGTGTCAGGGCAAGTCCTGCCTCGCCTTCTGTGCGGCCGAGCTCGCGCGGGCGGGGGGAGACGCCACCGAGCCGTTCACGCCGCGGGCGCCGTACCACCCGGTCGCGCTCGCCGATCTGGCGGCGATCGGCGACGAGCCCGGACGCACGCTGCCGCAGAGAGACGGGACGGAAGAGCCCTCGAAGGGGTAGGGCGCGCCGATCACGGTGCGAACGCCGCTTCGCCACTTTCCGCCGTTATTTTGCATGTTTGAGTGGACGTGGTTAACCATGGATCAGCGTTCTCCCGGAGGGAGGTCTCCATGCCGTCCACGTTGCGAGCCCTGGTGTCCGTCTTGGCCCTCTCGGTCGGGGGCTGCACGCTGCGCACGGAGGCCAACGGCGGAGCAGCCGAGGCCGGCGTCGACGCCGACCCTCCATCTACGTCGCCCACCTGGGTGACCGACGAGGCTCCCGCCGGCAGCGACACCCTCCTGCCGGGCCTGCCCCCTTCGGCCGTGCCGGTTCCTGCCGGCGGCTGCCCGGCGGACATGGTCCTCGTGGAAGGCCGGTACTGCCCGGAGGTGAAGCAGCACTGCCTCGACTGGATGGACCCGCCTGGCCCCTACGAGAACTTCCGCTGCGCGAAGTACGCCAAGAGCGAGTGCCTCTCCGAGGCGCGGGTACCGCTGCGCTTCTGCATCGACCGCGACGAGTACACCCCGCAGGGCGCCGCGCTGCCCGCCGTGCACCACTCGTGGACCACGGCGAAGCAGACCTGCGAGGCCCAGGGCAAGCGTCTGTGCCTCGAGTCGGAGTGGCAGTTCGCCTGCGAGGGCGAGGAGATGCGGCCGTATCCCTACGGCTTCGAGCGCGACGCCACCGCCTGCAACATCGATCGCATGGACCTCGGCAAGCCCAACACCGGGCTCCGCGACAACCGCACGCCCGCCGGCAGCCACCCGAAGTGCGTGAGCCCGTTCGGGGTGCGCGACATGAGCGGCAACGTCGAGGAGTGGGCCACCCTGGATCACCCGACCGATCCGCACGACAAGTCGACGATGAAGGGCGCGTGGTGGCTGCCGGGTCGCAACACCTGCCGGGCGGCCACCACCAAGCACGGGGAGACCTACGAGGGCCCGCAGGTGGGTGTCCGCTGCTGCAAGAATCCCTGAGCGGACGGTCCACAACGCCCAGAGCACTCGTCAGACGTTCAGGAGATCGTCGATTTTGCTTCCTGCCTAGGCACCGGCCGGATACGCACGCACGGCCGTGCAGTGGAAGTGGCTTGCGCAGTCTGCCCTCGTCGTCCTGTCGACGAGCCTCTGGACGTGCTCTTCCCCGCAGGATCCGCCGGTGCTCGGCGGGGGGGGCGGCGGGGGGCTCCTCGAGGCACTGGACCCGGGGTCGAACGGCGCCGCGCTGGTCTCCGCCAGCAAGGGAGGCCCGATGGTGGTGGTCGCGGTCGACCACGCGGCCTCGGTGATGGGAAGCTGCCCCGCGGGCATGGTCGCGGTCGAGGGCAACTACTGCCCGGACGTGGAGCACCGCTGCCTCGAGTGGCTCGATCCTCCCGGGAAATACCACGCGTTCCGCTGCGCCAAGTACGCCTCGCCGGCCATCTGCCGCGGGACGCGCAAACCGCTGCGGTTCTGCATCGACCGCGACGAGCAGAAGCTCGAGGCGCAGAAGAGCGACCCCCGGCCCACCAACCACGTGTCCTACCTGGCGGCCAAGGACGCCTGCACCGCCCGTGGCGCCCGCCTCTGCACCCAGTCCGAGTGGCAGTTCGCCTGCGAGGGGGAGGAGATGCGGCCCTATCCCTACGGCTTCGAGCGCGACTCCCTGGCGTGCAACATCGACCACCAGGAGCTCGGCCGCCCCAACGGGGGCCTCAAGGACCTGCGGACCAAGGTGGGGGACAACCCGCGGTGTGCGAGCCCCTTCGGCGTCCGCGATCTGGCCGGCAACCTCGAGGAGTGGGTCACGCGCGATCCGGGCACCGGCGGCAAGGCCACCCTCCTCAAGGGCAGCTGGTGGCTCCCCGGCCGCAGCACCTGCCGCGCCACCAACGCCGGACACGACGAGGTCTACCAGGGCACCGAGACAGGCTTCCGTTGCTGTCGCTGAGTGTGTTTCCCTCTGGGTCGTGAAACGACTTTTTGCGAACCTCGTCGCCTGCGGAATCCTCACCCTCGCGAGCGCCGCGGGGGCGTTCCCCCAGCGCAGGGACTACTTCCTCGATCCACCGCGGGGCGGCACGTTCGTCCACGCCGACGCGATCACCGTCGGGGCGCAGGTCTCGCTCGAGCGAAGGCAGGTGCTCGAGGACGAGACCATGAGCATGCTGAACGCGCGGGTCTCGGCGCTGTACTCGCTCGGCTACGCGGACGTGGCCGGGCACGTCGACGTGCGGCTCCTGCTCCTCACCCTCGGCGGCAGCGTGGGCGTGCGGCGCGTGAACCGCACCTATACCGGGCTCGCGGCCCCCGATGGCTTCCTGCCCGAGGTGACCAGCGAGTCCCGGCGGGAGAAGGACAAGGACAGCAAGGACGCCACGTCGTGGAACTGGGCCGAGGCCCGCGCCCGCCTCGTCATCCCCCTCGAGCCCCTGTGGCTGGTCACGAACCTCGCGATGCGGTGGGAGGACCAGCCCGACAACACCTACGACTGGTTCCACACCAACGTGCACGACGGGGGGCGGTTGCTCCGCTTCGACGCGACGCTGTTCTACCGCGCAGCCTCGTTCGGCGGCCTCGGACCGACCGTCCGGCTCCTCGACATGCCCCAGCGCGGCAAGCGGGTCACCGAGGTCGCCTACGGCCTCACCTTCGGCACGCGCCCCGGCGTGTTCCGCAAGGACGACCTGTTCCTGTTCCAGACCCTCGTCCGGCCGGGCGATCGCGAGTTCGGCTTCCACATCACCCGGCTGCCGGCCTACGTGATGCTGATCTACCGGGCCTCGTTCCAGCTCTGATCTGGCCGCAGCTGCCACTGCTGCCAGGATGCTGCCGACTGCTGCCAGCCCTCAGAGGGTGGTGGTGCAGGTGGTGGTGCCCGTGCGGCACGAGCCGACGCGCACCGTGAACGTGCCCTTGCCGCGGACCACCCAGGTCAGCGCCTTGCGACCCGTCGAGCCGCGGCTGCGCTGGTAGAACAGGGCGCTCTCGCCGTCGAACCGACCGCGCCCCCAGCCGTCGAGGTGACCGACCTCGCGGTGCGCCTCGTGGGGCTCGGCGAGCACGCAGCCCGTCGCCTCCACGTCGGCGAAGAGCGGCTCGTTCCAGGGGAGCTTCTTGGCCGAGGACAGCACGTAGGTGGGGAGGTAGCCGTGGTTGGTCACGGTGACCGTGACCCGCGTGAGGTCGTCGGCGAGGCGCTCCACCTCCGTGACCGTGGCCTCGACCGCGGGCGAGAGGGCCGAGACCCGGAGGAAGTGCGCCGCGTGCTTCTCGCAGATCGAGGGGAGCAACTCGTAGGGCGGGTTGGACATGCCGACCCGACCGTCGACCCCACCGACCTCGACGGCGCCGAGCTGGGGGTGCTGCACCGGCTTCCAGGGGCGGATGACCCGGCCCTGGTTGTGCGTCGCGTCCCAGCGGCCCAGCTTGAGCAGGTCTTCGCGGTCGAGGTGCGTGTAGTGGTCGACGAAGGGCTTCTTGCGGGCGACGCCGATCTGGGCGAACAGGTCCCACAGCTCGACGACGTACGAGATCGCGCCCCGCTGGTGGTAGGCGAAGTCGGAGAGATCCCCGTGCAGCGGCTTGTCCGGCTCGTACAGGAACTCGGCGAAGCCGCTCACCGTGGGGTAGCCCGTGAGCTCGTCGGCCCAGGCCTCGATCTGCCGGTAGAGCGCGAGGTCGCTCGGGTCCATCTTGCTGTCCGCCGCGTGGCCCAGCGGACGGATGAACACCCCGCCGAAGGTGTGGAGGTTCAGCCAGGCGTAGATCTCGGGGTGGGCGGTCGAGAGCTCGACCAGGGCGCGCGACTCGAACTCGCTCGTCGGGTAGCGGCCGGCGCCGATCTGCTCCGGCTCGGGGGCCCACGACCACGGGAAGTTGCGGTTCAGATCGGCGTCGTTGTCGGCCAGGAAATAGGGGCTCGGCACGGTGTCGCCGTCGAAGTTCTCGATCGTGCCCTCGGGCCACACCTTGTAGAACGGGCCCTCGTCCTCGAAGCGGCGCGGCAGCATGAGCCCGGGCACCTCGGTCGAGGCGACGAACTCGCCCGTCGGGTCCTCCTTGCGCATCGAGAGGGCGAGGCCGTCGCCGTCCACGTCGGCCGCGATCCACCGCGCGTGATGGCGGTTGGGGCGGGCGTCGCGCGGGTTGCTGCGACAGTAGCGCGCCGTCGTCAGGATGCTCTCGGCGCCGTCGGGGCAGGTGCGGGGCACCACGAACACCCGGATGTCGCGCAGGCGCTCGCGCGCGTGGGCGGGCAGGCCGTGCAGCGCGGTCTCGGGCTCGAGGTGCAGCCGCAGGAAATCCTCGGCGATGGCGAGGGCCACGCTCGAGCCGCAGAGCTCCGTCGCGTGCATGTTGGCGTCGACGAGCACGGACGGGCGCGCGCGGTCGGGCTCGATGCCGAGGGTCAGGAGCCATAGATCGCGACCCTCGGCGGTCTTGCCGAGGGTCGTGAGGCGCACGAGATCGGGGTAGGCGTCCGCCCACGCGCGGAGCTGGGCTTCGAGGTCCGCGTACGGGAGGTACCGTTCGCGGAACGGGCGGGCGAGAGAGGCGAGCGCGACGGCCATGGGGCCGCGAGACTACTCGCTGACGTGACCGGCTTCCAAGAGCTCGGCACGGTAGAGCACGGTGCCGTCGGTCGCGACGATCTCGGCGCCCAGATCGCCCCACGCGAAGTCGTCGGCCTGGGTGATCTTCATGGTCGCGCTGGTCTTGCCGACGCGGACGCGGAACGAGGTGGTCTTGGCGGTGTACTGCTTGCCCGCGACGTCGAGGTCGGCGGTCGTCGTGGCGAGCGTCTCCTCGTTGTCGTCGGCGGCGAGCACCGTCTTGCCCATGAAGGCCTCGAACTCGTCGCGGCTCGCGTCGAGGGTCGCGCCCTTGGCGTCGAGCTTGGTGAAGCCGGTGAGGTCGCTCTTGGCGCCGGCGCCGGTGAGCGCGCGGAAGGTGTTCTTCTTGGCGCCGTCGACGAAGGTGAACTCGACCACGAGGTCGTCGCCCTGACGGCCGACGATCTGCTCGCGCAGCGTCAGGGCACCCTTGCGGTAGGTGCCCGAGAACTTGAAGACGACGAAGTCGCCGACCGTGCGCAGCGGCGCCGCGGCGGGCTTGGCCTCGGGGGAGGCGAAGGCGATCTCGTGCGGGGGCGAGCTCTCGTGGGTCGAGGGGCGGGCCTCGACGGCGACGGAGGGGAGGACGGTCGCGCTGGTGCAGCCGACCGAGGACAGGAGGAGGAGGGCGAGAGCGGTGCGCGTCATGCGCCTGCCGGTAACGGGGGCTCCGACCAGGGGCCAAGAAATGCGCGCACGGGTTTCACGCCATGATCGACATCAAGGCCTGGAGCTTCGTGCGATCGAGCGCGCCCGCCGTGCGCACGCCGCTGCAGACGTCGAGGCCGAACGGCGCGACCTCGTCGATCGCGCGGCGCGCGTTGTCGGCCGAGAGCCCGCCCGCGAGGAACACGGGGCAGGGGACGGCCTCGACGACCGCGCGGCTAGAGCGCCAGTCGTGCACGCGCCCGGTGCCGCCGAGCTCGCGCACGGCGGCGTTGGGGCGGCCGCTGTCGAGCAGCAGGGCGTCGACGAACGGCGCGAGGCGGCGGGCCTCGTCGACGACCTCGGGCCCCTCGACGTGGAGCACTTGCACGATGCGGACGTGCGGTGCCCCGGCGCGCAGGGCGGCGTACGTGTCGAGCGGGACGGCGTCGACGAGCTGCACGGTGTCCACGCCGCTGTGGAGCGCGTGGTCGACCACGGCGGCGGGCGCGGTCCGGCTCGTGAGGAGGAAGCGCGCGACGGGCGGCGCGACGATGCGGGCGATGCGCTGGATGGTGACGTCGTCGAGGACGCCGGGCCCGCTCGGCATGGGACCGACGAGGCCGAGCGCGTCGGCGCCCAGCGCCACGGCGAGAGCGGCCTCTTCGAGCGACGAGATGCAGCAGATCTTCACCCGGGTGCGCATGGAGCAGACAGGGTGATCACGCGCGCGCCCGTGTCAATCGCGCCTCCGGCTCGCTCCGTTCTTGCTTCGAGCGGCCGCCCGTGGAGGCGGCCGCCGTTCACTGCGCTCGCCTCCGGCTCGCTC
>CAZUZY010000439.1:0-6782 GCA_964624885.1 uncultured Polyangiales bacterium | reverse complement strand
GAGGACGAACGAGCCGCTCCGCGAGCTCGCCCGCACCCACCGGCCCGCGTTCGACCCGGCGCCGTTCTCGCCGGCGGAGCTCCTCGCCGCGCGGCGGACGTGGCGGGGGCGCATGGAGCGGGAGCACGGCTCGGCGCCCGTGTTCGAGGCGCTCGCGCGCCAGCTCTCGGCCGCCGGTCGCAGCGCGCGGGAGGTGAGCGAATGCCTCGCCTTCGCCGACCAGGAGCGGACCCACGGTGTGCTGTGCGGCGCGGTCGTCGAGGCGCTCGGTGGTGAGGCGCGGCTCGACCGAGCGGAGCCCGCCGACGCGGTGCCGGAGCACCCCGACGTGGGGCGCGAGGAGGCCCTCCTGCGCAACGTGCTCAGCGTGGCCTGGCTGTCGGAGACCGTCGCGGTCGCGCTGATCGCCGCCGAGCGCTTCGACATGGGGCGCGGCGAGCTCCGCGATCGACTGACCGAGATCTGGTCGGACGAGATCGGGCACGCCCGCTTCGGGTGGCGGCTCGTGGCCGAGCTGTCTCCGGCGCTCGACGCCGCCGCCCGCGCTCGCCTCGGCGCCTACCTCGTCGCCGCGCTCGCGCACGTCGAGGCGCACTACAGCGCGCTCATCCCGCTCGAGAGCCGGAGCGTCCCTGCCCTCGGCCTCTGCGACGGTCGGGCCGCGCGCAGGCTCGTGCGTGACACGTTGACGCGGGTGGTCGTGCCGCAGCTCCGCGCGCTCGGCCTCGTCCCCGAGGAGCTGGCCGCGTGACCGGCTCGCGCGACACCGGCGCTGGGGCTCGCGGCGGGATCGGGTACGCTGTCCCCATGCGTTGGGCCCTCTCGCTGATCGTCGTCGCTGCCTGCGGCTCGCCGGAGGCGCCGCCGTCCGCGCCGGTCGAGGCCGCCCGCGACCCGTTCATCGCCTTCGCGACGGATTTCGAGGGCTACGACAAGTGGGAGCGGATGTTCATCCCCGGCGCGGAGCTCGACGATCCCATCCACGGCGGCGACCGCTCGATCTTCGTCAACAAGCGCCCGCCCAAGGGCACCCGGAAGTTCCCCGTCGGCACCATCATCGTCAAGCGCATGGAGAAGCCGGGCGGTCAGATCTTCGCGATGGTGAAGCGCGGCGGTGGGTTCAACCCCGACGGCGCGGTCGACTGGGAGTGGTTTCGCATCGTCGACGTGAACGGCGCCATCGGCATCGCGTGGCGGGGCATGGGTCCGCCCGACGGGGAGTCGTACGGCGGCGCGGCGGGTGGGGTGTGCAACGGCTGCCACTTCGCCGGCAAGGACGACGACTGGGTCCGCTACCCCGGCCTCGTGCCCTGACGGGCCGGACCGCTGGCCGCTCTGGGTCAATTTGCATCGTGGAGTTGATGTTCCGCTGCTTGCGGTCCGTTCCGAAGCTCACGCCAAGCACGGCGTGAAGGAGAGACATGGCAACCACGATCCTGCTCGTCGACGACTCACGAACGCTGCGGATGATGGTGGGCCGGACGCTGACGGCGGCTGGCTACTCGGTGGTGGAGGCGGCCGACGGCCTCGAGGCGCTGCACAAGCTCCATGCGGGCTGCGGCGCGCGGGTCGTGGTCTGCGACGTCAACATGCCCAACATGAGCGGGCTCGAGCTCCTCGAGACCGTGCGGAGCGAGGGCCGGACCGAGGCGTTCCTCATGCTGACGACCGAGGCCGACCCGGCGCTGGTCGACAAGGCGCGGTCGCTCGGCGCAGGGGGCTGGCTCGTGAAACCGTTCAAGCCGGAGCAGCTCCTCAACGCCGTGGCGCACCTGGTGACGCGCACACGTCCACACCCGCGAGAGGCGGCCGCGGCCACGCCCTGACACGACGCGAGCGGCGTCGGGTGGAACACACGGGCGAGAAGCCGTAGGCTCGACCTCCCATGTCGCGCGCTCTCTCGATGCTGGTGCTCGTCCTCGTGGGCGGGTGCAGCTTCGACCTCGATGCGCTCCACGCCGAGGAGGCGGACAGCACCTCGGAGGGCGCGGTCGCGGACAGCGCCGCGGGAGACAGCGTCGTGCGGGACAGCGCCGTGGGGGACAGCGCGGGGGGGGACAGCGCGGGGGGGGACAGCGCGGGGGGCGACAGCGGCGCCACCACCGACACGAACACCCCGGTCGACGCGGGCGAAGACCCGCCGCTCGATCCCGCGGTGTGCAAGGCAGCGGGGACCTCGTTCGCCTGCTTCCAGTGCTGCACCACCAAGCTCCCCATCGCCACGGGCAACGCGTGGAAGGGCTCGTCCGGCTGCTTCTGCCACCCGAGCCACTGCAAGTTCCAGTGCAAGGACACGGCGTGCAGCAAGGGGATGGTCGATGCGGACGCCACCTGCGCGGCCTGCTTGAACAGCAACCTCGCCGCGTGCGGCCCGGACGCCCCGCCTTCCAGCAAGCGTCTCGTGGACTGCGTCGGCGGCTGCTGAACCGAAACGTCACGCCTTGCATCACCGAGTGAACCGGGGCGCGAGCGGTGGGCTCCCCGCGCGTTGTCGGGCCCAGATGCCCAGGATACGTTGAAGCGGTGTCGAGTAGGTGGCCCGGGGGGGCGGCCGCTTCGCGGTCGGACCGTCATCGCTTCTTGACGGAGGTGATGCACGCGCTCGTCGAGGCCACGGGCGATCGCGTGCACCTGATCGACACCATGGTGCGCGCCAGCGCCGAGCTCCTCGAGTCCTTCTGTGGCGTCGCGCTGCTCTCCGACGACGGCGCCGAGCTCGTGCCGGTGGCCGTCTACGAGCAGGACGAGGCGATCCGGGCGCTCCTCGAGCGATCGATCGGCACGCGGCCGTTCCCGGTCGCGGGCCCGCTGCCCGCCGCGCGCGCGGTGCGCGAGGGGTGCACCGTGCTGACCAGCGAGATCGATCCCGCGTGGCTCGCGGCGCGCTTCCCCGCGGAGGAGCTCGCCGCCGTCACCGCGCTCGGCCCGCACAGCGCGCTCGCCGTGCCGCTGCGCGCGCACGGGTCTACCCTCGGGGTCCTCTCGCTCCTCCGGTACGGGAGCAGCCCGTCCTTCGACGAGGACGACGCGCACCTCGCCGTCACGCTCGCCGACTTCGCCGCGTTGACCCTCTCGAACGCGCGCCTCCACGCGCAGGAGCGCGCGGCCCGGGCGCAGTCGGCCAGCGCCGAGGCGCGCTTCCGCGCCCTCCTCGAGCACGCGACCGACGGGGTCATGCTCTCGGGCCGGGATGGCACCGTCCTCTACCGGAGCCCGGCTGCCGAACTGATGCTCGGCGGGGCCGCCACGGACGGTGGCGCCACCGATGCGATCCACCCCGACGACCGCGCGGCCTGCCACGAGACCCTGCGCGCGGTGCTCGCCGAGCCGAGCGTGCCACGGGCCACGATCGTCCGGGCGAGGCACGCCGACGGCTCGTGGCGATGGCTCGAGACCGTGACCCAGAACCTCCTCGGCGACCCCGCGATCGGCGCGCTCGTCACCAACCTGCGCGACGTGACCGAGCGTCGCGCCATGATCGAGGAGCTCCGGGCGAGCGAGGCCCGCTACCGCAGCATCGTCGAGACCACCCGCGAGGGGGTGTGGATGATGGACGCCGCGGGGTGCACCACGTTCGCCAACGCGCGCATGGCCGAGATGCTGGGGTACGACGCGCCCGAGGAGCTCCTCGGCGTGGAGGGGGAGCGGTTCCTGCTCGAAGAGGACCGCCCGGCGGCCAGGATTCGCGCCGAGGAGAGGCGCGCGGGCGTCCCCGGTCAGGTCGAGGCGCGCCTCGTGCGCAGGGACGGCGAGCTCGTCTCGACGCTCGTCGAGTCGACCCCGGTCCTCGGAGAGGCCGGCGAGTTCGAGGGGCTGCTGATGATGGTGATGGACGTGACAGCGCGCCGGCGAGCGGAGGAGGAGCGGGCCCGCCTCCGCGCGACGCTGGAGAGCACCGAGGAGCAGCTGCGTCAGGCCCAGAAGATGGAGGCCGTGGGGCGTCTCGCCGGCGGCATCGCCCACGACTTCAACAACCTGCTCACGGGGATCATCAGCTACACCCACTTCGCCCTCGAGGCCGCGCGCGAGGGCGTCGCCGCGCGCGACGACCTCGTCGAGATCGAGAAGGCGGCCCGCTCGGCGGCCCAGCTGACCCGCCAGCTCCTCGCCTTCAGCCGCCAGCAGGTGCTCTCGCCCCGCGTGCTCGACCTCGACGAGATCCTCCAGGGCCTCGAGCGGATGCTGCGCCGGACGCTGGGCGAGGACATCGAGCTCCGCTACCTCTCCGACGGCCTCCCGCACCGCTGTCACGTCGACCCCGGCCAGATCGAGCAGGTGATCATGAACCTGGCCGTCAACGCGCGCGACGCCATGCCCGACGGCGGCAAGCTCATCTTCGAGCTCGCCGCGGTCCACCTCGACCAGGGCTACGCCGAGGACCACCTCGACGTCACCACGGGCCCTCACGTGTTGCTCGCGGTGACCGACACCGGCGTGGGCATGGACAAGGACACGCTCGCGCGCATCTTCGAGCCGTTCTTCACGACCAAGGAGCTCGGCAAGGGGACCGGCCTCGGCCTCTCCACGGTGTTCGGCATCATCAAGCAGTCCGGCGGCCACGTCTGGGTCTACAGCGAGCCCGGTCTCGGCAGCTCGTTCAAGGTCTACTTCCCGGCCGTCGACGCGCAGCCGACCGTGCAGTTCTCCTCCACGCGGGCCCAACGCCCGCGTGGCGGCGACGAGACCCTCCTGGTCGTGGAGGACGACGAGCAAGTGCGAGCGGTGCTGCGCACGGTGCTCACCCGGGCCGGCTACCGGGTGATCGAGGCCGCGGGTGGTGAACAGGCGCTTTCGGCCAGCGACGCGCACCCGGCGCGGATTCACCTCGTGCTGACCGACCTCGTGATGCCCGGCATGAACGGGAGAGAGGTCGCGGCGCGGCTCGAGGCGAGTCGCACCGATCTCCGCGTGCTCTACATGTCCGGCTACACCGGGAACACGCTCGGCGAGCGGGGCTCCATCGGGGGCGACGCGGCCTTCTTGCAGAAGCCCATCACGCCGACGGGGCTCCTCGCCAAGGTGCGGGAGGTCCTCGACGCCCCGCGCCCCGGCTCTGGACGAGGGTGAGAGGTGGCAGCGTGAAACACGGCCGGCGGACATGCTCGCGGGAGAATATTCCTTGACAGGAATATAGTGCGGCCTCATGGTGGGCCCATGCTCGAAACGCTCTCTGCGCTCGCCGAGCCCAACCGCCTCCGCATCGTCGAGCTCTTGCGCGCCGGTCCGCAGCCGGTCGGGGAGATCGGCGAGCGGCTGCAACTGCGTCAGCCCCAGGTCTCCAAGCACCTGCAGACCTTGAAGAAGGCAGGGCTCGTGCAGGTGGAGCCGGTGGCGCAGCAGAGGGTCTACGAGCTGCGAGCGGCGCCGTTCCGCGAGCTCCACACCTGGCTCGAGAGTTACCGCGAGCTGTGGGACGCCCGCTTCGACGAGCTCGCGGTCGTCCTCGAGGAGCTCGCGGCGCGCGACCGTCGCGAGCAGACACCACGCAAACCCAAGGAGAAGAAGAATGCCCGCAGGAACCAGTGACGACGGCACCAAGCTCGAGCTCCCCGGCGACCGGGAGATCCTCATCACGCGCTCGTTCGCGGCCCCCGCGCGCCTGGTGTTCGAGGCGATCACGCGCCCCGAGCACGTGCGGCGCTGGTGGGCACCGCGCTCGCGCGGCGAGATGCTGGTCTGCGAGGTCGACCTGCGCGTCGGGGGCGGATGGCGCTACGTGATGCGGGCCAGCAACGGCATGGAGGTCGGCTTCTCCGGGAAGTTCCTGGAGATCGAGGCGCCGACCCGCATCGTGCAGACCGAGATCTTCGACCCGTTCCCCGACGCGGCGTCGGTGGTCACGGTCACGCTCCGCGAGGCCGCGGGTCGCACCACGCTCGAGAGCCGCGTCGTCTACCCGTCGGCCGAGGTCCGCGCCCAGGTGATCGCGAGCGGCATGGAGCACGGCATGCGCGAGAGCTACCGCCAGCTCACCGAGGTGGTCGACACGCTGGTGTAGCGTTCAGGGCGAGAGCAGCTCCTCGTGCCAGCCGGCGCCGACGCGCGTGAACCGCTGGCGCTCGTGCAGGCGGTCTTCGCGGCCGCGCCACAGCTCGATCACGGCCGGTCGGACGCGGTATCCGCCCCAGTGCGGAGGACGCTCCACCGGCCGGCCCTCGAAGCGCTGCGTGGCCTCCGCGTAGCGGGCCTCGAGCACCGCGCGCCCCGCGATCGGCTGCGACTGCTCGGACGCCCACGCCCCGAGCTGGTGGCCGCGCGGTCGCGCCGCGAAGTAGGCGTCGCTCTCGGCCGCGGAGAGCTTCTCGACCAGGCCCTCGACGCGCACCTGTCGCGTGAGCGTGCGGAACCAGAACAGCAGGGCCGCGTGCGCCCCGTGCGGCGCCGGGCTCTCGAGCTCGCCGCCCTTGCGCGAGTGGTAGTTGGTGAAGAAGCGGAAGCCGCCCTCCGACAGCCCGCGGAACAGGACGATGCGCGCCGACGGCCGGCCCGCGGCGTCGCAGGTGGCGAGGGTCATGCCTTCGGGCTCGGGCTCACCCGCGGCCCGGGCCTCCTCGAACCACTGCTCGAACAGCGCGATGGGATCGGCCATGCGCGCTGGTTGCCACGGTGCCCGGCCGGCGAGAAGTCTGGCACGCTCCCTCGCGTGTCGCCTCGCCGCCTCGCCGCCTCGATGCTCTGGCTCGTCCTCGGTTGCAAGGCGCCGCCACCGACGGCGCGCTCGGACGACGCCGCGCCACCGGTGCTCGCGGCCTCGGCCGACGCCGCCGCCGAGGCCGACACCC
>CAZUZY010000438.1:0-6787 GCA_964624885.1 uncultured Polyangiales bacterium | reverse complement strand
GCTCCCGAGCGCCACGGCGACGCCGATGGCCGCGGCGGCGCCGGGGATGGTGCGGGTGCACCCCTCGCGGCGGGCGTGCTCGGCCGCGAGCGCCATGAGGCAGGTGGTCGTCCCGACGTGCGCCGCCCCCTCGAGGAAGCGCAGGGCGAGGACGAGCGCCGTGGGCAGGGGCAAGGGCAAGAGCGCGAGGAGCAGACCATCGAGCAGGATCAAGGCCCGCAGCGGGGGTCGCCTGCGCACGACGAGGGGCGTGCCGAGGATCGCGCCCGCCATCGCGAGCGCGAAGAAGGCGTGCATCGCTCCCTCCCGGCCGGCGTGGTGGCTCGCGAACAGCGGGCGCACCGCGGGCGTGAGCATCGTGGCCGGCAGCATCTGCAGGCCGAGGAGGAGCGCGAACCTCCACGCACCGTTCATGGCTTGAGCTTGTAGAACGAGGCGTTGCCCTCCTGCGCGCGCACGAACCCGTCGTCGAGGTTGAGGGTGGTCTCGGCGCCGCCGAGGAAGAGGACGCCGTCCTTGGGCAGCATCGCGCGCACCCGACCGAGGATCTTCTTCTTGGTCGGGATGTCGAAGTAGATCAGGACGTTGCGGATGAAGACGATGTCCACCTGGGGGGGCATCCCGACCCACGGGGCGATCAGGTTGAGGTTGCGGAAGTCGACCATGTCGCGCAGGTAGGGCTTGACCACCCAGTCGGCGTCCTCGCGCGTGAAGTGGCGGAACAGCATCGGCGCGGGCAGACCGCGGTTGACCTCGTGCTGGCGGTAGCGGCCGCTCTTGGCGCGGTCGAGGACCACGTTGTTGATGTCGGTCGCCACGATCTCGATCTTGAAGCCCGCGAGCTGCGGCACGCGATCCTTGATGAGCATGGCCAGGCTGTACGGCTCCTGACCGGTGGAGCAGGCCGCGCACCAGATCCGCAGCGTGCGGACGATGGAGCGGGACTTCTGGAACTCGGGGAGGATGTGCTTGGCGAGGGCCTCGAAGGGGTGGATGTCCCGGAAGAAGCTGGTCTCGTTGGTGGTCATCGCCTCGACCACGCGGGCGTGGACGCCGTTGTAGGGCTTGCGGGCGATGTTGCGCAGGAACTCGTCCACGCTGTCGTGGCCGGCCTCCTTGGCGAGGGGGCCGAGGCGCGCCTCGACGAGGTACTCCTTGCCGGACTCGAGGACGATCGCGGCGCGCTCGTAGACGAGCTCGCGGACGTAACGCAGACCGTCAGGACTGAGCTGCATGACGACCCTCCAGGAGCGGGTTCTTGAGCCGCCGCGTGATCTCCGGCGCGATCTCGCGGATGGGGAGCACGGCGTCGGCGAGGCCGGCGTTGGCGACGAAGCCCGGCATGCCCCAGACCACCGACGTGTGCTCGTCCTGGGCCAGGATCTGGGCCCCCTTGGCGGCGAGGGCCTCGCAGCCCCGGAGGCCGTCCTGCCCCATCCCGGTGAGGATGGTCGCGAGGACCCGACCGCCGTAGGTCTCGGCGATCGAGCGGAACATGACGTCCACCGAGGGCCGACACGAGCACTCGGGGGGGTCCTGGTTCAAGCGCAGGACCAGCTTCGTGCCTTCCCGCACCACGACGAGGTGGTGGTCGCCGGGGGCGACGTAGACGCAGCCCGGCTGGGGTACGTCGCCGTTCTCGGCTTCCTTGGCCTTGAACGGCGAGATCGTCGTGAGGCGCTCGGCGAGCATGCGCGTGAACATGGGGGGCATGTGCTGGGTGATGAGGACGGGGATCGGGAACCCCGCCGGGAGGGCGGAGAGCACCTCGGCGAGCGCGTTGGGGCCCCCCGTCGAGGCGCCGATGGCGAGCAGCTGGGGCGGCAGGCCGAGGCGGCGCACGGTGGGGGTGTGCACGCGCGGGGCGGGGGGCTTGGCGACGAGGGGGGGCTGCGGCTTGAACTCCGGGCGGAGCCGGCGAACGAGCGCCTTGACCTTGCCCACGAGCTCGGCCCGGACGCGGTCGCGGGCCTCGCTGATGCCCTCGGAGGCCTCGGGTTTGGTGAGGTAGTCCGAGGCGCCGAGGCTCAGCGCCTGCATCGTGGTGGACGCCCCTCGCTCGGTCTTCGTGCTGAACATGATGACCGGCATCTTGGGGTGGAGCTTCCGGATCTCCCGGAGCGTCTCGATGCCGTCCATCTCGGGCATCTCGACGTCGAGGGTGACCAGGTCGGGGGGGGTCTGGGCGATCTTGGCGAGCGCGATGCGGCCGTGGGGCGCGCTGCCCATCACCTCGATGTCCGGGTCCGCGGACAGCACCTCGGTGAGGATCCGGCGGATGATCACCGAATCGTCCACCACGAGGACCCGGATGCGCGGGCTCACGAGGGCACCTCGAAGCCGAGGAGCACCAGCTTGTCGCGCATGGCCTCCTGATCGAACGGCTTCATCAGGTACTCGTCGGCGCCGGCCTCGAGGGCCCGGCCGATCTGCTCCATCTCGTTCTCCGTCGTCACCATCATCACCCTCGTGTCGGCGTACTCGCCGTTGGCGCGGATGGCGCACAGCAGCTCGTAGCCGTTCATCTCGGGCATGTTCCAGTCGAGGAGGGCGATGGCCGGTGGCCCCACGCGCGCGAGGACCTCGAGCGCGTGGCGGCCGTGCTCGGCCTGGGCGACCTCGAACCCGGCGGCCTCGAGCATCCGGGTGAGGATGGTGCGGACCGCCCGCGAGTCATCGACGACGAGTGCCTTCATGGGAGCCTCACAGGGGGAGAGCGGGCCTCAGTAGGTGAACTGACCGACCAGCTTGCGGAGCTCGCTGGCCATGCGCGAGAGCTCGGCGGCCGCCCGCTGGGTGTCGGACGCTCCGCTCGAGGTGTTCTGCGCGGCACGGGCGACGCCGGTGATGTTCTCGGCGATCTCGCCGCTACCCTTGGCCGCTTCGCCGACGTTGCGGCTGATCTCGTTGGTCGTCGCGGTCTGCTCCTCGACGGCGCTCGCGATGGTGTTCTGGATGTCGTTGATCTGGTTGATGATGGTGCCGATCTGACCGATGGCCGCGACGGCGCCGCGGGTGTCGGCCTGGATGGCCTCGATCTTCTGGGAGATGTCCTCGGTGGCCTTGGCGGTCTCCTTGGCGAGCTCCTTGACCTCGTTGGCGACGACCGCGAAGCCCTTGCCTGCCTCGCCGGCGCGCGCGGCCTCGATGGTGGCGTTGAGGGCGAGCAGGTTGGTCTGCTGGGCGATCGAGGTGATGACCTTGATGACCTTGCCGATCTCCGCGCTGCTCTCGCCGAGCTTGCCGACGGTGGAGTTGGTGGTCTCGGCGACCTTCACCGCCTGCGTCGCGACCCGCGCCGCCTCGTTGGCGTTCTTGGCGATCTCGCGGATGCTGGCGGTCATCTCCTCGGCCGCGGTGGCGACCGACTGGACGTTGCGGTTCACCTCCTCGGAGGCGGCCGAGACGACGCTCGCCTGGGCCGACGTCTCCTCGGCGTTGGCGCCCATCGACTGGCTCACCGCGGTGAGCTGCTGTGCCGAGCTCGAGAGCGCGTCGGCGTTGGAGCCGATCTGCCCGACGCTGCCGCGCAGGTTGGAGAAGAAGCGCTGCAGGCCCTCGCCGAGCTGACCGATCGCGTCGGAGCCGGAGATCTCCACGCGGCGGGTGAGGTCACCCTTCTCGGCGTTGGCGACCACGGCGAGCAGCGAGTCCACCTTGGCGCGCAGCTCCTCCCCGAGCTGACGCTCGCGCTCGGCGGCCTCCTTGATCTTGCGCTCGGCCTCGACGGCCGGGGTGATGACGGCCCAGGTCACCATGGTGCCGAGCACGTTGCGACGGTCGTCGAGGATCGCCGAGACGTTGAGCTCGAGGTGCTCGGGGCCGAGCCGGATCTTGGCCTTGTGCGGGAGGTTGCGCGGATCGGAGAGCATCCGCCGCTGGTGGTCGGGGTTCTTGTGGAAGATGTCGATCGAGCGGCCGAGCACCTCGTCCGCGCGGACCGGCAGGTACTGCTCGAGGGTGCGCAGCGTCTGGACCGACGCCGGGTTCATGTACTGGATGCAGAGGTCCTTGTCCGCGTACATGACGTTGATGGGAGCCTGGTCCATCATCGACTTGACCCGGGCCATCTCCTGCTCGAGGCGGACCTTGTCGGTCACCACGTCCCAGGTGACCATCGCGCCCACGTAGTCACGCCCCTCGTAGACGGCGGTGACGTGCAGCTGGAGCTTCTCCGGGCCGAGGTCGATGATCGCCTTGTGCGGGAGCCGCCGCGGATCGGCGAGCAGCCGGCGCTGGTGGTCGGGGTTCTTGTGGAAGATGTCGATCGAGGCCCCCACGACGTCGCGGGCCCGGATGGGCAAGTGGGCCTCGAGCCGTTCGAGGGTGCGTCGCGAGGAGGTGTTGGCGAAGCGGATCGTGCAGTCGCGATCCGCGTAGAGGATGTTGCTGGGCGCGTCCTCGAGGAGGGCGAGCGCGATGCTGCTCTGGAAGCCTTCCGCCTTGGGCTCCGCCTTGGTCGAGGCGGCGTGCCCGTTGCCGTTGCCGTTCGGTGCCGCGCTCGGGCGCACGCTGATGCCAGTGTCGTCCATGGACGTATCCTCCAGTTGGTTTGCGAGAGTCGTTCTGTGAGTGTTTCAGGTGGCGCGTTCGGTCGTCGGGACCACACGCGCCGTGTCGAGCAGGAGCAGGAGCTGGCCTTCGAGCTTGTAGACCCCTTGCACGAGCTCCTTGGTCGCGAGGTCGAGGGTCTCGGGCGGGCGCTCGAACGCCTCGTCGCCCACCTCGACCACGTCGCCGATCTGGTCGACGAGCAAGGACATCGCCCCCTCGTCGGTGCGCACGACGACGTTCATCGGGGGCGTCTCGTCCGAGCGCGACGGCAGCCCGAGCCGGGTGCGCATGTCGATCGCGCTGACGATCTGACCGCGCAGGTTGATGAGCCCCGAGATCATCGGCGGGGCGAGGGGTACGCGGGTCATCTCCTGCTCGCGGATGACCTCTTGCACGTGGGTCACGTCGACCCCGAAGGCGGCGCCGGCGAGCTGGAAGGTGCAGAGCTGACGAGTGGCCAAGGTTCGGTCCTTTCAGGCAGCGGAGAGGCTCGGGTCGCAGGCTTCGATGACCCCCTCGACGTCGAGGAGGTTGGTGACGCGCCCCTCGACGACCGTGGCGCCGACGATCCCGCGCTGGGCGAACGGGCGCTCGATGCGGACGAAGTCCTCCACGATGTCGACGATCTGCTCGACGACGAGGCCGACGCGACGGCCGTTCTTGGCGTGGACCACGACCTGCAGCGGCGCCTCGGCGTCGGCGCGGGCCGCGCTGGCGCCGACCACGGTGGCGACGTCCACGAGTGGGAGGAGCTGTTCTCGATACTGGACGACCTGGTGTCGCCCTGCACGCTCCACGCCACGTCGCGGGAGCTCCTCGAGGCGAGCGACCTCGGCGAGCGGGATGGCCATGCGCATGTCGGCGCCCACGCGGACCAGCAGGAGCGCTTGCTTGTCCTCGCCACTCGTCGCGAGGTCTGCCGCGGCGCCTTCGCGCGGGCGATCCTTGCTGCTCGAGACGACGTTGGCCCGCTGGGCGATCCCGAGCACGTCGAGGATCAAGGCGACCTTCCCGTCGCCCATGATGGTGGCACCCGCGAACGCGGTGAGGCCCTTGAGCTCCTTGCCGAGCGGCTTGACGACGATCTCCTCGGTGTCGTGCACGCCGTCGACGACCAGCCCGAAGGTGCGGTCGTCGGCCGAGAGCACCACGATCGAGAGGGACCCGTCGGGCGCGGTCCCCGGGCCGCCGAGGTCGAGCGCGGCGCCCAGGTAGACGAGGGGCAGCAGGTTGCCCCGGAGGCGGAACACCGGGACGCCGTGGATCGACTCCACCGCGCGGGCGGCGGCCTCGGGCTCGATGCGCACGAGCTCGAGCAGGTTGACCTGCGGGATCGCGTAGCGCTCGCCCCGCGTCGTGACGACGAGCGCCGGGATGATGGCCAGGGTGAGCGGGATCTTGACCCGCAACGAGGTGCCGAAGCCGTGGCGGCTGGTCAGCTCGACGGTGCCGCCGATGCGCTCGATGTTGGTCTTGACGACGTCCATGCCGACGCCGCGTCCCGAGACGTTGGTGACCTTCTCGGCGGTCGAGAACCCCGGGAGGAACACCAGCGACACGAGCTCGCGATCGCTCATGCGCTGGGCGCGATCGGCGGGCACGAGGCCGCGGCTCACGGCGCGGTCGCGGACCTTGATGGGGTCGATGCCGCCGCCGTCGTCGCTGATCTCGATGTTGACCTGACCGCCCTCGTGGAACGCGCGCAGGAACAGGCGGCCCTGGGCGGGCTTGCCCGCGGCGACGCGGACCTCGGGGCGCTCGATGCCGTGGTCGATGGAGTTGCGCACCGCGTGGGTGAGCGGGTCCTTGATCGCCTCGATGATCGTGCGGTCGAGCTCGGTGTCCTCGCCCTCCATCTCGATGCGCACCTGCTTGCCGCAGGTGACAGCGAGGTCGCGCACCACGCGGGGGAACTTCCCCCACACGTTGCCGATGGGCTGCATGCGCGTCTTCATGACGCCCTCCTGCAGCTCGGTGGTGAGCAGGTTGAGGCGCTGGCTCGTGCCGTGGAAGGCCCCGTCCTTCACGGTGGAGCCGAACTGCAGGATCTGGTTGCGGGCGAGGACGAGCTCGCCGACGAGGTTCATCAGGCGGTCGAGCAGCCCGACGTCGACCCGCACGCTGGTGTCGGAGACCGCGGTCGCCGTGACCTCGGGGGTTGGCGAGTCGGCGGCCCGTCGCGACGTGGGCTCGGGCGCCGCCGGAGGGGGCGGGGGAGCCGCTGCAGCAGCGG
>CAZUZY010000437.1:0-6824 GCA_964624885.1 uncultured Polyangiales bacterium | reverse complement strand
CGAGCGCCTCGACGTCGGGCAAGAGGGTCGCGTTGCGGTCGAGCGCGTCCAGCGAGGCGAACAGCGTGGGCTTCACATAAGGTCTGTATGGATCGCCCGGTGGCAGCTGCCACTTGCGCAGCGCCTCGGCGGCCGTGGGCAGCGAGACGAGGTGGCTCGCCGGCACGTCCTCGGCCCAGAACGCCACGCTGACCGAGGGCGTCCACGGGCGCACCGTGCACGCCGAGGCGAGCAGCAGGGCCGAGAGCGGCGCGAGGCGGCGCATCAGGCGGCCTCCACCAGCACCGGCACGCACAGCGCGTCGTGGCTCACGTGGCTGTGCACGGTGAGCCGCGCGAAGTAGCCCACGAAGGTGTCGTCGAGGACATAGGCGCCGAGGGTGACCAGGCGTGGCCCGAAGGGGGTCGGGATCGGGCGCTGCGGCACGAACCGCTGCAGCACCCAGGACTCGCCGCGGAGCGAGCCGGCGGCGGCCGCGCGCAGCGCCTGGGTGAACGCGGGGGGCGACAGCAGCGCGCCGACGTAGACCTGGTCGCCCACCCGGCCGAACGAGCGCTTGAGGACCCACCGGGCCTGCGCCGCCACGACGGCCTCGAGATCGACCTCCTCGAGCGCCACCGTGGGTGCGATGTGCGGGGCCGGCGCGACGCGGCTCAGCACGAACTTGGACTGCGCGTGGATGTGGGCGAACGCCGTGAGATCGAACACCACGCCCATCTGCACCGCGCGGACGAGATCGTGCACGTTGTCTTGCCCGACGAGCCACTCGGTGGGGAAGAACCGGTAGACGGCGCGCAC
Source organism: uncultured Polyangiales bacterium (assembly GCA_964624885.1). GTDB lineage: Bacteria > Myxococcota_A > Polyangia > Polyangiales > JADJMO01 > JADJMO01. The sequence continues at coordinate 6,026 of CAZUZY010000437.1, read as the reverse complement.
CGCGGTGCGCCCCACGAACAGCGAGCGACCGACGAGCCGCGCGGCGGTCGGGGCAGCGAGCACGGCGGCCACGCCCCGCGCCGCGAGCGCCTTCTTGACCAGCGCGCAGACCTGCAGGTCCTCGGCGTAGGCGGTCGCGTAGAGCAGCGCGACCGGCAGCCCGCCGCTCGCGTGGGCGAGGCGCTCGGCGAGGGCGTCGACGACGCAGGTCGGGTCGTGTCCCGAGGCGTAGCCGGCCGCGCGGGCGAGCGCCGGCAGCGCGAGCGACTCGTTGTGGCCGCCGGGGCAGTCGGCGTTGACCTCGCACGCGACGAAGTGGCCGTCCTCGCCGAGCAGCAGATCGACGCGGGCGAGCAGCGCCGAGGAGCCCCCGCGGCGCGAGGCGCCCGCGAGCGCCACCACCTCGGGGTGGAGGCGGTAGCGCGCCTGCTCGCGGGGATCCTGGTGGGCGCGCTCGCTCGCCGCGAGGCTCGCGCGCACGGTCTCGACGGCGGCGTGCGCGGCGTCGCGGTGGAGCTCCACCGGCAGCAGCAGGGGGTTCAACCCGACGCGCCGCCGCCCCGCGACGAAGGCGTCGAACACGAGGTAGCGCGTCTCGAGCTCGTGCAGCAGCTCCGACGACAGCGGGTCGACCGACGCCATGGCCGCGACACGCGCGGTCATGGTCGCGCCCGCGCGAGGGTGGAGAAGAGCGCCGGGTCCTCGGTGCCGAGGGCGTAGTAGACCACCCCGACGTCCGCCGGCAGGGACGCGTCGTCGAGCGCGTGGAGCGCCCAGAGGGTCGAGCTCGCGTCGTCGTACCAGGTGGTGTGCGCGCCGCCCTGCGCGTCGCTCCACGAGAAGTGGAGCGCACCCGTGGGGCCGCGGGCCGGTGCCTGTCCGTACAGCGCCGCGAGCCCCTGCGCCTCGACGAACGAGACCAGGCGCCCCCCCTTGGGGCCAGTGTCGATTCCATAGAGTGGATATGCGATGTCGAGCGCGACCGCCGGGCCGGCGAAGCCGCGCACGAACCGGTAGCTGTCCATCGTCCACCCCGGATCGGCGACCGGCCCGGCCTCGGGGTCGGAGTAGTCGAGGGTCATGATCCGCAGGCGATCGACGCTCTTGCCGAGGGCCGGGAGATCGAAGCCGGCGTCGCTCCCTGGCGGCGGCAGCAGCATGCCGAGGTGCGTCGCGCCGAGGGTGCTGCGCAGGCCCGCGACGAACAGGGTCAGGTTGGCCTTGGCCGTGCTCGGGACCTTCTGCAGATCGAGCTCGACGCCGTCGCCGAGGCGCGCGAGGTCGAGCAGGTTCTTGGCGGCCGCGTCGCGGAACAGCGGGTCGCCGAGCTGCTTGTCGAGCTGCGCGGGATCGAAGCGGTAGCCGGTCCCGTCGGTGAACGAAGCGCCGATGCGCACCTTGTAGCGCGGGTGCAGCCTTGCGATCTGCGCGACGAGGGCCGCGCGCGCGCCGGCGTCGAGCGGCCCCACGCGGCCGTCCTCGAGCGGCAACGCGCAGAGGAACACGACCTCCTGCACCACCTTGCTCGTGGCCTCGGCGGCGAGGGTCTCCGCCTGCCACGGATCGAGGGAGCAGCCGTCGGCGACCACGGTGCCGCGACGCGCGACCAGCGGCGTGGTGGTGGGCGACGTGAGCTCGGCGAAGCCGTCGCCGGAGGAGATGCCGCACCCGACGAGCGACAGCGCCGAGAGCAAGAGGACCGAGACGCGGGTCATGGCGAGACCTCCCACCGCAGGGACAGCGCCCCGCCGTCGAACCAACGGAACTGACGCACGAACGGCGAGACGACGAGACACGCGCGCGCCGTGGGGTCGACCCGCCGGCACACCTCGAGGTGACCGCGCACGAAGAACGTGGCCGCGAGGGCGTTGCCGTCGTAGGCCTCGGCCCCGATGCCGACGGTGGCGGGGGTGACCAGGATGGTCGCCCCCATCGTCACGCCCGCGCCGAAGCTCCAGCGGCGTACGTTCTCGCGCACGCGGAAGCCGAGGGCGTCGAGGTCGACATGCCAGGCGCGCGCGGGGCGCAGCTCGGTGGGCGAGCCGTCGATGGAGCGCAGCACCGGCGCGTAGGGCCCGATCGCGCCACCGATCCGCATGCCGAGCAGCGAGAACCAGTACCGCTGCTTCCACTCCACGCCCATGCTCCCGCCGACCGAGAGGAACGTGAGCGGGCCGTAGTCGCCGCGCACGTCCTTGCCCGCGACGGGCCGCGGCATGGTCTCGTCCGGCGCCTTGGTGAACGTGCTCTTGGGCGCGGTGGTCATGTACTCGAGGCCGACGTCGACCGAGAGGTCGAGGCGGAGGCGGCCCGCGTGCGCCGTCTTGCCGCCCCCGATCGAGAGGGCGAGACCGACGCCGAAGGCGGCCGCGCGACGGAGCACGGCGCTCTGCAAGCGAAGCTCGTTCCAGGGCGATTCTGCCTCGATCGCGCGGGGTCCGGCCCTGGGACCGCGGCCAGGAGATCCCAGTCGAGCGGGCTCGTGGGGCGCCGTGCCCCACGGCGGTCACCGCCCGTGGCGTGAGGGTGTCACTTGGTGCACAGCTTGACGGGGGTGCCGTCCGTCGCGGTGAGCCCCGAGGCGACGCACGACATGCCGGTGGGGCAGAGCCCGTCCACGCACATGCGCGTGCAGTAGCCACCCCCGGCGCCCGCCTGGCACAGGGCCGTGAGGCAGTCGCGGCCGCGCGTGCACGCGTCGCCGAGGAAGCTCGAGCCGGTGACCGTGCTGCACACGAGGAGCGTGCTCTTGGGGGGGCCCGGGTCCTCGAGCGGGAAGCAGCCCCACCCGCTCGGACAGCCGCCGCGCACGGTGCAGCGCTGCGCGCACGAGGCGGGCGTGGTGCTGTCGTCGCACGCGCCGCTGCGACAGAGGTTGGTGCCCGTCGCGCTGCAGGTGGCGCCGAGCGGCGAGGCGCCGAGCACGTCGGCCGGTGGCGCGCAGACGTTCTTGCCGGAGACGCTCTGGCACGTGTACGCGGGCAGGCCCACGAGGCGCAGCGGGCAGTCGGCGGCGCTGTCGCACGTGGCGGTGCAGCCGAGGCCTCCCGAGCCGCAGAAGCCGAGCGAGCCCGGGCACTGGTCGGCGGTGCCGCAGGGGCGCTCGATGTCGATGCACACCTTGGTGCCCCCGACGCTGCTGCACGCGAAGCCCGCGGGGCAGTCCGACGCGCTCGTGCACTTGTGCGTGCAGTGCGAGGCCGAGATGGTGCCGATGCAGTAGTTCTGGCAGCCCGCGCCGGTGGTGATGTTGCAGCCGGTCTTGCCGGTGTCGTCGAGCTGACAGATGCCGCCCGCGCACTGCAGGCCGTCCGGGCACTCGCTCGAGCTCGTGCAGGCCTTGGTGCAGAACCGCGGCGCGGCGGGCGTGCACTTGCCGCTCGTGCACTCGCCGTCGCTGGTGCAGCGGTCGAAGATCGCGCCCTTGATGCCGGTGTCTCCCGGCCCGGTGTCGATGCCGGTGTCGGTGATCGAGGTGTCGCCCGGATCGGTGTCCGGTGCCGTGTCGAGCGCGGTGGAGTCGCCGCCGGAGTCGGTGACGGTGGTGTCGGGCTTGCCGGTGTCGCCGCCGTCGGCGCCGGTGTCGTCGACGCCGCCGTCGGGCTTCACGCACACGCCGCGGCTGCACGCCTTGCGATCGTCGGGGCAGTCGATGGCGGCGTAGCATTGCACCTGACACTTGCCGTCGACGCAGAGCCCCGACTCGCAGTCGCTGTTGAACGAGCACTCGGTGACCGAGCACTGCACGGAGCTCGCGATCGAACCGACGAGCGCGGCGAGGCCGAGCGCGCGCAAGAACCCGGATCGGATGGTCACGCCCCCATGATAGCAGGCGAATCCGCGATCGCCGGCGATCAGGCCCCGAGGCGGCTCGCGTCGTAGGACAGCGCGTCGAACGCCCGGCTCGCGGTGCGATCGAGCTCGTACACCGCGGGCAGGCTGCCCTCCACGTCGGCCGGCGCCGCCTGGAACGGCACCGCGAGCTTCACGGCGAACGCGCCCTCGTCCCACAGCACGGCGATCTGCACGCGCGCGAACGTGCCGTCGCCGAGGGCGAGCGAGCGCCCCAGCACCCGCGCTTGCTTCAGCGGCACGCGGTGGAGCGCCACGTCGAGCCTGCGCATGGTGAGCACCGGACCGAGCCGGGGGTCTTCTTCGATCTCCACGCGCCCGTGGGGCAGGCGCGCGCGCGCGCGGCTCCTCGTGAAGGCCCAGGTGAGCGGCGCGAGCACCACCGCGACCGCCCAGAGGATGGAGCGAGAGAGGGCGAACGCCGCGCCGCCGGTGGCCGCAAAAGCGAGCGCCGCGGCGGTGACCGCGGCGCCGTTGGCCCGTTTGACGTCGGTGACGACGAGGAACGTGCCGAGCTCTCGCACTACTCGATCAAGCCTTGGCGGCGCCCTGCGCCTGCTGCTGCAGCTGGCTCAGGAACTTGGCGATGGCCTGCGCGCGCTCCTGGGCGAACGCCTTGACCTGCGCGTTCTCGGCGCGGACCAGGACGTTGAGGAACTTGGTGACCTTGTCGATCTGCCGCGACTGCCACAGGCACTCGAAGTAGTTGTTGGCGAGGCGCACGTCGGTCAGCATCTTGGACTCGTGCGGGCGCAGCAGGCGCTCGACCGCCGGCAGGTCGCCGAGCTGACCGTAGATCGCCGACAGGCAGAGCAGCGACATCGGGTCGTTCTCGTCGCGCTCGACCGCCTTCTTGGCGAAGGCGAGGGCCTTGTCGCGGGTCTTCTCGTCGTTCACGTAGAAGCCCTGCAGCGCGATGTACGGCGCGGCGAACTTCTTGTGGCTGTCGCGGTTGGCGAGCTCCTCGACGAACTTCTCGGCCGCCTCTTCGCCGCCCTCGTGGTCCTTCACCACGGTGTAGAGGCCGATCCAGGCGTCGAGGAAGTTGCCGGCCATGTCGAGGGCCTTGGTGAGCGCCTCCTTCTGCTTGGCGCGGTCCTCCTTGAGGTCGTACACGCGCGCGAGGTGGATGAAGGGGACGGGGCTCTCCTTGGCGAGGTTCGAGGCGCCCTTGAGGGTGGCCTCGGCCTTGTCGAACTTCTTGAGCTCGATCTGGACGACGCCGAGCGCGAGCCAGTCGTCCGCGTCGCCGCCGCGCGCGACCATCTTGCCGACGACCTGCTCGGCCTTCTCGAAGCGCTGGTGCTCCATGAGCTTCTGCGCGTAGACGCGGGCGCGCTGGATGTCGGACGGGTCGGCCTTGTACATGTCCTCGAGGCCCTTGAAGAGGTCCTCGAGGCCGATGAGGACCGGGCGGCCCTCCTGGTCCTGCACCTGGACGGCCGGGCCGTTGAAGCCCATGAGCTTCCACATCTGCTCGTTGGTGATGGCGACGGGGCCGTCGACCAGCGGCTTCGGCAGCGCCTCGCCGTCGGGGCCGATCGGCACCACGATCATCGCGCCCGGAGGGAGCTGACCGTTGGCGAAGGCCGTGGGCGGCGCGAGGATCGCCGCGCCCGAGGGCTTGAGCCCCTCGCCGACCAGCACACCACCGCCGTTCCCGCTCTCGTTCTCGCTCATGGCTTGCTCCTGCTCCCGCGCCGCCGATCTGGGGCGCCCTCGTCCCCGTACCGGGGGGCGGCGAAGCTAGCACTGTTTTGGCTCTTTGGCTCAGGGGGGCTCACGCCCCCCTGGGTTCGGTGGCCGCGCCCCTTCCTCGCCTTCGGCTCGGTCGGGTCGCAGACCAGCCTCACGCCCCCCTGCGCCGCTTCGCGGCGGGAGGCTGCCGCGCGCCTTCCCCCACGTCCCGCCTCGCACCTCGCCTACGGCTCGGTCGGATCGCACCTCGCCTTCGGCTCGGTCGGGCGCAGTTCCCGCACGTCCCGCCTCGCACCTCGCCTACGGCTCGGTCGGGAGCCGGCCCTTCTTTCGGCTTGGGGGGAAGCGACTGGATAGCCCGCCGCAGGTGGGCTTGCCCCCGCCGTCGGTGCCCCGGGCTTCAGCCCGGGGGGCCTTCAGCTCGGGCCTTGTTCTTTAGCCCGGGGCGCCTTCAGTTCTTCAGCCCGGGGGCCTTC
>CAZUZY010000436.1:0-6827 GCA_964624885.1 uncultured Polyangiales bacterium | reverse complement strand
CGGCCTGACCTGCGGCGGAGGCAAGTGCCAGCCCTGCGGCGGCGTCGGCCAGGCGTGCTGCGGGGGGACCGCGTGCGCCGGCACCGCCTCCTGCGTCGCCGGCAGCTGCGTGGGCTGCAGCGACTACGCCGCCGCCCTCTGCCAGCGCTACCAGGACTGCGCGCCCTACCTCGAGACCCTCGTGCTCGGCGACACCGCCACCTGCAACACGCGCATGGCCGCCCACTGCCGCGCGCAGGCCGAGGCGAGCCCCTCCAACATGAACGCGGCGCAGTTCGCCACCTGCACCGCGGCGTACAAGTCCGTCTCGTGCTTCGACCTCGTGGCCGGCAAGCTGTTCGCGCCCTGCAAGCCAGGCCCCGGGCCCAAGGCCAACGGCGCCTCGTGCGCGTTCGACGAGCAGTGCGCGAGCCTCTTCTGCGCCGTGTCGGCCACCGAGGCGTGCGGCGCCTGCGCACCTGCGCCCGCCGTGGGCAGCGCTTGCAACAAGGGGCTCTGCGGCGGCGCCGCGGTGTGCGCCGGCGGCAGCTGCGTCACCAACGGCCTCAGCGGCGCGCTCTGCGACGCGACCCACCCTTGCGCGTCGCCGCTCAGCTGCTTCGGCGGCAAGTGCGCGACCAGCCTGGGCCTCGGCGCCGCCTGCGATCCGGCCGGCGCCACCACGCCCGCGTGCGACTTCAACGCGGGGCTGTTCTGCGACTCGACCTCCCACTGCCGCGCCTTCGTGAAGGCCACCGCCGGCGGGGCCTGCGGGCCGAGCGGCGGCGACGTGATCGCGTGCATGGCGAGCACGTGCTCGAGCACCGGGGTCGGCACCTGCGTGGCGCGCGCCGCGGACGGCGCGTCCTGCACCGCCACCGCGCCACCCGGGAACCTGTGTCAGTTCCTCTCGAAGTGCGTCGGAGGGACCTGTCGGTTCCCGGACGCCAAGGCGTGCCCCTGAACGCCCCGCCGCTCGGTCGCGGTCAGTCGCCGTCGAGCTGCCCGAACTCCCACTGCTCGCCCGGCTCACCGAGCTCCAGGGTCTCGCGGCGCACGTCGTCGAGCACGCGATCGAGGCCGTAGCCGAAGGCGACCCGGACCCCGACGTACATCCGGTCGGGCATCGACCACACCTTGGCAGAGACGACCCCGGCGACGCCGAACACCCGCCGCAACGTCTCCTGCACCCGCGGATCGAGGTCGGACGCCGCGCCCTCGGGGGGCACGCCGCGGTCGGTCGGGTCGCCGCCCGGATCGTCCTCGTCGTCCGTCACGGGTCGTGTTCTACCACGGGCATGTCCGAGCGAGACGCGGCCATCGCCCCGACCGCCCACTACACCGCGCACGTCTGGAAGCGCCTGGGCCTGCCGTACGCCACCATGTTCGCGACCGCCGAGGGAGCGCGCCTGTTCTGGGCGCTCCGCTTCGCGGGAGAGTGGCTCGCGCTGCTCACCCCGAAGGTGCCGACGATGGTCGAGTACCTCGCCCAGCGCCACCTGCTGATCGAGGCGGCGCTCGACGACCTCGCGCCCGATCGGATCGTCGAGCTCGGGGCCGGCCTCTCCCGCCGTGGGGTAACCTGGGCGGTCGACAAGAAGGTCCGCTACCTCGAGGTCGATCTCCCCCACATGGTCCGGGCCAAGCAGTCGGCGATCGATCTGCACCTGCCGCCGCGCCTGCGCGCCGACGTGCGCGCGCGCCTCGAGCTCGCCTCCTGCGACGTCCTCTCCGACGAGCTGCCGCACTGGCTGGCCGCACGCCTCGGCGAGTCGAGGCGGCCGGTGGTCGTGGCCGAGGGGCTGGTCGGCTATTTCGCGCCGCCCGAGCGCGATCGCCTCGCCGCGGGCATCGCGGCCGCGCTGCGTGCCGTCGGCGGTGGGGCGTTCGTCTGCGACCTGCGCTCCACGGAGGGCGGCGCGGCGATGGCGCGCGCCCGGCGCGGCCTCGAGCTCGGCATCAAGCTCATCACCCGCGGACGCGGCAGCCGCGCCGATTTCCTGAGCGAGGACGACGTGCGGTCGTTCTTCCGTCGCGCGGGGTTCGCCTCGGCCGAGCCCGTGGATCCGCGACGCGTGGGGCGCGTCGCCAAGACCCCCTCGCCGGCGCGGATCTGGGTCGCCCGCGCATGAAGCCGGTCTTCGTGACCGGCGCCAGCGGCAACGTCGGACGCGCCGTGATCGAGGCCTTGCTCGCGCGGGGGATCCCCGTCCGCGCGGGCGATCGTACCCCCCGGGTCCGCGCCGGCGTCGAGTCGATCCGGTTCGATTTCGCCGACCCCTCGACCTTCGCCGCCGCCCGGGGCTGCGGCGCCGCGTTCGTCCTCCGGCCACCGGCCATCTCGAAGGTGAAGCCCACGCTCCTCGCGTTCGTCGACGAGGCGCGCGCCCACGGTGTGGACGCGATGGTCTTCCTGTCGGTCGCCGGCGCCGCCGAGAACGCCTTCGTGCCCCACCACGCCGTCGAGGCGCACCTCGTCGCGCAGGGAGGGCGCTTCACCCTGCTGCGGCCCGGCTTCTTCGCCCAGAACTTCGGCGAGGCCTACCGCGCGGACATCCTCGACCAGGGCCGCATCTACGTGCCCGCCGGACGCGGCCACGTGACCTTCGTCGACGTGCGAGATCTCGGCGAGGTGGCCGCCACGGTGTTCGCGGAGCCCGAGGCGCATCGAGGGCAGGCGTACACCCTCACGGGCGCGACGCCGGTGGACTTCTTCGAGGCGGCGGCGCAGCTCAGCGCGGTGATCGGCCGCCCGATCCGCTACGAGCCCGCGTCGCTCGTCGGCTACGCTCGACACCTGCGGGCGCGGGGCATGCCTCTCGCGCAGGTCGCCGTGCAGACCGTGCTGCACACCGGGCTCCGCTTCGGCCAGGCCGAGCGCGTCGACCCCACGCTCGGACGGCTGCTCGGCCGGGCGCCGCGCTCGCTGCGCCAGTACTTCGAGGACCACGCGGCGACCTTCCGCTAGCCGGAAGGAACTCCGGCGCGCCGGCGTTGTCCGCCGAGGCATGACCTACCGCGAGGCCACCGTGCGCGATCGCGCGCTGCGTACCGTCGGCTGGGGGCTCGCCCTGGCGCTCGGGCTGCTGCCCCTCCTCGTGGTTTGCGCGGCGCGTGCCGGGGTCGAGCTCTTGCCCCAGCGGCTGCTCGCCCCGCTCAGCGACCTCGTCTTCGGGCCGGCGTGGAGCCGCGACCTCGCCTTCGCCACCGACGCGCTCGCGGTCGTCCCCACCTCGCTCGCGCTCCTCCTGGTCGTCACCCTCGGCTACGTCGCGTGGTGGTTCGCGCAGCGCAGCGAGGTCTGGGTCGACGAGCGCCGGCACCTCCTCGTCGCGCGGACCACGCGGTTCCCGCTGCCGGCGCGCGTCGTGAAGCTGCCGCTCGCCGACGTCCACGCAGTGCGGGTGGAGCGCTCCTGGTTCCTCCGCCGCTGGGTCGCGCTCGACGAGATCGAGCAGCGCACGCTCCTGTGCCTGCGGGTCGGCGGTCGCCGACAGGTCGCGGCGATCGACGCGCACCTGCGCCGCCTGCGGGGCGATTGAGGTTCTCGCGTCGACCCTGGGTGCGTCACGATGCACGCTTGGAGGCGCAGGGGGCGTCGTGGCATCCTTCCGCCGATGCACGGCGCGACCGGTCTCGGGTGGGTTCTCGTAGCCCTCTTCGTCGCCGGCTGCGAAGGCGTCGCCGGCGTGAAGGACGTGCGCTACGAGCCCGCCGACGCCACGACGAGCGAGACCGGTCCGGCCGAGACCGGTCCGGCCGAGACGGGTCCGCAGGAGACCGGTCCTTCGGAGACCGGGGACGCGGACGTCGGCGAGGTGCCACCCGACCCCTGTCCGACCGACGTGAAGGGCAGCAAGCTCGTCAACATCCCGGACGGCAAGGGCGGCACGTTCTGCATCGATGCGACCGAGGTCACGGGCCCGCAGTACCAGGTGTTCGTCGCCAGCGCGACGAAGCCGGCGCCCCCCACCCGCTGCCCAGGCACCACCATCGCCGCCCCCGACAAGGGCTACGCCGCCGAGGGATTTCCACAGAACCGCATCCGTTGGTGTGAAGCCCAGATGTACTGCGCGTGGGCCGGCAAGCGTCTGTGTACGACGGCCGAGTGGGTCTGGACGTGCACGCAGGGCGAGAAGAGCACCTACCCGTACGGCAACTCGTATGTCCCTGGAGCGTGCGTGGACAGCACGGACGCCGCGTCGAAGGTGGGCACCCCGGGTTGCCGCGGGACCGCGGCGCCGTTCGATGCGGTCTTCGATCTCAGCGGCAACATCGACGAGTGGGTCGACGCGTGCGACGACGCGGCGACGCCGCCGACCTGTGAGGTGCGTGGCGGCGCCTTCTTCGACAAGCCGAGCGCTCCCAAGAACTACCTGGTCTGTGCCGAGCCGTTCCAGCACGACGACAGCCTGGACGAGATCGGCATCCGTTGCTGCGCGGACGCGCGATGAACGAGGTCACGCTCCCGCCGCTCGGCACGCTGCTCGCCGACAAGTACCGCCTCGACCGCGAGATCGGCCGCGGCGGCATGGGCATCGTCTACGCGGCGCACCACGAGACCCTCGGCCAGCACGTCGCCGTCAAGCTGCTCGCGGTGCCCGGGCACGCACCCCCCACCGTCGTCGACCGGTTCCTGCGCGAGGCACGCGCCGTGGTGCGGCTGCGGTCCGAGCACGTGGTGCGCGTGTACGACGTCGGCTCGCTCCCCGGCGGGATCCATTACCTCGTGATGGATCTCCTCGACGGCGAGGATCTCATGCACCGCATCCAGACCCGCGGCGTGCTGCCGATCGAGGAGGCGGTCGACCTGCTCGTGCAGGCCTGCGCGGGGCTCTCCGAGGCGCACACCGCTGGTGTCGTGCACCGCGACGTCAAGCTCGGCAACCTGTTCGTCACGCGTCGGCGCGACGGCTCGTCGTGCCTCAAGGTGCTCGACTTCGGCATCTCCAAGGTCACCCAGGGCATCGACTCCGACCTCGATCTCACCGAGACCGCGGCGCTCCTCGGGTCGCCGATGTACATGGCCCCCGAGCAGATCAAGAACGCCAAGACGGTCGATGCGCGCGCCGATCTGTGGGCGCTCGGCGTGGTCGCGCACCGCCTGCTCACCGGGCACCCTCCGTTCGCCGGCGACTCGCCGATGGCCATCTGCGCCGCCATCTCGGCCGATCCGCCCGCGGACGTGCGCGCGCGTCGACCCGAGGTGCCCGCGGGGCTGTCCGCCGTGATCGGCGCGTGCCTGGAGAAGGACCCCGGCCGGAGGCCCGCCACCGCGGCCATGCTGGCGCTCGCCCTGGCGCCGTTCGGAAGCGCCGAGACCCGCGCCCTCGCCACCCGCCTCGCGCGCGAGACCGACACTCCGATCCCGACCATCCCTGCGGTGCCTGCACCGCCCGGCGAGGCGCGGGCAGAGCCCTCGTCGGCCGCCGGTGCGGCCGAGCGCCCCGCGCCGACCGTGAAGCGTCGGGCCCTCTCTGCCTGGCTCCTCGTGGGGGCAGCGGGCCTCGCGGTGGGCGGCCTGATCGCCGTCGTGGTCACGTCCCACGCGGGGCGTTCGTCCGGACCCCCGGCGGAGAGCGCGCCCGCGAGCACCACCACCAGCAAGCCGAGCGTCGCGACCTCGGCGACCGAGGCGGCGAGCTCCGGCACCGCGACGAAGGTCGCCGACAGCGCCTCCGCGCTCCCCCCCCGCCCCTCGGCGAGCGCCTCCTCTTCCGTCGTCGCGGTCCCGAAGAAACCTCCCCCCGCGTCCACCGGCGCCGGGTGGGGTAGCCTGATCGAGGAAGCCAAGTGACCCGCCATCGCGCCCTGCCCCTCTTCGTCGCGCTGACCCTCGTCGCGCCTGTGGTCCACGCCGACGCCGCGTTCGACAAGTCGCAGTCGGCCGCGCTGTTCAAGGAGGGCAAGAAGCTCCTCGACCAGGGCAAGTTCGACGAGGCGTGCCCCAAGCTGGCCGAGAGCCACAAGCTCGATCCGGGCGGCGGCGTGGTCCTCGCACTCGCCCTCTGCCTCGAGGGTCAGGGCAAGCTCGCGTCGGCCGTCGTCGCGTACCGCGAGGCCCAGTTCCTGGCCAAGCGCGACAAGCGCGCCGATCGGCAGAAGGCCGCGGGCGAGAAGCTCGCCGAGCTGGAGCCCAAGCTGTCCCACCTCGTCGTGCGCGTCGATCCCGCGGCGCAGCAGCAGGGCGTGGTCGTGCGCGTCGACGGCAACGTGCTCCCCACCGCCTCGTACGGCCTCGCCGTGGCGGTCGACGGCGGCAAGCACGAGATCGAGGCCAAGGCCGAGGGCTTCGAGCCGTGGACCACCACCGTCGAGGTGGGCAAGGCCAGCGACCACAAGGAGCTGTCCGTCACGCCGCTCACCAAGAAGGCCACGGACGCGGCCAAGCCGCCGAGCCCTGACCCGCCCCCCGCCAAGCCCGAGGCCCCACCCGCCCCACGCGCGTCGATCGTCCCCACCCTCGGCATCGGCGTGGGCGTCGTCGGCGCGGTCGCCCTGCTCGCGGGCGGCTTCTTCGGCGTTCGCGCGATCCGCGGCGCGCACGACATCGCCTCGGCGTGCCCGGACGGCGTGTGCCGCGACCCGGCCGATCTCGAGCGCAACGACGGGGTCAAGCGCGACGCGCGCGTCGCCGACATCCTCCTGATCTCCGGGGCGGTCCTCGCCGTGGCGGGCGTCACCGTCTACTTCGTCGGACGACCCGGCGCGCAGAAGACCGTCGGCCTCGCGCCCGCCGTGGGCCCGGGTGGGCTCGGCTTCGCGCTGTCGGCGCGGTTCTGATCACTGGGCGGCGTCGACGGTCGGCGCCGCGGGCACGGCGGCCAGCGTCTGTCGGCCCACCTCGG
>CAZUZY010000435.1:0-6844 GCA_964624885.1 uncultured Polyangiales bacterium | reverse complement strand
GCGCGTGAGGGGCCTCGTCGCGCTCGGGCTCGCGCTCTCCCTGTCCGGGGCGCGCACGGCGCGCGCGCACGACCACTGGCTGCAGCCCGACGTGCTGCTCGCCCCCGACGGGGCCGAGGTCCGCCTCTCGCATGTGGTCGGCGAGCGCTTCGTGAAGCTCGAGGAACTCGGCCACGAGCCGACCAAGGCGCCGCGGTTCTCGCTGTTCACCGGCGATGGCGAGCCGCTCGATCTGCGCCCCCGCGCCCGCCCGGGCACGCTGCCCGTGGTGGCGACCTTCCTCGAGCGTGGTGCCCACCTGTTCGTGCTGGACCGCGCGCCGGTCGACCTCACGCTGCCGGCGGCGGAGTTCGAGGCGTACCTGCGCGAGGAGGGGTTCTCGGCGGCGATCGCCGAGCGCGCGAAGCGGGGCGAGGCGGCGAGCCCGGGGCGCGAGCGCTACGTGCGGTGTCTGAAGGCCTTCGTGCGACTCGGGTACGTGTCCGATCCCGCCGCGGGGGGACGCGTCGTCGGACAGCGCCTCGAGATCGTCCCCGAGCACGACCCGACCGATCCCACCGTCTCCATGATCCCGGTGCGGCTCGCGCTGCACGGCGTACCGCTGGTCGGACACCCGATCGAGGCCCACCACCGGGTGGGCGGCGCGCGCAAGACCCTGCGGCTCGTGACCGACGAGAGCGGGCGCGTCGCGCTGCCGCTCCGCGAGGGGGCGTATCTGCTGCGCGCGGTGCACATGGAGCGCTGCCTCGGCTGCGAGGGCGCCGACTGGTCGAGCGCGTTCGCGAGCTATGCCTTCGGTCGCGGACCGGGAACCGTGCGGGCGCCCGTGCTGTCAGCGCCGGTGACGATGTCGACCCGACCGCCGCGACACCGTGGCCTGTTCCTCGGCCTCGCGTTCGGCCTCGGGATCGCCGCGTTGTGGACGATCCGCGAGCGTCGTAGTCTCGGGGCGCCTTCGTGAGCGATCCCCCGGACTCCGACCGCCGACCGCCGCCGTCGATGCCCGCCTCGGCGGGCGCCGCGGCCGCGTCGATGCCGGCGTCGGACCCGCTCGAGCATCCCGCGTTCGTCGAGCGCCTGCGCGCCCGCGACACCCGCGCGTTCGACCAGCTGGTGCGCGCCTACGAGCGCCGCGTGTTCGCCCTCGTGGTGCGCATGCTCGGCAACCCGGCCGAGGCGCAGGACCTCGCCCAGGAGGTGTTCGTGCAGGTGTTCCGCGCGATCGACCAGTTCCGCGGCGACTCCAAGCTCTCCACCTGGGTGTTCCGCATCGCCGTGAACCTCTCCAAGAACCGCGCGCTCTACCTCTCGCGCCGCGGCGGCAACGCCGAGCAGGAGGACGCCGCCGAGCTCGGCGAGCGCGTACCGCTCGGCGCGGCCCAGAAGGGCACCGCGGCGCAGGTCGCCCGCCCCGACGAGCTGGTCGAGGGCATGCAGGTCGAGCAGATCGTGCAGCGCGCGATCGCCGAGCTCGAGGACTCGTTCCGGGAGTGCCTCTTGCTGCGCGAGGTCGAGGACATGAGCTACGAGGAGATCGCCGAGGTCACGGGCCTGCCGGTGGGCACCGTGAAGTCGCGCATCCACCGCGCGCGCGCGCAGGTCCGCCTGTTCGTCGAGGCGCGGCTCGGCGAGGTCGGCGGCAAGGTGGCCCGGGGTCACAAGGGAGGCGGGAAATGAGCGCTCCGCTCGAGCACGAAGAGGCCATCGGTCTGCTCGACGCCTGGGTGCGCGGCGAGCTCTCGCAGGAGGAGTCGACGCGCGTCGAGGAGCACGTCGGCGGCTGCGCGCGGTGCGAAGCGCAGATGGAGGCGCTCGGCGACGGCGGGCTCGCCGCGGTGATGAAGGGCGGGATCGCCGCGCAAGAGACGGACGTGCTCCCCGGCGTGCAGCGCAAGCTGCGCCTGCGCTCGCGCGGGAAGTTCTACGGCGAGCGGCAGCGCAAGGGGCCTTCGCCGTGGCCGATGCTGATCGGGAGCGTGGTGGTGCTGGTGGGGCTCGCCGCGGCGTACTTCCTGATGGGGCAGGTCGCGGGGACCGGGGCGCCCCCGGCGGCGAGCACGACCGCGCCGAAGTAGTCAGTCCCCGCGCAGACGGCGGACGTGCGCGGCGAGCGCGGCGAGCTCGCGGCGACCACCGAAGCGGAGGCAGAGGCGCCGGGGCAGGTCGAACTCGTCGAGCACCACCCAGAACGGGAGCCAGCGCTCCGTTCGCACCCCGTGGACTTCGGAGAGCGGCACGAAGACGACCTTCGTCGGCAAGGGGAGACGCGTGGTCCGGGCCACGAGGAGGCGTCGGTGCTCGTCGACCCACACCTCGGTCCGGCGCGCGCACCACCAGACCGCGACCGCAGCCACACAGAGCCCTGCGAACGCCAGCGAGGGTGGGATCCGCAGGAGCTCGTAGATGACGAGCCAGACCGCTCGGTGCAGCCGGGGTCCGACGAGGTCGCCGAGGTCGTCGAGCGGCCCCGAGGGTACGAGATCGTAGCCGAGGCGGGCGAAACAGCAGGCGGCGAGCGGCGTCATCACGAAGGCCCCCGCGATCCACCCGCGCACGCTGAGGAGGGCGCGATCGCTCACCGATGCTTCTCGGTACCCCGTGCTCATGCGCCGACGACAGCCGGCGACACCGTTTGTTCCCGGCGCCCCCCGCGAAGGATGGTCAGATCAGCGACGGGCAGAGCGAGCCGGCGACGCAGATCGCGTACGAGTGGCCGGTCGGCGCCGGACAGCACTTGTCGGTCGAGCCGCAGCTCGCGCACGGGCACGTCGTGCAGCCGAGGGCCACGCGATAGCCCTGGCAGGTCCCCTCCGCGCACACCTGATCCACGGCGCAGGTGACCCCGCAGGCGCCGCAGTGCATCGGCCACTTCTTCGCCCAGAGGCACGATTTGCCGGTTCCGGTGGCCGCGGGGCACGTGAGCTCGCCCGTGCCGCACGAGGTGACGAACGAAGGCGAGCACCCACTGCTCTCCGTGCAGAAGTTGCTGCAGGCGGTGCCACAGCCGCCAGGGACCGTCGCGCCGCAGTGGTCCGCGTCGCCACGGCTCGGCACGCACACGCCGCCGCAGCGCACGAGCCCCGGGCGACACGCGCAGGTGCCAGCGGCGCAGTGCTCCATGGCCGCGCACGTCGTGCCACACCCACCGCAGTTCTTCGGGTCCTCTTGCGTCGAGACGCAGGTGGTCCCGCATTTGAGCAAGCCCGGGACATCGGGGGTGGCCCCGACGCACTTGACCGCTTCCTTGCCGTCGCAGCCCAGCGTGCCGTCGCCGCAGGTGCCGCAGCTGGAGCCAGGCGGGGCGGTCAGCTTCGCGCAGCCACCGCAGGCGTTGGCGGCCGTCGCGCCGCTGCACACGAGGGCGTCGGTGCCCGAGCACGCGAGCTTGCCGCCGCAGCCGCACGCGTCACCCACCTTGCCGACGAGGGCGCTGCAGCCACCGCACTCGTTGTTGGCCGTGCTGCTCTTGCACGCCACCCCGTCGATCCCTGCACAGACCCACGTGCCCGCGCCGCACCCCGAGGTGCACGGGTCGCCGGGCTTCGCGCTCAGCGCCCCGCACCCACCGCACGCGTTCCCCGAGGTGGTGGGCTTGCAGCCGACCGTGTCCTTGGTCTGGCACACCCAGCTCCCCGGGCCACACGACGACGCGCAGGCGCTGCCCGGAGTCCCGGCCAACGGACCACACCCACCGCAGGCGTTGGCCGTGCAGCCGTCGACGGCATCGGCCGAGGTGTCCGCCACATCCGCGACGTCCCCCGTCGAGCCGTCGGCGGAGTCTCCGAACTCGAGGCTCGGATAGCCGCAGCCCACGGTCGACGCCGTGAGGAGTCCTAGCGCGATCCACCTCGAGCTCACGACCCCGTCATGGTGGCACGGGTGCGCGCGACTCGTCACGGGCCCGACGGCTCGCGCAGCGCGTCAACCAGAGGGCAGCGGCACGGAGGGCGGACGAAGCCACTTCGGGTACATTGATCTCCGCGTGGACGTCCTGCCCTTCGGCCCCGGCGACCTGATCGGCGGTCGCTACCGACTGCTCCGGCCCATCGGGGCCGGGGGCATGGGCACCGTGTTCTCCGCCCGCAACGAGTCCACGGACCGCGAGTTCGCGCTCAAGCTGATGCAGCCGCAGGTGGCGCGCGACCCCACCTCGCTCACGCGCTTCTTCCAGGAAGCCAAGGCCTCCGGCCGCTTGCGGCACCGGTGCATCGTCGAGGTGTACGACCTCGGCCGCATCGAGGGGGACCCGGGCGATCCGCGGACCGGCACGCCGTACCTCGTCATGGAGCTGCTCGAGGGCGAGCCGGTCGACGTGCTCCTCAAGCGGCTCCGGGTGCTGCCGTGGGGCACCGCGCTGCGGATCGTCGCCGACGTGGCGCGCGCGCTCGAGGTCGCCCACCAGCAACGCATCGTCCACCGCGACCTCAAGCCCGCGAACCTGTTCCTGCACCGCTCGCTCGAAGGTCGGGTGGTCCCGAAGATCCTCGACTTCGGCGTGTCCAAGCTGGTGGGCCGCACGGAGGAGGCGAGCCAGACCAGCGCCGGCACCGTCGTCGGCTCTCCGGCGTACATGAGCCCCGAGCAGGCCGCGGGGGAGCTCGACGTCGACCGGCGCTCCGACGTGTGGTCGCTCGGTGTCATCCTCTACCGATTCCTCTCCGGCGTGCAGCCGTTCAAGGCCCCCAACTACAACGCCTTGATGATGATGATCGCCCGCGAGGCCCCGCCCGCGCTCGTCGAGCGAGCGCCCGAGCTCCCCAGGGAGGTGCTCGCCCTCGTGGGTCGCTGCCTCGAGAAGGAGCGCGAACGGCGCTTCCCGACGGCGCTGGCGCTGGCGGAGGCGATCGACGATGTGCTCCGCGCCCACCCCGACGCGCCCAGCCTCGACCTCGAGGCCGTCGTGCAGGCGCCCGTCGAGCTCATGCCCGACGACGCCCAGACCATCGCCTCCGAGACCCTCGCCGCGACGGAGGTCGACGTCGACGATCGTGCGCGGACGCGGGTGTACTCCGGCCGGGCCGGCGACCCGACTCCGCAGCCGACCCCCGCGCCGACCACGGTGGTGACGCCCGAGCGCCGCGCGCGCTGGGCGATCCCCGTGGCCATCGCGGCCTTGGGCGTGCTGGTCGGGGTGCTCGTCTTCTTCGCGACGCGGGCACCCGCGGTGGTGGTGGACGCCGCGAGCGCGCCACCGAAGGAGATCGCGAGCGCCAACGCGACCAAGGAGACCGTGAAGGAGGGCACGTCGGACAAGCCCGAGGCCGTTGCATCCACGAGCGCCACCGTGGTGGCTTCGACGAGCGCGCTGCCCAAGGCCGAACCGCCGAAGACCAAGCCCGACAAGGCCGCCAAGCCGGCGACGCCGGCGCCCGTCCACGAGGGCGTGACCGGCGCCGGATTCTGAGGGTACGCTCACCGCATGGGGGGGAGTCGCTGGCTGCGCGCCGCGGTCGCCGGGGCGTTCGTCGCGTCGCTCGCCGCGACCGTACCCGCCCGGGCTGAGCCGAGCTCCGCCGAGCTCGCGGCCGCGCGCGAGCTGTTCAAGCAAGGCCTCGACCTCGAAGGCAAGGGCGAGTGGAAGGCCGCGCTCGAGACGTTTCGCAAGGTCGGCGCCGTGCGGATGAGCGCCGCGGTGCGCTTCCACCTCGGGCTCTGCCTCGAGAAGCTCGGCCACCTCGTGGAGGCGTGGGGCGAGTTCCAGAAGGCCGAGGCGGAGACCGCCGCGGATCCGAAGCCGGAGTCGGTGACGATCCACAAATCGGCCGCCAAGCACGCCGCCGAGCTCGACGCGCGTATCCCGCGGCTCGTGGTGAGCGTGAACGTCAAGGCCTCCCTCTCGATCGACGGTGCGCCCATCAGCGCCGCGCTCCTCGACGCGCCCCTCCCGCTCGATCCGGGCGCGCACACGCTCGAGGTCTCGGCCAAGGGGTACGTCACCCAACGCAGGAAGCTGACCCTCGCGGAGAAGGCGCCACCCACCAAGATCGCCTTCGAGCTCGAGCCCGTGGCGAGCGAGGCGCCCACCCCACCCCCGAAGGCTCCCGCGCCCGCGGCGGAGGGCGGCGCCACTCCGATCGCGGCCTGGGTCCTCACCGGCGCCGGCGTCGTGGCGTTCGGCGCGGGCGTGGGCCTCGCGTTGCACGGCCGCGCGATCGGCCAGGAGGTGGAGTCGGCCTGCGCCGGCGCGCGCCCGTGCCCCCCGGCGCTGGAGCCGCGCTACGACGAGGGTCGGCGCTTCACGCTGTACGGCAACGTCGCCTGGATCGGCGGCGCGGTGCTGGCCACGGGTGGGCTCGTCTGGCTCGTGCTCGGTCGGTCCGAGCCGAACCACGTGGGCGTCCAGGTCACCCCGACCGTGGGCGGGGTCGTGGCGTTCGGGCGCTTCTGAAACGAAACATCGGCCTTGATTCCCAGGCTGTGCGCGACGTCACACTCCTCGACGCTGTCCCGACGAGACGGCGATGGCCTCTCGCTCCTCGATCGTGCTCGGGTGCCTCCTCGTCGGGCTCGTCTCCTGCCACAAGCCGAAGCCGCGGCTGGAGGCGCTGCGGGCGACGAGCTTCGCGCTCCCGGTCGACCTGCCCCGCCTCACCGTCCGTCCGCTCGATCCCGCGACGCGCGAGGGAAGCGCGCTCGCCCTCGCCCGGCTCGGCGAGGACACGGCCCGGCAGGCGCTGGTGGCCGACGAGGACGAAGACGCCCTGCAGGTGCTCGATCTCGCTCGCGGCACGAAGACCCGAGTCGCGCTCGCGGGCGCGCCCACGAGCGTGCTCGTGCTCCCCGACGGCCGCGTGGCGGTCGCGCTGCGGCGGGCGGCCACGGTGCTGCTGCTCGAGGCGCGGGG
>CAZUZY010000434.1:0-6854 GCA_964624885.1 uncultured Polyangiales bacterium | reverse complement strand
GACGCGCTGGTCCTGCTCGCCGCGGGCAGCGTGGAGCCGGCGAAGGTGGCGCGCGGGCACGAGGCCTATCGCGCGCTCCTCGACGAGATGCACGAGGCGCGACGGAAGAGGCTCGTGCACGCGGGGTTCGACGAGGCGCAGGCCGATCGCCTCTCGCTCCTGCACACGCCGAACTTCATGTGACACGACGCCGGCGCGTGTCACGCCCGCGTGACGCTCGACCGCGCGATTCGCGGAAGAACAGGCCGGCACGTAAACTGCTGACCCATGGCCGTGAAGTCACGCACCGCGCTCGGGCTCGCGACCCTCCTGTTCCTCGGCTGCAGCGGCACGACCGAGGCGCCGGTCGAAGAGGACCTCGGCGATCCGGAGGTGGACGAGGGGCTCGATCCGAGCTTCGACGACGGCCTCGCCTCTTCGCTGGCCGACGACGTCGACGCGCTCGCGCCGCCGGGTGATCCGACCACGCCCGATCCGACGAAGAAGCCTCGCTGCGACGCGACCGCCAAGGCCGGCAAGCACTGCGCCGGGGATCACGTCGAGAACGGCGCCAAGAACACGCTCTACGCGTGCACGGGACCGAACGTCGACGCGACGGTGGTGGCGGTGTGCGCGGGGGGCTGCGTCGTGTCGCCGACGGGCGCGGACGGCGCGTGCGCCGCGGCGCCGACCCCCACCTGCGACGCGACGGCCAAGACCGGGGACTACTGCGGCGGCGACAAGGTCTCGTACGCGAGCCCGAACACGCTCTATCACTGCGCGGGCCCGGGCAAGGCGACCGTGGTGAAGGTGTGTCCCGCAGGGTGCGTGGTCGCGTCGGCGGGCACCGACGACTACTGCAAGGCCACGCCGCCGCCCGGTGAGACCCCGGCCGCCGCGGCGTGCCCGCACGTCGCCGCGATCCTCAAGTGGGGGCTGCACCCGACGGCCTCGGATCGGCTGCGCTGCGCGGGGATCACCGCGGCGCGCATCACCCAGACCATCGGCTCGTACGGGCCGTCGGCGGGCACCCACCTGCAGGACGGCACCGTCGGCGGGCAGCCCTACTCGGCCGCCACGGACCTCAGCGTGATCGGCCTCACCGACGCGCAGGTGAAGGTGCTGGTCGCGAAGCTCGACACGCTGGGCTTCGCGGCGTTCTTCCGCAACCCGGGGCACGACGGCTGGTCGGGGGCCCGGCACATCCACGCGGTGTTCGCGGGGGCGAAGATGAAGAGCTCGCTGCAGTCGCAGATCGCCGACTTCCTCGCCGGCAAGAACGGCCTCGCGAGCCACACCACCTACTCGTTCTACCAGCCCCCCGCGGACGTGAAGGCGTACCTCAAGAAGATCTTCGACGCCGCGAACCCCTGACGTAGCTTCGAGGCATGGCTGCGAAGAAGAACGCCCCGAAGACGTCGGCCACACTCGACGGCGTCGAGGCGTTCTTCGCGGCGCTGCCCGAGCCGCGACGGAGTGAGCTCCGGAGGCTGCACGCGCTCATCGTCGCCACCGTGCCGCAGTTCACCCCGCACGTCGCCGGCAGCATGATCGGCTACGGCCCCTATCGGTACCGATACGACAGCGGGCGCGAGGGCCGCGCGAGCCGGGTCGCGCTGGCGAGCCGTGCGAAAGCCATCTCGGTCTACGTGGCGGCCGCGGACGACAAGGGCTGGCTCGCCGAGCGCGCGGCGCCGACGCTCGGCAAGGTCACCGTGGGCAAGTCGTGCATCGGCGTGAAGAAGGTCGACGATCTCGCGCTCGACGCCTTCGTCGATCTGCTGCGCCGCGCGGCGGCGATCCGCGGACCGGGCGAGGTGGAGGGCTGAGACGGATCGTGCCACGCCGGTGTGCAGAACGATGCACACCTGCGCCCTGCGGCAGTGCTCTACGATCGAGTCGTGCGCCACCTGCTCGCGCTGATCACCTGCGCCGGACACCTCGTCTTGCTGGTGCTCGTGATGGCGCGCGGGGGTCGCAGCCCGCTCACGCTGCCCCTCGGCGCACTCGCGCTCGACCTGTTCCTGTTCAACGCCGCCACGCTGGCCTACCGACTGACGGGTCGCGAGGCCTGGCACGCACTCGACGACGCGGCCTCTCCGTTCGCGATGGCCCTCACGTTCCACGTCGTCGCGGTGTTCGTGGGGAAGGCGCGTCGCCTCCGCCTCGTGCTCACGCTGCTCTACGCGTTCTTCACGGCCTTCGCGGCGTGGACGGTGTGGCGGTTCGCGCGCGACGGCGCGATGCCCTTCGGGTGGTCGTACACGTTCCTCGGGTGCGAGCTCGTCCTCATGCCCTGGACCGCGCTCCTGCTCGTCCAGCACCTGCGCACCACCACGGACGCCAAGGAGCTGCTCCGCACGCGGATGATCCTCACCGCGCTGCTCGTGTCGATCGTGTTCGGCATGACCGAGTTCGCCGACACCCTGGGCTTGGTGGGGATGCCCCGCCTGGCCGACGTCGGCACGCTGGTGTCGGCCACGCTCCTCGTCACCGTGACCCTCCGACTCGAGCTGCTCGGGCGGGAGCTGCCGACCAGCGCGCTCGCCTGGGCCGTCGTCCTCGGCGGACTCGGGGCGCTCGGCTACGTCGCGGCGCTGCGCTGGCTCGCGGCGGGCACTGCGCTCGTGACCGTCGTGGCCGGCGTCGTCACGCTCGCCCTGCTGTCGGGCACCCGCGACGTGTTCGGGGCGCTCGCGCGGGAACGGAGCCGGGCGCAGGAGCTCGCCACGCTGGGCCGCTTCTCGGCGCAGATGTCCCACGACCTCAAGAACCCGCTCGCGGCGCTGCATGGCGCGGTGCAGTTCCTGGAAGAGGAGCGACGCGCGGGTCGCTCGATCGACGGCCAGGGCGAGTTCCTCACGCTGATGGACCAGCAGATCGAGCGCATCGCGCGCGTGCTCGACCGCTACGGGCGACTCTCGCGGGTCGAGCCCGTGAAGGAGCCCATCGATCCGAACGCCCTCGTGGAGCGCGCGCTCGGACTGCAGACCTACGCGTTGCCGACCGGCATCACGCTCGAGCGCGACCTCACCCCAGCAATCCCTACGTGTCGTCTGGACGCCGACCTGGTCGTGGTCGCTCTCGTGAACGTCCTGCAGAACGCCGCCGAGGCCATCGGTGGACAGGGCCGGATCCAGATCGCCACCCACGCGCTCGAAAGCGGGCCAGGGGTCGAGATCGCCGTGACCGACGACGGCCCAGGGATGGATCCCCGCACGCGAGCGCGGGCGCTCGAGGATTTCTTCACCACCAAAGCGCACGGCAGCGGGCTCGGCCTGCCCTACGTGGCCCGCATCGTCGAGGCGCACGGGGGAGAGCTCCTCCTCGGGGACGGTCCCGGGGGCCAGGGCACGCGGGTGTGCATGCGCCTCCCCGATCGCTCCACCTAGTCTACACTCGCCACGTGTCCCAGAAGGTCCTGGTCGTCGACGACGACGCCGCGCTGCTGACGGTGCTGAAGGCCCTGCTGCAGCAGGCGGGGCTCACGGTGCACACTGCCGCGGACGGCCACGCGGCGCTCGCGCACCTCGAGACCCAGGCCGTCGACCTCGTGCTCACCGACCTGCGCATGCCGGGGCTGGACGGCCTCGGCTTGCTCGATGCCGTGCGGGCGCGGGACCCTTCGATCCCCGTGGTGCTCCTCACCGCGCACGGGTCGGTCCCGCTCGCCGTCGAGGCGATGCGGCGCGGCGCGGCCGATTTCGTGCAGAAGCCGTTCGACCGGGACGAGCTCTTGTTCTGCCTGCAGAAGGCGCTCGCGGTCGGCAAGGAGGCCGCGTTCGACCCGCGTGGTCACGAGCAGAAAGCGACGCTGCGGGCGCTGGAAGAGCGGATCGATCGGGCCGCGGCGAGTGCGGCGACGGTGCTCGTGACCGGCGAGAGCGGCACTGGCAAGGAGCTCGTGGCGCGCGCGATCCACGCGCGGAGCCCCCGCGCCAAGGGCCCGTTCGTCGCGGTGCACTGCGCGGCCCTCCCCGATGCGTTGCTCGAGAGCGAGCTGTTCGGCTACGAGCGCGGCGCCTTCACCGGGGCCACGCAACGCAAGCCCGGGCGGGTGGAGCTCGCGGCGGGCGGCACGCTGTTCCTCGACGAGATCGGCGACGTCACGCCGCTCGTCCAGGTGAAGCTCCTGCGGCTCCTGCAGGAGCGCACGTTCGATCGCCTCGGCGGCACGGCGAGCCAGCGCGCCGACGTCCGGTTCGTCGCGGCGACCCACCGCGATCTCGCGGCCATGGCCAGGACGGGCGCGTTCCGCGAAGACCTGTTCTACCGCCTCGCGGTCGTGCCCATCGAGCTGCCGCCGCTGCGCGCTCGCCGCGCGGAGATCCCGCGGTTCTGCCGGGAGTTCTGCGCCGAGCACGCGCGCGCCGCCGGCAAGGCGCTGACCTTCGACGAGTCCGCGCTCGCCCTGCTCGGCGAGCAGCCGTGGCCTGGCAACATCCGCCAGCTCCAGAACTTCGTCGAGCGCCTCGTGGTGCTCTCGGACGGCCCCGTGCTCACCGCGCGCGACGTGGGCCGCGAGCTCGCGCAGCTCGCGCCGGTCACCCACGACGCTCCGCTCGACGAGGCGCGCAAGGGCGCCGAGCGCGTGGCGGTGGTCGACGCCCTCTCGCGCGCGCAGGGCAACCGCACCCGCGCGGCGCGCCTGCTCGGGGTCAGCCGGCGCACGCTCTACAACAAGCTCGCCGAGCACGGGCTCGACTAGGGCCAGAGTCCGCCGCCCACCGTGGGGCGGGTCGAGGCGAGCGCCTCGGTGGTCGGGCCCCCGACCCCGGGTAGATCGAACGCCGGCGTGAAGGCGAGGAACACCGTGAACGGGTCCACGCCGGGCGGGCGCGGTGTGAACGGTGAGCCGAAGGCGAAGTCGAGGCGCACCGCCACGCGATCGATCTGCGGTGCGACGAGGCGCAACCCCGCGCCGAGCGCGTGCCGCGGGGAGAGCCCGCGCTCGGGGCCGAAGGCGTCGCCGACGTCGTAGAACCCGACGCCGCCGAACACGAGCCCCGCGAGCACCACCGAGGGAGAGCGCAGCTCGAGGTGCGCGGTGACCAGGTTCTCGCCCGACAGGAAGCGTGTCGGGTAGCCGCGCAGCTCGCCCTCGCCGCCGAGCACCGAGCGCGCGCGCAGGGAGTTGCGCGGGCGGAGCAGACCCTGCCCGTCGAACACCACCCGACCGAGCGGGGTCCGCGGCGAGACGACGCGGAGATGCGACGAGAGCCCGAGATCCTGGATCGCACCACCGCTCGCCTCGACGGCGGCCGACAGCGTGAGCGCGCCGAACCCATCGCCGAGCGCGACGGTCTCGCGAAGACCCAGCGCGGCGCCGAGCAGGCCGCGATCGGAGAGCCCACCCAGCGGGGCGTACACCCGCGCGACCGCCTCGGGCCCGAGCGGGATGTCCTCGGCGAGGCCGAGCGTCTCGACGTCCCACGTGCGGAGGAACCGCGCGGTGTACGCGCGCGCCTGCAGCCACGGCCCGACCCGGCGCTCGCCGCGGGGCACTTCACCGCGCAGGAAGCTCGCGATGGTGGCGGCGGGATAGCCGTTCGCGTCGGGCACGTCGTAGGCGCGGCGCGCGGCCTCGCCCCCGAGGGAGACGTCGAGCTTGTGCACGCGCCCGAACGAGCGGCTGACGCTGGCGCCCCACGTGAGGGTGCGCGCGCGCCAAGCCCAGGGCAGGCCGCCCTCGTAGAGCGCCACGCGCGCGTCGACGTACCGGCGCACGATCTCCTGCTTCAGGTCGACGCCCACGAGGAAGCCCCAGGTGGCGCTGGTCGCGAACAGGGGGCGCGACACCGAGAACGTGCCCGCGCCGCCCTCGAGCTGCTTGGTCTCCCGGTGCACGAACACGCCACCGGAACCGTTCCATGCGAGGCGCTGGCCCTCGACGCGCGGATCCGCGAGCCCGAGCGCCAGCGACCAGGAGAGCGGGCGCACCGTCGTCTCGAGCCACGCGGTGCGGTGGGTGCCCGCGACGTTGGACTCGCGCGGCTTGAGGTAGAGGCGGTCGAGGCCTCCCGGCCCGTAGACGACCTCGAAGTCGACGAAGAGACTCCAGACGTCCTTCGTCACGACCAGCAGGCGGACCGTGTCGGGGCGCGAGCCCTCGACCACCGTGACGATCACCAGCGACAGCTGCGGGAGGCGGCGGAGGTTCCGCGCGGACTCGTCGGCGAGCGTCCGCTGGTACGGCTCGCCGACGTTCAGCAGGAGCTCGCGCACCACGATCGATCGGCGCGTGGTGGCGTGCGCCACGTCGAGGAAGAGCGGGGCCGGGTCG
Source organism: uncultured Polyangiales bacterium (assembly GCA_964624885.1). GTDB lineage: Bacteria > Myxococcota_A > Polyangia > Polyangiales > JADJMO01 > JADJMO01. The sequence continues at coordinate 592 of CAZUZY010000434.1, read as the reverse complement.
CGGGGTTCGATCGGATCGAGGGTGACGACCTCGATGGCCTCGATCGTCTTGCCCTCGGCGCTGGGGCCCGCGAGCTTGCGTCCCAGCCGACCGAGCGCGTCCCGCACGGCGGGCTCCTCGTAGGTGGAGTACTCGGCGACCTCGCCCATGACCGCTCTCGTATCAGAGGGTGTGGGTGGGAAGGGGGCTGGTCATGCCGCGGGCATCGCAACCCTCGTGCCCCCTTGGAAACCAGCCAGATCCACGGCGAACCGGACCGGATCCCCGTGCAGCCGCCTGCACACTGCGCAGCGCCGCTGCGCTACCGCGAGAAGCGCAGGTGCACCTTCGTCGCGGTAGCGACCGCAAGGCCCGACTTGTCGAGCGCGGGCACGAACGTCTTCTTGAGCAGGCACGTGCGCGCCGCGGCGCCGAAGCCCTGACCGGCGGGCGTCTCGCCGAGCACCGTGGCGCTCGCGACCTGGCCGCTCGGCTTGACCACGACCAGGAGCGTCGCGTCGCCGGCGTCGTCGTCGGCGGTCGAGGGGAAGTAGCCCTTGCAGGCGTCGGCCTCGGCCAGCTTCGGCGCGCGGCTCAGGTCCCCGGCGGCGAC
>CAZUZY010000433.1:0-6870 GCA_964624885.1 uncultured Polyangiales bacterium | reverse complement strand
GGCGCCGCTGCCGCAGCCGCAGCGACGGGCGCCGCCGCAGGCGCACCCGCCACGGCGGGGACCGCGCTGTCGAGGACGATGCGCGTCTCGGCGATGCGGATCTCGTCCCCGGCCTTGATCTTGGTCTTGTTGATGCGCTGGCCGTTGACCAGCGTGCCGGGCTCGTTGCCCAGGTCGATCAGCGTGATGTCCTCGGGGCTCGCGACCTCGATGACCGCGTGCATGCGCGACGCGGCCTCGTCGTCGAGCTTGAGGTGGCTCTTCGCGTCCTTGCCGATCTTGACGATGTCCTGGGTCACCGACTCGGTGCGCGCGCCAGCGCCCGAGGTCACGGTGAAGGTCAGCGTCGTCTTCTGCTTTGCATCCGACATGAAACACCCATCCGGTCACGCGTGGTGACCAGTTCGTTGCCGATGAAAAGATTTGAAGAGCCGGAAATTCCTGGCGGATCCAGGAGAACCTCCGAGCTGCTCAGGGGATCTCGATCACAGGTTCTCGATCGACTTGAGCATCTCGGGGACGAAGGAGGTACGCGGGCGCACGAGGATCGTGCGGACCGGGCCACCACGGGTGGTGATCTTCGCTTGGTCGGGGCCGAGGTTGGACGTGAGGAGCTTGTCGTCCTCGAACGTCATCTCTTCCACGTCACTTCCGCCCTTCTTCTTGTCGGCTGCGGAAGCGATTCCCTCGAGAGCCACCAGACTGAGCACGCCGACGAGAACGGTGAGCGAACGACGCATGATACAGCCTCCCTGAAACAATCCGCCCGGGTTACAGTATGAGTGTAACGGGAGCCGTGCGTTCCCGTCAAGGGGCGTGTTGAGGTCGACAGAGGTCGGAGGGCGATGGTCAGTCACGGTGCGGGGGGTCAGACAGGGTCCTGGCAGAAAAGTTCCGCGGAGCGCCAAGGAATTTTCCCCAGGGGACAGTGGCCGGGAAAACGCCCCGCACCCCTCAGAGGAACCTCGCCCGGAGCTCGGGGGTGGGGACCCGGCAGGTCTCTCGCTCCCCGAACCAGCGGAGCCGGTTCCGGGCGACGATCCGGTAGACCGCGTCGCGGAGCGGCCGCGGCAGGATCAGCAGCGCGTACGCCCACGACCACGGCGCGCGCAGGTGGCGCGCGGCGCGCAACGCCGCCGTCGACTGGACGCTCACCCTCCCGTCCTCGACCAGCACCATCGTCTCGAGCGCCTCGGAGAGCCGGTGCGCCCGCAGCAGCTCGACCCCGGCGGCGGACTGGAGCGCGGCGAACCGCAGGGTCGGTGCGCGCTCGTGGCGCAGCACGAAGTCGACCGCTCCGTTGCAGAGATTGCAGACGCCGTCGAAGAGGAGCACCGGTCCTTCCGGAGCTCCGCGCGCGTCGCCTAGAGCCCGATCCATCCCTCGATGGTACGTGGTACCGAAGCCCGATGCGCGCGCTCGGATGTCTGTTCGCTGCGGGGCTCTCCACCGTCGGCTGCACCTCGTTCGCCCCGCCGAAGTCCCCCCTGCCCGACGCCAAGTCGGCCGTCGCGCGGCTCGACGCGACCTACGCCAAGGTCACCGGCATCCGCGGCAACGCCAAGATCGACTACCTCGGCGACAAGGGTCGCGTGAAGGGCGAGCTCAAGCTGCTCGCGAGCGCGCCCGACAAGCTCCGCATCGCGATCAGCGCCAGCGTGGTCGGCTCGGCCGGCGAGGTGGCCTCCGACGGCGTGCGCTTCTGGGCCGACGACAAGGCCAACGGCCGCTACATCACCGGCCTCGCCAAGCCCTGCAACATCGCCCGCATCACGCAGGTGCCCCTCGCCTCGCGCGAGCTCGTGCCGATGCTCTGGGGGATGCGCCCCGACCTGCCCCAGAAGGTCACCTGCGACAGCGTGAAGTGGAACGGCGACGGCGGGTTCTACGTCGTCGCGCTCGGTCACGAGACCACCTCGCCCACCGAGCCCAAGCTCCACGAGCTGCGCATGACCCCGTGGCCGGAAGACCTCGACAAGCCCTGGGCCGAGCAGCGCATGCGCCTGCTCGGCGTGCTCGCCTGGCGGGACGACGCCCTCGTCTACCGGGTGACGATGGCCGACCACCAGAAGACGGCGACGGCCAAGCCGATCGTCGATCCCGACGGCCTCAGCGACGACATCCTGCCGAGCGGTCCCGACGTCGAGGTCGACGTGCCCCGCAAGATCCACGTCGAGGTCCCCGCCAAGAAGAGCGACGTCATCTTCAAGTACGAGGAGGCCTTCGTGAACCCGCCCCTGCCGAAGGACGTGTTCAAGCTCTACATGCCCCCGGGTGTGCCGGTCGACGAAGCGACCTGCGACTGAGCGGACCCGACTAGCGCACGCGCACGAACGGGTTCTCGCGGCGCTCCTCGCCGATGGTCGTGTCCTCGCCGTGGCCGCAGACGACGCGCGTCGGGTCGGGGAGCGCGAACAGCTTCTTCTTGATCGAGCTCACCAGCGCCGCCTGGTCGCCGCCCCAGAGATCCGTGCGCCCGACGCTGCGGGAGAACAGGGTGTCGCCGGCGAACAGGAGGACGGCGTCTTCTCCCGCGCCCTTCTGCCGCACCTCGAAGCAACAGGAGCCCGGGGTGTGCCCGGGGGTGTGGATCACCCGCAGGTCGACGCCGCCGAGCGAGATCACCTCGTCGTCGCGCAGCGCGGCCTCGAGCTCGGCGTGCTCGGGTGCGGCGCGCATGCCGAGCATCTGCGCCTGGATCGGCAGAATCGAGTAGAGGAACTCGTCGCCCTCGTGGATGCGCGCGGCGGCGCCGTGCTTCTTCTGCACCGCGGCGGTCGCGCCGACGTGATCGATGTGGGTGTGGGTGTGGAGGATCGCCTTCACGGTGAGCCCGTGCTCGACGATCACCGCCTCGATGGCGGGGAAGTCGCCGCCCGGATCGATGACGATGGCCTGCTTGGTGGTGGGGTCGCCGAGGATGGTGCAGTTGCAGCCGAGCGGGCCCGCGGGGAAGGTCTCGACGATCATCTAGCTCTTGGTGTTGTAGCTCGTGTTCTCGAGGAGGATCACGTTGGTCTTGCTGCGGCTCTCGCCGACGCTGGTCACGTAGACCGCCGGCTGGTCCACGACCGGACACACCTTCTCGCAGGCGCCGCAGCCGATGCACAGGTTCGGGTCGACCACCGGCTTCTGCACCTTGATCGACTCGCCCTTGCGGTTCTGGATCACGTCGTCGAGCGTGTAGATGGCCTTGGGCGAGGTCGGGCAGAACTCCTCGCACACGATGCAGGGCGTGGCCATCGACCAGGGCAGGCAGCGCCCCTTGTCGTAGAACGCCGTGCCCATGCGGATCGGCGCGACCTCCCACTCCTTGCCGATCTGCTTCCACTTGCCGAGCTTCTGCGTCTCGTTGATCTTCTGGATCGCGCCGGTCGGGCAGACGTCGCCGCAGAGCACGCAGCTCGACTCGCAGTAGCCGATGCGCGGGATGAGGATCGGGGTCCAGAGGCCCTCGAGGCCCGCCTCCATGAACGCCGGGTGCAGGGCGTTGTTGGGGCAGACCTTCATGCACTCGGCGCAGCGGATGCACTTCTCGAGGAACGCGTGCTCCTCGATCGACCCCGGCGGGCGGATGCCCCGCGGGTGGTAGTTCACCTCGGAGACGCTGGCGTCGCTCTGGCGGTGGAGCGCGTAGAACGCGGCGCCGGCGGCCACGGAGGCGAGCGCGGTGCGGCGCTCGGGGACCAGCTCGGTGGTGCGGCTCTTCCAGTTGGGGAAGAAGCGGAACTTGATGACGTCCTCCGGACACGCGGTCTCGCAGTTGAGGCACACGTGGCACTCGTCCTGCCGCCACCTCACGCCACCCTGGGGCGAATCCGCGCCCTGGCAGTTCACGATGCAGAGGTTGCAGTCGGTGCACTTGGCGTGGTCCTTCTCCATGCCCACGACCGCGTACTTGGCCATGACGCCGAGGAGCGCGCCGAGCGGGCAGAGCGCGCGGCACCAGAACCGCGGGATGATGCGGTTCATGAACAGGATCGCCACGAACAGCGCGCCGATGAACCAGGCCTGGTGGAAGTAGTACTGCTTGGTCTGGAACACCGAGCGCGCGAGCAGATCCTGGGTCGCGTCGGCGCTCACCTGCAGGAGACGCACGTTGCTGTTGGACGCCATGCCGAGCAGGTGGGTGCTCACCCACGCCGCGGCGGGCAGGACCGAGAGGCCGACCGCGCGGACCATCACGCAGATGGGATCGAAGACGCCGCCCACCACCACGCCGGCGGCCGCGGCCGCGAGGAACGCGTAGAGCAGGTAGAACTTGAGCTTCTGGTAGGGCCGCGTGTGGTTCGCGGCGACCCGCTTGGCGCCCTTGCCCTTGCGCGAAGGGAGCAGCCATCCGAGGAAGTGGTGCAGCGTGCCGAACGGGCAGATCCAGCCGCAGAACACGCGGCCGAAGACCAGGGTGAGCCCGACCAGGCCGAGCGACCAGAAGAGCCCCCGATAGAGCGTGTGGCTCGACAGGAACGTGATGAGCGCGACGAACGGGTCGGCGAGCAAGAAGCCCTCGACGGGCTTCGTCATGCGGATGTTCTGCTCGGTGCTGGCGAAGCTCCCGCGGAACGCGGTGTTCACGAGCCAGTACATGAACAGGAAGAAGAACCCCGTCTGCGCGAGGCGCCGCACCCACACGAGCGTGCGGATCGAGGTGCGCGCCGGGATGCCGGAGCCGGGGCGACGCTTCTTCTTGAAGACGCCCTTCACCCACTGGGTGAGCTTGGAGGGGCCCTTGGCCGGCGCGGGCGCGCTGGTCGCGGCAGCGCTCGCGCGCGGCTGGGTCGGGTCGGTGCTGCCGACGATGACGGCCGCGAGTGGCTCGGCGCAGTGGGCCGGGCCCTCGACCCGGGCACCCGTCGCGGGCTCGGTCTCGGCGTGCGCGACCTGGCGCTCGACGAGGCGCAGGTGCAAGCGACGCTTCGGCGGGGGCTCGCGGCTCGGAGGCGGGCTCGGCGGAGGCAGCGCCTCGCCGAGCGTGTCGAGCGCGGGCACCGGGCCGACCACGCCGCGCCAGGGGATGGGCGCGTCGTGCGAGACGTCGCCTTGGTGCTTCTCCCCTTGGCCTTTGTGTTGGAGTGCAGCGGCCATCACACCAGCGAGACCTCGCGCATGCGGAGCTTCTCGAACTGTGCGGTGCCGATGCCCCGCTCCTCGGCGATCTTGAGGTAGGCGAGGTTCTCGCGCTTCTGGCCGATGAGCTGGCACCCCCACGCGTCGAGGGCGACCTGGTCGGTGCAGGCGGCGACCACGTGCGCCTCCCGCGCGTCGTCGAAGTTGCCGCCCTGCGGACCGTTGCGCATGAGCACGCGGACGGCGTCGAGGATGGTGAGGGTCGGGCGCATGAAGGTGGCGAGGTCGGCGACGCTCAGGTCGATGCTCTGGTGGAGCCGGTTGCGACGGCCGCCGAGCACCCCGTACCAGTTCTTCATGGCGGCGGTGTACTTGGACAGGTTGTGGTGCTTGGCCACGGGCAGGTTGATGAGCTTGTCCGCGTTGACCAGCGGCGTGTAGACCGGCCACTCGTCGAGCACGTCCCCGCGCAGGCGCATGGTGCGGAACCGGTGCTCGCTCGGGAGGATGACCTCGGCGCCCATCGCATAGGCGGCGTTCCAGATGCCCGACTTCTGGAAGCAGCGACCTGGATCGTTGCAGCTCGCGTCGGTGACCACCACGTGCTTGGCGCCGGCGGCGTAGCAGGCCTTGACCACCGCGCCGACCACCTCGGGGTTGGTGTTGGCGCCGTGCAGCGGGGTGCGGTCCCAGCCGATGTTGGGCTTGATCGCGACGACGTCGCCGCGCGAGACGAACCGCTGCATCCCGCCCATCGCCGCGAGGACGGCCTCCACGAGCTGGGTCGGGGTCGCGGGGGCCTTGGTCGAGTCCTCGGGCTTGCCGCGGGCGATCGCGAGGTCGAGCGGGCCCGGGTCGGAGCGGAGGCGGAAATCGCGGACCTGCCGCTGCCCCTCGGCGAAGTGCTGCCCGAAGCCACCCTTGTCCCAGCGCCACTTGGCGAGCGCCGCGGTGCCCGCCATGACGCCGGCGGCGAGGCCTGCGCGCTGCAGGATCTCGCGGCGGGACGGCGGTTCGCGCGGCGTCTCGGGGACGTTCGACTTCGACTTCGGCGGCATGATCGACGAACTGTAGTAGGGGTGCTGCCCGAGGGGTAGTTCCCGGCGCAGCTCGGCCGTGGCAGGGGCGTCTCTAGAGCACTTCGAGCCGCATGCCCAGCGACTGTCCCGCTCGCACGTACTGGATCTCGAGGAACGGTGCGGTGCGGAGCTTGGCGAACGCCTCGAGCATCTGCTCCGGGCTCGCGAGCGAGTAGCCGTTGATCGAACGCAACGAGTCTCCCGCGCGCAGACCGAGGGCGGCGGGGACGCTCCCCAGCGGGGCCGCCATCAACCGCAGACCGACCACCTTGCCGTCGACGAGGTCGGGGCCGCCGCGCAGGGTCTTCATGAGCTCGAGGTGGTTCTCGAGGAGCCGATCGCGGAGGGTGCGCTCGATGCGGAAATGGCTCGCATCGATGCTCTCGATGCCGGCCATGGTCGACGGTGAGGGGGTGCCCACCACGGCGGGCCCGGTCCCCGCGGCCGCCGGCTTGCTCGCGTCGACGAAGCACAGGCGCGCGCCGTCCCGGAGGATGACACGCTCGACGCCGATGGCGACGACCCGACGGCCGTCGATCTCGCCGCCCTTGCGGGCCATGGACTTGCCGCGGGCGGTCTCGATCACCACGAGCGAGCGCTCGTCGACCAGGGGATCGATCGCGCTCACCACGATGCGGCCCTCGGCGCACCGCGCGAGCGGCGCCGGTACCTTGGCCTGCGGCGCCGGATCGGTCTCGATCACCAGCTTCTTCGCGGGCGCGAG
>CAZUZY010000432.1:0-6904 GCA_964624885.1 uncultured Polyangiales bacterium | reverse complement strand
GGCACGCGAACCGCGCCACCAGCGCCGGCCCCCCGGAGATCGCGCGGATCTCGGCGAGCTCCGGCGGCCCCCGCAGCGCAGCGAGCTTGCGCAGGAACAGCAGGGCCTTGTCGCGGCCCACGACCGGCACCCGCGCCGCCGACACCACGCCGCCGCCATCGTTGAGCAGGCGGACGTCCTCCCGCACGAGGCGCTCGAGCGTCGGCACGTCGCCCACGGCGAGCGCGCCGAGGAACGCCTCGAGCACCGCCCGCGCCGCCTCGCTCGTCGGCCGCGCGCGCCCCTGCTCGTAGGCCGCCATCGCCTTGCGCGCGCGGTGGTGCAGCACCTTCACGTTGCCCTCCGCGAGGTCGAGGGCGACCGCCGTCTCGGCCACCTCGTACCCGAGCACGTCGCGCAGCAGCAGCACCGCGCGCTGGTTCGGCGTCAGCGCCTCGAGCGCGAGCAGGAACGCGAACGACACCGTCTCGAGCAGCTCGTACCGCCCCTCGGTCGAGGGCACCTCGAAGCCCACCAGCGCGGCCTCGTCGCTCGGGATCGGCTCGGGCAGCCAGGGACCGACGTAGCCCCGCTTCCGGCGCGCGCGGAGGGCGTCGCGCGCGAGGTTGGTGCCGACGCGCACGAGCCACGGGCGCAGCGGGCGGTCCTCGTCCGGCTCCGCGACCAGCGCGCGCTCGAACGTCTGCTGCACGAGATCCTCCGCCTCGCTCGCCGAGCCGGTCATGCGGTAGAGGAGCGCGAACAGGAACCGACCGTGCTCGGCGAACGCGCGCGAGAGCGGCTCGCTCACGCCGCCCGCCGCGCCCGCACGAACGTGGCCGCCGACTCGGCCGCGAGGGCCGCGCTCGCGAACGCCGCATCGGCGAGCAGCGCCTGGTCTCCCACCCACTCCCCCGCGAGGAACACACCCGGCAGCGCGGTCGTGACCGCGGCCCGCGCGGCGAGACCCCCGGAGGCCGCCGTCGGCCGGTGATGCGCCACGATCATGCGCGGAAGGTAGCGCGCTTCGACGATGGGCGCGCCGGGCTGCATCCGCTCGAGGAGCGCGCGCAGCTCTGCCTCGCCCCCCTCGACCGGGTCGCCGTAGCGCAGCAGGTGGGCGACGCCACCACCCTCGGGCGCGAGCCGCGCGACCGCCGAGTGCAGGGAGTAGTACAGCGGCGCGTCGAGCCCCATCACGAACCGGTTCCGTGGGCACGGCACGGCGGCGAGCGAGACGTCGAGACACGCCGCCCGCACCTCCTCGGTCGGCGGCGGCTCGAGCGCGGGGAAGAGCTCGGTCACCACCCGTGGCGGCGCGGCCAGGACGACGGCGCGGGCGATGCGCGCGTTGTCGCCGACGGTGAAGCGAAACCCGGCGTCGGCGGCGAGGAGCTCGCGCACCCGCGTCCGCGCGTGCAGCCGTGCCCCGAGCGCCCGGCCGGCGTCCGCGAGCCCGTCGACCAGCGTCTGCCAGCCGCCGTCGACGTAGGTGACCCCGTCGAACGTCGCCCTTCGCATCTGCGCGAAGCCCGCGGCCGCGCACAGCGCCTCGGGCCGCGGGTCGTAGGTCGCGACGCGCATCAGACCGAGCACGAAGGCGCGTACCCCGGGGTGCTGGGTGCGCGCGTCGAGCACCTCCGCCACGGCGCGCCCCGCCAGCGTTCGTGCCTCGAGCGAGCGCAGCCACACCATCGTGCGCCCGAGCTCGACCTTGCCCGCCGCATCGAGCACGCCGCTCGTCAGCATCGAGAGCGGCCCGACCGGCAGCGCGTGCAGCGCCCCCTCGACCAGCGCTTGTCCGAGCGCGGGCACCTTCGCGCCAGGGACCGCGACCCGCAGCGCCTCGAGGGCCCGCGCCGCGGGACCGTTACGGTAGAGCGCGTGGGCCCCGAGGTTCAGGGAGAACCCTTCGCCGCGGCGGGTCCGCGCGCGCCCACCGAGCTCCGCCTTGTCGACGAGCTCCACCCGGAGCCCCGCCCGCGCCGCGAAGGCCGCCGTGGTCAGCCCGGCCAGCCCACCCCCCACCACCAGCAGATCGATTGCTTCCATGCCCCCTTCACGATCGACCCCCGTTCGGGGTTACGCTCGAGCGCATGGCCCCCACCTTCCTGGCCCGCGGCGTGCGGGAGGTGTTCCGGCGGGAGCGGATCCCGACCCGCCTGCTGTGGTGGTTCGCCGCCGAGGGCATGTGCGAGTGGCTCGATCTGCTCCGCCGCGAGCTCGCTCCCCACCTCGGTGGCCTCGCGGGCTCGGAGGCCGCGCTCGCCGCGGTGGCCGTGCCGCTGTTCCAGCGGCGACACGACGTCCTCCATGCACGGTTCCGCAGCGTCCCGCCACGCGCCGACGATCTCGCGGGGCGCCGCGACACGGGGCTCTTGCTCGGCGGGCTGCTCCGCATCGCGCGCAAGCCCGAGGCCCGCTGGGTCTTCGCCGAGCTCGGCGGGGCGCCGCGCACGCTCGAGGAGCACCTGCGCGCGGAGACCATGATGGAGGGGCTCTCGCTGCACGAGCGGTGGGTCGAGGTCACCCACCACCTCGGCGAGCTGCTCGTCGCGATGACCGAGCACCTGCCCGCGCGCCTCCCCCGGGTGCGGCCGATCCTCGGCGAGATCTGCACCGCCGCGGGCGAACGCTTCGGTCGCAAGATGCGCCTCGCCTTCGGGATGGACGCGTCCCCCGCCCACGCGCTCGAGCTCCTGCGCATGAGCGAATACGTGTTCCGCGTGAACACGAGCCACTGGGGCGACAGCGGGGCGAACACCGGCTGGCTCGAGGGCACGGCCTGCCCCTGGTACGCGTCCCCGGGCTGGAACGGCGCGCACTGCGGCATCTTCGGCCAGTTCCAGTCCGGCATCAGCGCCGCCTTCGGCCTGCGCTACCACCTCACCAGCACCATCCCCAAGAACGGCGGTCACACGTGCCGCATCGACGTGCGTCCTCTCGACGCCGAGCGGCTGGTGCGCCGCGCCGGCGCCTCGCGCGCCGGGGCCGCATGAAGCCGCTCTTGTTGGTGGTCGCCGTGGGGCGCCTGGTGGAGGAGCGGGCGCGCACCTCACCGACCCTTCGCCGCTGGGCCCGCGGGGTGCTCGCCTTCGCCGCGCGCCACTCCCGCGAGGCCCGCGACTACGTGCGGGTCCGCGTCCGGCCCGTCGTATGAGCGCGAGGGAGCGTCTCGCGTGAACAGCGAGGTCAAGGGCGCCTGGTTCGTCTCGGCGCGGATGTTCCTCGGCGCCGATCCCCCGGTGCTCGACGCCGTGGTGGCCGAGGTGTCGCTCGTCCACCGCCGGATCCTCGCCGAGCCCGCGGCCAGCGCCTGGTACCCGGAGGCCGCGCTGCAGGAGACCCTGCGCGCCATGCGCAAGATCCACTGTCCCGACGAGAGCCGCTTCGTCGACGCGATCGACGCGTGCACGGTCATCGGGACGAGCCGCTTCTTCCGCGCGCTGCTCTCGCTGTCCACCCCCGCCTTCGTCCTGCGCCGGGTGCCCACCATGTGGGGCCAGATCCGGCGCGGCGCGGGGCGGGTGACGGTGGTGACCACCGACGAGGACGCGATCGTCCAGTACCGCGAGTTCCCCTACTTCGACGACGAGAACTACCGGCTCCTCACCCTCGGGAGCCTGCGCGCGGTCGTCCGCACGACGACGGGCCAGACCCCGCGGGTCACGCTCGAGAACGTGTCCCGCGACGCCATCGACGTACGCGTGCGCTGGTGAGTTCAATCCCCCGACGAGCTCGGGGGCGGCTCGCTCGCGCGACGGCCCCGGAGCTGCACGTGCCCGCTCTTCTTGCGCAGCCGCAGGTTGAGCAGCTCCACCATCACCGCGAACCCCATGGCGAAGTACACGTAGCCCTTGCTCACGTGCTGCCCCATGCCGTCGGCCACCAGCAGCACGCCGATCAGCAGCAGGAAGCTCAGCGCGAGGATCTTCATGCTGGGGTGCTCGTTCACGAAGTCCCCCACCGCGCCGGCGAAGAACAGCATGACGAGCACCGCGGCGATGACCGCGGCGCACATGATGCGGACGTCCTGCGCCATGCCGACCGCGGTGATGACCGAGTCCAGCGAGAAGACGATGTCGAGGAACATGATCTGCACGATGGTGGAGACGAACTTGGCGTGCTTCTTGGCCGCCGCGCCGTCCTCCCCCGCCTCGTCGCCCTCCAGCTTCTCGTAGATCTCCTGGGTCGACTTCACGATGAGGAACGTGCCGCCGACCAGCAGGATGAGATCGCGGCCGGAGATCGGGCGGGACAGCACCGTGAAGAACGGCTTGGTGAGCCGCATGATGAAGCTGAGGGTGAGCAGGAGCCCGAGCCGCATGAACAGGGCGAGCACCATGCCGATCTTCCGCGCCTTGTCGCGCTGACCGGACGGCAGGCGCGCGACGAGGATGCTGAGGAAGATGATGTTGTCGATGCCGAGGACGATCTCGAGCGCTGTCAGGGTGAGCAGGCTGAGCCAGGTCTCGGGCTTGCTGAGCAGCTCGACCGCGGTCATGGGTTCTCCTCGCGCGCTTCGGCGCGGACGGTGGCGAGCAGGGCGACGAGATCGTCGAGGGTGGTTTCGGGGTGCATGAGGCTCACGCGGAGGAAGCGCTGGGGGGTGCCGGCCACCGTGAGGGTGGTGGCGACGACGTAGAACGCGCCGCTCGCGACGATGCGCGCGCGGATCGCGTCGACCGCGGCGGCCCCGAGGCCCCGCGGGCGAAAGCAGACGATGTTGCACTCGGGCTCGACGGCGAGCTCGAGGTCCGGGCTCTCCTGCACGAGGGCCGCGAACCGGGCGGCGAGCTCGACCCGGCTCTCCACGAAGGCCGTCAGCGCCTCCTCGCCGCGCCCGGCCAGCACCGCGTACAGCGGCAGTGACATCATGCGCTTGGTGCACTCGAACGTGCGCTGGGCCAGATCCCACTGGTTCTCGGCGCGGAACAGGTAGCTCGCCTGCTGCTCGAACGCGCCCGCCGAGACCCGCGGGTCGCGGAACAGCACCGCGGTGCACAGCGACGGCACCCGCAGCATCTTGTGGGCGTCCCACACGACGCTGTCGGCGCGCTCGATCCCGGCGAGGCGCGGTCGGTAGCGCGGCGAGAGGGCGAGCGCGGCGCCGTGCGCCCCGTCGACGTGCAGGTGGAGCCCGTGCTCGGCCGCGAAGTCGGCCAGCCCTTCGAGCGGATCGAACGCGCCTGTCGCCGTGGAGCACGCGCTCCCGACGACGGCGAACGGTGTTCGTCCGCGCCGTCGCGCCTCGGCCAGGGCCTCGGGGAGCGCCGGGCATCGCAGCCGGAAGCGCGCGTCGCTCGGCACGAGGACCACCCCCGCGTCACCGAGGCCCATCGCGCGGGCCGCTCGACCGATGCTGTAGTGGGCCTGCTCGCCGACCAGGATCGCGGGCTCCTCGCCCGGAGCGAGCCGCGCGGCGCGGGCGGCGAGCAGCGCGGTCAGGTTGCCGAGCGAGCCGCCCGAGGTGAGCACGCCGAGCGTTTCCCCGGGGAGACCGAGCACGCCGGCCATCCAGTGGAGGACGCGGTGCTCCATCGCCGTGCCCACCGGCCCCATCTCGAACACGCCCATCGCGTTGTTGGTGAGCGTGCCGACGAGCTCGCCGAGCGCCGACTCGGGCAGCGGCACCGCGACCTGGTGGCCCATGTAGCGAGGGTGGTGCAGGTGGATGCCCTGGGCTATCGCCGCTGTGAAGAGCGCGCCGACGTCGTTTCCTGCGTGGGGCGCCGGCCAGCGTCCGAGGACCTCGTCCGGCGAGCCCGCGGGCAACACCGGCCCCTCGCGACGCGCGGCCCGGGCGAGCTCGTCGGCCAGGCTGTCGACGACGCGGTGCCCGAGCGTTCGAAACGCCTCTGCCTCGCTCATCGCCGCGCACTGTAGCGCGCATCTCCGTCCGAAACGCCCAGAATCCGGGCATGGACGAGGTCGCGACCGAAGTTCTCGACCGGGCGGGCCTGAGCTAGCGTGCCCTCGTGTCGAACGCCGTGACCGAGGGCATCCGGGTGACCGTGCGCACCACCTATGTGCCCGAGCACTCCTCGCCCCGCGACAAGCGCTACGTGTTCGCCTACACCGTGCGCATCCTCAACGAGGGCACGGTGACCGCCCAGCTGCGGACCCGTCACTGGATCATCACCGACGGACAAGGCAACGTGGAGGAGGTGCAAGGCGATGGCGTCGTGGGTGCACAGCCCACGCTGCGGCCCGGCCAGCACTTCGAGTACACGAGCGGGTGCATGCTCAAGACCCCGCGCGGCACCATGCACGGCACCTACCGCATGCACTGTGCAGACGGTCGAGTCTTCGATGCGACCATCGCGCCGTTCGACCTGACGCTGCCGATGACCCTCAACTGAATCTCGACCGAGGCCGAGCGCCCATGATCGACGAACCCCGCTACCAGCACCTGGTCTCCGACGTCTTCCGCCGCATCGAGGACGCCCTCGACGACGTCGAGCCCGAGGTGGTGGACGTCGAGTCCCGTGGCGACGTGCTGTCGCTCGGCTGCAAGAACGGCGTACGCATCATCCTCAACACGCAGCGACCGACCCGGCAGATCTGGCTCGCGGCGCGCACGCAGGCCTGGCACTTCTCGCTCGGCGAGGACGGCCGCTGGCTCGACGACAAGGGCCGTGGAGACGAGCTGTTCGCGACCGTGGCCCGCCTGCTCGGAGAGCACGCCGGCCTCGACCGCGCCGTCTGACCCGGGACAGCACGCAGGGCAGGATCAGCAATGCAGCGTCGGCACCCGGGGAGGCCCCGGATGCCACGCTGTGCTCGGAAGGCTGTCGGCGATCACCAGGTCGGCGATCACCAGCGGCGATCACCGGTGGCGATCGCCGGGGTCGCTCACCAGCGGCCGCCGCGACGACCACCGCCGCGATCGTTGTCCCAGCCGCCACCGCCACCGCCGCCGCCG
>CAZUZY010000431.1:0-6934 GCA_964624885.1 uncultured Polyangiales bacterium | reverse complement strand
CTACTTCGCCGCGCTCGCCGCCACCTGGGTCCCGCTCGGAGCCGCGGGCGCCACGCTCGGAGGGATCCTGCTGCCCACGCTGCTCGGGCCTCGCCCCGAGGCGGTCGTGCTGCTGGTGACGCTCGCCACCCTCGCGCCGATGACGGTGGCCCTCGCGCGGAGCTGGGCGACCGACGCGGCCTACGCGCGCGACGTGCTGCCCCTCGATCGGCTCGTCGCACGGAGCCCGGATCTGCCCGTGCCGAGCGCGTTCACGGCGCCCCCGCCGAGCCTGTGCCCGATGACCCTCGAGGCGGTCCGCTATCGATTCGTCCCGCCGCTGCCCGAGGTGGGCGGTGAGGCCCGGGAGGGCGAAGGGCCCCTGGTGCTCGACCGGGTCACGCTGCGCTGGTCGGGTGAGAAGCCACTCGTGCTGGTCGGCCCCAACGGCAGCGGCAAGAGCACGCTGCTCGCGATCCTGCTGCGCCTGGACGATCCAGCGGAGGGGTGCGTGCGCTTCGGCGGCGTCGACGCGCGCGAGCTCGAGCCCGTGGCGTGGCGCGCCCGCATCGCCTTCGTGCCGCAGCGGCCGCTGGTGCTCGGCGACGCCTCGGTCGCCGACACACTGCGCATGATCGCCCCGCAGGCGACGGACGCGCGCCTCGAGGAGGCCCTGCGCGAGACGGGGCTCTGGGATCGCCTCGCGCGCCGCGGAGACCCGCTGCAGGTCTCCGCCCACGCGCTGTCGGTCGGGGAGTCGCGCCGCCTCGCCCTCGCACGTGCGCTGATCCGCGACGCCGAGGTGTGGGTGCTGGACGAGCCCGAGGCCGGCCTCGACCCGGAGGGGCGCGACGCCCTCCGCGCGCTCCTCGAGCGGCAGGCGGCGCGGGGCGTGCGCCTCGTGCTCGCCGTCCAGCACCTCGAGGTCGCGCCCACCGGGGCCGTGGTGATCGAGCTGCCACGGCCCGCCGGCTCGGTGGTGGACTGTTGACTGGCGGCGCCCCTCGCACGAGCCCATCGAGCACGCCGCCGCACGATTTTCGTGGGTCCGTATTCGGGGCGTATACGAAATCTGTCCCGGAGCGGTGGCGCCCCCCCTCGGCGCGACGTACCCCTAGGACATGGTGAAGGAAGGCGAGGCGAAGCCGGGCGGGGCCAAGGAGCGTCCCGCCGCGGTCAACGTCTTCGAGTTCCTCGACTACCGCGCCTACCTCCGCGCCCACTACGCGGCGGAGAAGGAGCGCAAGCCGGCCTTCTCGCACCGCTTCTTCTCGCGGCAAGCGGGGCTCAAGTCACCGAACTTCCTGAAGCTGGTCATGGACGGCGAGCGCAACCTGGGCCCCGAGACCGTGCCCAAGTTCGTCAAGGCGCTCGGCCTCACCGGCGAGGCGAGCTCGTTCTTCGCCGACCTCGTCACCTTCAACCAGGCCGACACCGTCGCCGAGAAGAACCGCGCCTTCGAGCGGATCAGCGCTTCGCGCCGGTTCCGCATGGCCAAGCGGATCGACGGCGACCTCTTCAAGTACCTCTCGCACTGGTATTACCCGGCGGTGCGCGAGCTCGCGGCGCGGCCGGACTTCAAGGAGAACCCCAAGTGGATCGCGGCCAACCTGCGGCCGAAGATCACGCCGGGCGAGGCCGGGGGCGCCCTCGATCTGCTGCTCTCGCTCGGGCTCCTCGTGCGGGAGGGCGGCACGGGCC
This sequence comes from uncultured Polyangiales bacterium, assembly GCA_964624885.1. GTDB lineage: Bacteria > Myxococcota_A > Polyangia > Polyangiales > JADJMO01 > JADJMO01. The sequence goes on along the minus strand of CAZUZY010000431.1, from coordinate 5,254 downwards.
GCGTGGTGCGCGGCGAGCCGACGCTCACGACCGACCACCAGGTGCGCTCCCTCGGCGCCCGCAACTTCCACCGGCAGATGCTCGAGCGCGCGAGCGACTCCATCGAGACCGTCAAGGCGATCCACCGCGACCTCGCGGCGCTCACGGTGTGCGTGACGCCGGAGACGGCGGCGGTGGTCAAGGATCGCATCCACAAGTTCCGCGAAGAGCTCACCCAGATCTGCGACGCCGACACGGTGGGCACGGTCGTCTATCAGCTGAACCTCCAGTGGTTTCCCCTCTCGGCCATCCCGGGAGAGGAGGATGCAACATGAACGCGCGGTGGATTCTCCTTTCGGCGTTGCTGTCGGGCGCGTGCGGCACGGCGCAGGACAGCACGGGGGTCGGCAACCCTCCCCTCACCAGCGACGAGGCCGCGCTCAACAGCGACGGCGAGGACGCGAAGCAGCAGGCGGACACGGCCGCGAGCTTCGTCGCCATCCCGCTGCGGCCGTTCTTCGTGCCGAAGGCCTGGCCCGCGACGGCGGAGGACGCGGCGACCAAGTCGGTCACGGTGGACATCGCCAAGGGGTGCATGACCAACAAGCTCCTGACGGCGACCAAGGTGGAGTACGTGTTCGTGGACTGCGTGGATCCGCGCGGCGAGCTCGACGTGGTGAGCGGCACGCTGCAGGCCGAGTTCGGGCTCCTCGGGGGAGCGCTCACCATGACCCTCTCCGCGCCGGGGCCGATCGTCGTCAAGCCTGGGCTGGCCAAGCTGACGCTCACCATCCTCGAGTCGACCCTGACGCTGCGGCCGGGCACCACGGCCCTCGACATCGTCTACACGGGTCGCTTCTCGCTGGAGCGTCCGGCGCGCACCGACGCCGTGGACAAGACCCGTGCCCTCGGGGGGACGCTCACCCACTCGGTGAACTACCACGTCGTCTCGGACTGGGATCTCGCCGTCGGGTGCGTGGAGACGCCGTCGGCGGACTGGACGACGGACTTCTCCCTCGCGGGCGGCTCGGTCACCTTCCGTCTGGACAGCCAGATCCGCAACTACAAGCGTTGCCCGCGGGTGGCGCGCGACCGGTGCCCGAACAAGGGCGGGAGCGTCCACTACGGAAGGAGCGGGGTGGTCGTGGGGGACGCGCTGCGCGCCAAGCCCCTGGGGCTCACCATCGACTTCCTCGGCGGCCGTCTCGCGCGGTTCACGCCAGACGGAAAGGCGGCGACCACCCGCGACGACGTCCTGACCTGCACCCCCTGACCGGTGACGTTTGCGTGAACCCCTCGCAATCGGCGGCGAGATCGATGAACATGCCGCACCTCGATGTCGACCGACGCGGAGATGCCGCGCCACAGCGCCGAATACCGCCGGCGGCGCTTGCTCAACTGGGTGCCCCTCGGCCTGACGTACGCGGCCTTCTACATGGGCCGCTACAACTTCAACGTCGTCAAGGGTGACCTCGGCAAGTACTACCACCTCGACAAGGCGCAGATCGGCGCCATCGCGACCGCCGGGTTCTGGACCTACGCGGCGAGCGTGATGGTCAACGGACCGCTCACCGACAAGCTCGGGGGGCGGCGCGCGATCCTCGTCGGCGCGTTCGGCGCCGCCACGATGAACCTGGTCATCGGCCTGCTGTTCCTCCGCCTGTGGGCGAGCCACCTCGTGGTCGGCATGAGCGTCCTCTACGCGCTCTGCATGTACTTCCAGTCCTTCGGCGCGGTCAGCGTCGTCAAGGTCAACGCCGCCTGGTTCGAGGTGCGCGAGCGTGGCGTGATGGGCGGCCTGTTCGGCATCTTCATCTCGAGCGGGTACGCCCTCGCGATGACCCTCGGGGGCAAGGTGCTCGGCTGGGCCAAGCTGAAGTTCGGGGTCGGCCCCCTCGCCTTCTCGTCGGTGTTCCTGCTGCCCGCGGCGATCATCTTCTTGCTGTTCCTGATCGACGCGAAGCTCGTGGAGAACAGCCCCAGGGCCGCCGGCGTGGCGCCGAAGGTGGAGGGCGAGGACCCGGCCTCCGAGGAGCGCGTCTCGATGCGCAAGGTGCTCGGGATCGTCCTGCGTCACCCGATCATCCGCGTGATCATGCTCGCCGAGTTCTGCACCGGGTTCGTGCGGCAGGGGCTGCTGCTCTACAACATCGAGTTCCTCGACGAGGTCCACCACGTGAAGGTGGGCTCCTCGATCCAGTCGTGGAGTGGGGCCGGCATCACGCTCGGCGGCATCTGCGGCGGCCTCTTGTGTGGGTGGATGAGCGACCGCCTGTTCGACTCGCGACGCCCGCCGGTGGCGTTCATCTTCTACCTCGGCCAGATCGCCTCGCTGCTGGTCCTCGGCCAGGTGAAGAGCGCTGGCCTCGCCGCCTTCATGATCGGCTTCTCGTGCATGTGGATCTTCGGCGTGCACGGCATGCTCTCGGGGACCGCGAGCGCGGACTTCGGCGGCAAGAAGGCCGCGGCCACCGCGACCGGCCTGCTCGACGGCGTGCAGTACATCGCGAGCGGCCTCACGGGCATCTGGCTCGGGCGGCTCCTCGTCAAGTACCACTGGGGCATCTGGACCTGGTCGCTGATCCCGTTCTCGGCCGGGGGTGCCCTCCTCATGCTGCTGATCTGGAAGGCCCGGCCGGCGGCCGACGGCGCGCACTAGCTCCGCGCGCCACCAGGTCCGCGCGGGCGTCACACGCGTGTGACCTCGGCGGCGTGCTTGCCTCCGCGCAAGGCCTGCTATCCTGCGGGGGATGCGAGGCCCACGGGTTCGTCTGCTCTCGCTGTGCATGGCCCTGCTCGGCGGGTGCGCGATCGGCGGCGCCGAGGACGGCGTCGACTACCCGGACGGCAAGCCCACCCCCGAGGCGGGCGACGACGACGCGGGCGAGACCGGCGACGACGCGGCGCCCCTCGAGGAGACGGGCGCCGACGCCACCGCGGACACGGGCACGCTGCCCGACGTCGCGCCGGACACCATCTTCCCGAAGGACGACACGGGCTGCACGCCGGTCTGCGCCGGCGCCTGCGGAGCGCCCGACGGCTGCGGCGGCACGTGCAAGACCGGCACGTGCGGCGCGGGCGAGACCTGCGCCGCGGGCGCATGCGTGGCCCCCACCCGGAGCTACCTCTCGCCGCTGCCCTACGCGGGCGGCGAGGGCTTCGCGCGCTCGATCACCTTCACCGTCGACAGCGAGGCCACGGCGAAGATCTTCTTCACGACCGACGGCTCGGCGCCGAGCGGCACGTCGGCGTCGAAGCCCAACCCCGCGGACATCTTCCTGTCGGGCACGGGCTCGCTGCGCTGGTTCGCCGACAACGGCGCCAAGGAGGCCGCGCACACGCAGGGCGTCACGGTCGATGCCGGCGAGCAGGCCCGCTACGCGTTCATCGTCGAGAAGGTGAGCCTGAACAGCGGCGGACCCGTGGTCGTGGTCTCTCCGGGCGCCACGATCTCCGGCAAGGCCAACGTGCAGGCGTGGAACAACCCGGGCTGCCCCTCGTGCCGCATGCAGGTGCTGGTGGGCGTCGGCAGCGCGAGCGCATGCGCCTACGACTGGTCGCCGGGCGCGTGGCCCGGCGCGACCACCACGGGCGCGACGTTCAGCGTCAAGGCGCCCTCGACCGCCGGCGTCCACCGCATCACGGCCTCGTTCCAGCTCGAGACGAGCTGCGCGAACGGCATCACCAAGGGCTTCCGCGCCTACAAGGCCGACGTCGGCGTGATCGTCGTCAAGTAGCGCCCGCGGCCTCGCACAATCCCGCTTCTCTTTCGTCGAGAGCCAGCTAGGTTCTGGCGATGAACCCGCAGACCGGCCGCGCGTGCCTCGCAGGCCTGGGCATCGCCCTCGTCGTCGCCTTCTTCCTCCCGTTCTTCGGCGGCTTCTCGCCGTTCCAGATCGTGCGGTACCCCTACTACGTCCGCACCGCGATCACGGGCTTCGAGACCGCCCTCCTCCTGATGCCAGTCGGCGGCTCGCTCGTGCTCGGCACGGCGCTCGGCGGGTCCCGCTACGCGCGCGTCACGGCCTTCGCGGTCGGCCTCGCGTTGGTGGCCTTCGGGCTCTACGTGTTCCTCCGCATCTTCTTCGCGATCACGGGGATCGGCCTCTGGCTCGGGATCGTCGGCGCCCTCGGGGCCCTGATCGTCCCGCTCACGTTCCGCGAGCGCTGAGCGATGTCGGCCGCGGCCCTGCTCCGCCCCCTCAAGACCCTCGTGCTCAGCGTCGACATCGGCGCCGGCCACCGCATGGCCGCCGAGGCCCTCTGTCAGGGCATCGCCGCCGAGCGCCCCGGGAGCCAGCACACGATCCTCGAGGCCCTCGAGCACACCGGCCCCGACAAGGGCGCGCTCGCCAAGGACATGTACTTCGGCGCGCTCGAGGAGGCCCCCGGGCTCTGGGGCGCGATCTACACCCACGGTCGCGGCCTCTTCGAGGTGTTCCGACCGATCAACGAGATGGCCGACGACCTGCGACTCGGCAAGCTGGCCCCGCAGGCGCGCGCCTTCGCGCCCGACCTCGTGCTCGCCATGCACCCGACCGCGTGCGGTCTCGCCTCGGCGCTCGCGCGCAACCACGAGGTCACCTGCCCGGTGGTGGCGGTGCTCACGGACTTCGACGCGCACCCGGCCTGGGTCTACGCGGGCATCGATCACTACCTGGTCGCCTCCGAGCAGATGGCCGGCGAGATGCGTGAGCGGCGTCTGCCGTCGGGCGGCGTCACCGCCACCGGGCTCCCCATCCGCCTGCCGTTCGAGCACCTCGGGCCGCGCGAGGAGACCCGCGCGCGCCTCGGCCTGGCGCGCGATCGGACCACCCTCTTGCTGCTCGGTGGAGGGCTCGGCCTCGGCCCCATCGCCGAGACCGCCGAGGCGTTGGCGCGCCTCGGTGGCCCGCTGCAGCTGGTGGTCATCGCTGGTCGCAACAAGGAGCTCGAGCAGGCGGCGCGCGCGGTCGCGACGCGGGCGTCGATCCCTGTCCACGTGACCGGGCTCGTCGAGAACGTGTGGGACTACATGGCCGCGGCCGATCTCGCCATCGGCAAGCCGGGCGGCATGACCTGCGCGGAGCTCCTGGCGAGCGGCGTCCCGCTGGTCGCGCTCGCGCCGATCCCGGGGCAGGAGCAGGCCAACTGCGACGTGCTCGTGCGCCTGCACGCGGCCCTCCACGCCCCCACCGCGGAGGCGGCGACGCGCATCGTGCGCGAGCTCCTCTCGCGTCCCAACGCGCTCGCCGCCATGCGCCGCGCGGCCAAGGAGCTGGGGCGCCCGAGCGCG
>CAZUZY010000430.1:0-6944 GCA_964624885.1 uncultured Polyangiales bacterium | reverse complement strand
CGTCGGTGTCCGCCCGCGCCGCCCCGTACGCGTCGCCGAGGCTGATGGCCCCGGTGCCGGCGAGCACCACCGCCGTGGCGGTGGCCAGCAGCGCGATGGGGCGGTGGAGCTCGGGCGCGAGCGCCGCGAACGGGACCCCGACCGGGAGGGACACGAGACCGAGCAGCACCGCCGCAGCGACGCCGAGCACGACGCCGCTGCCGCGTCGACGGCCGAACGCGGCGAGCCCCACCACCGTCGGCGCGAGCAGCATCGGCAGGAGCGGGCCGGCGAGCCCGCCCGACGCGGCGCACGCGACGCCGATCCCGAGCTCGGTGATCACCATCGACCCGAGCAGCGCCCGCTCCGACACGATCGACCGGCGCGCCCGCACCGCCTCGACCACGAAGAACGCGAGCATCGCGGAGAACCCGAGGGCGAGCGCCGCGCGCTGCCGCGCAGGGACCGAGGCGTGCGTGAGGAGGACGAGGGTGGTCGCCATCACCGGCGCCACGATCCACGGGCGCCACCGCAGGAAGGCCGTCGAGGCGGCGAGGGCGCGCGCGCGATCGGGGGTCACCCCGGGCCTCCAGCAAGCGTCGGGCCGGTGGTCGCGCGCGGTCGGCGCCGCGCGACCTGCAAAGGAATCCGACACCCGGCTGCATCGCCGCCCGACAGCCAGCCCGACTTCGCCCGGCCGATCGCGACGGCACGGGGGGTGGATGGACGACCCGCATGAACCTCCGCGCCCGCCTCGTCCTGCTCGTCTCCGTCTGGGCCCTGCTCGCCCTCCTGCTTGCCCGGAGCGGCGCCCTCGCGCACGCGCCAAGGCCGCTCGTCCCGGCGCTGATCTTCGGCCTGACGGGGGGCGCGGTGCTCGCCCATCGGAGGAGCCCCGCCCTCGCGGCCTGGATGAGGGACTTCGACCCGCGCTTTGCGATCGCATTCCACGTCGTGCGCATCCCCTTCGGCCTCGCGTTCCTGGAGGAGGCTGCGCGCGGGACCCTGCCCGTCGCCTTCGCGCGGGTGGCCGGCCCGGGTGACGTGGTGGCCGGCGGCCTCGCCCTCGTGGCGGTGGTGGCGGCGGGCGATCTGCGCGCGCCGCTCCGTCGCGGCGTCGTGCTCGCGTGGAACGCGCTCGGTCTGCTCGACATGATCGTCGTCGTCGCGACCGCCCAGCGCCTGGTGATCTTCGCGCAGGATCCCCGGATGCAGGGCACCCTCGGGCGCTTCCCCTACGCCGTGCTCCCCACGTTCGTCGTGCCGATGATCCTGGTCACCCACCTCGCGGTGTTCGCGCGGCTCGCCCGTCGGGCTCACGCGAGCAGCGAAGGCGCGTACCCCTCGGGCGCCGCGTAGCCGAGCAGGTGCAGCGTGGTGGCCGCGATGTTGGCGAGCCCGGCGCGCTCGTTCGCCACGAGCTCCACCCCGGGGGCGCCGACGACGTACAGCGGCACCTTGTTGAGGGTGTGGCTCGTCTTGGGCCGGTAGTGCCCGTGCGCGTCGCGCTGGAGCTGCTTGGTCTTCTTGTCGATCTCGATCATCTCGTCGGCGTTGCCGTGGTCGGCGGTGACGATCGCGGCGCCGCCGAGGGCGGTGATGACGGGCAGGAGGCGACCGAGACACAGGTCGACGGCCTCCACCGCCATGATGGCCGACTCGCGCACGCCGGTGTGGCCGACCATGTCGCCGTTGGCGTAGTTCACGCGCGCGTGGCGGAAGCGGCCCGTCTTGAGCTCCTGGATCAGGCGGTCGGTGATCTCGGCCGCCTTCATCCAGGGGCGCTCCTCGAACGGTTTCACGTCGCTCTCGATCTCGACGTAGGTCTCGGTCGAGGCGTCGAACGGCTCGGTGCGGTTGCCGTTCCAGAAGTAGGTCACGTGGCCGTATTTCTGGGTCTCGCTGATGGCGAGCTGGGGGACGCCGGCGTGCGCCAGGTACTCCCCGAGGGTGCGGTCGATGGTGGGCGGCGAGACCAGGAACCGCGACGGCAGGCGCAGGTCGCCGTCGTACTGCATCATGCCGGCGTAGAACACCTTGGGCCGCAGCCCGCGGTCGAAGTGGGTGAACGAATCCTGCTCGAACGCGCGCGTGATCTCGATCGCGCGGTCTCCGCGGAAGTTGAACAGGATGACGGCGGCGCCGTCGCGGATCGGACCCACCGGCTTGCCAGCGCCGTCGACGACGACGAACGTGGGCAGGTTCTGGTCGATGATCCCGGGGTGCTCGGCGCGCAGGCCCTCGACCGCCGCGCGGAGGCTCGGGAACCGGTGGTCGGAGCGCCCGTGCACGTGCGCGTTCCAGCCGCGCTCGACCATGCCCCACTCCGCCTCGTAGCGATCCATGGTGGTGGTCATGCGGCCGCCACCGGAGGCCACGCGGTAGTCGCGCCCTTGCTCCTCGTTGATCCCGCCGAGCACGGCCTCGAGCTTGTCGACGTAGTCGAGGGCGCTCGTCTCGGACACGTCACGGCCGTCGAGCAGCACGTGCACGCGCACCGAGTGGACCCCGCGCTCGTGGGCGCGCTCGATCATCGCGATCAGGTGGTCGATGTGGCTGTGCACGTTGCCGTCGGAGAGGAGCCCGATGAAGTGGAGCGGCTCCCCGCTCTGGCGGGCGGTGCCGACCGCGCCGCGCCACGCAGTGCCCTCCCAGATGCGGCCCGACTCGATCGCGCCGCGGACCAGCTTGGCGCCCTGGTCGAACACACGACCGGCGCCCATGGCGTTGTGCCCGACCTCGCTGTTGCCCATGTCGTCGTCGCCGGGCATGCCGACCGCGGTACCGTGCGCGTAGAGCGAGGTGTAGGGCACCGTCTCGCGCAGGCGGTGGAGCACCGGCGTGCGCGCGAGCGCGACCGCGTCGCCCTCGTCGCCCCGCCCGATGCCCACGCCGTCCATCACCACCACCACGACGGGCCCGGCCACGCCGGGGAAGCTCACGTGCCGTGCGAGGGGATCCATGGCTGCTTCTTAGCCCTGCGCCCGGGGCCCCTCAATCCACAGCGTCGCCGGAGAGAGGCTCAGAGCGGGATCGCCGAGGCGCGCTCGAGCAGGAGATCGCGGAAGGCAATCACCTTGGCCGGTACGTGCTGCGCCGCCGGGTAGACGAGGTGCAGCTGGCCCCCAGGGTTGGGGTTCCAGCCTGGCAAGACCTGCACCAGCCGGCCGTCGCGCTGATCGACGTGCCCGAGGAAGCGCGGCAGGATCCCGACCCCACACCCGCTGCGCAGCGCGCCACGCACGAACGCGAAGTCGTCGGTGGCGATCCTCCCCCGCACCTCGACGCTGGCGCTCGCGTCGCGCGGGCCGAGCAGGCGCAGGGTCTGCCGGTGGTCCTTGCTCTTGAACAGCACCAGGTCGTGGGCCGCGAGATCCGCGGGGGTGCGGATCGGCGTCGAGCGCGCCAGGTAGGCGGGGGCGGCGAACAGCCCGGCCTCCAGCGCGCGCACCTTCTTGGCGACGAGGGTCGAGTCGCGCAGCCGCCCGGCGCGGATGGCCACGTCGAACCCCTCGGACACGAGATCGACCGTGCGCCCCGAGAGGTGCACGTCGACGCTGACGTCGGGGTGGCGCGCCACGTAGAGCGCGACCAGCTCGGGGATCCACTCGGTGCCGAGATCGTACGGCGCGGTGAGGCGCAGCACCCCGTGCGGTCGATCGGCGGGCTCGGTCACGGCGCGCACCGCCTCGCGCAGTGACGCGAGCGCCGGGCCCGCCCGCGCGATGAAGGCGGCGCCGTCGGAGGTGAGGGCCAGCGCGCGGGTGGTGCGGGTGAGCAGCTGCACGCCGAGGGCCGCCTCGAGGCGCGCGACGCTGCGGCTCACCGTGGAGGTGGGGAGGTGGAGCGCGCGCGCCGCCCGCGAGAAGCTCTGGGCCTCGACCACCCGCGCGAAGGTGTCGATGTCGTCGAGCGGGGCCTGCCCGATGGCCCTCGAGCTGGTGGGGCCCCGCGCGGTCACGGCCAGCGCGCCCGGATGGCGTCGACCACCGGCCCGAGGCTCGGGGGCAGGACGACGGGGGCGTTGGCGCGCCGCGACTCGATGCCGGCGAGCGCGCGCTCGTGGTAGCCGACCTTGAACTCGGTGAACTTGAGCCCACTCGCCGTGGACACCACCACGACCCGCTCGTTCTCGCCGATGGCCCCCTGCGCGCGCAGCTTGAAGAGCGCCGCGAGCGCCACCCCGGTGTGGGGGTCGCAGTAGGTGCCCGTGAGGTCGGCGCGCGCGGCCGCGTCGGCGATCTCGTCTTCGGTGGCGTCCACCGCGAGGCCGTTCATGGCGGCGAGCGCCTGCATGGCCCGCGGAGCCGAGACCGGCGCGCCGATCTGGATCGCGTTGGCGATCGTCGGCTCGGCCTTCATCGGCGTGACGCTGGTCGCGCCCGCGCGCACCGCGCGCACCAGCGGGTTCGCCCGCTCCGCCTGGGCGACCACGAGGCGCGGCAGCCGGAAGGTGAGCCCGAGCGTCTTGAGCATCGCGAAGCCCTTGTAGAGCGCGCTCGCGTTCCCGAGGTTGCCGCTCGGCAGGATGATCCAGTCGGGGACCTCCCAGTCGAACTGCTGCACCACCTCGATGGCCACGGTCTTCTGGCCCTCGAGCCGGAGCGCGTTCATCGAGTTGGCGAGATAGACCAGGCCGGCCTCCGCGAGCTGCTGCACGAGGGCCATGCAGCCGTCGAAGTCGGTGTCGAGCGCCAGCACGAGCGCGCCGTTGGCGAGCGGCTGGACCAGCTGCGCGGTCGAGACCTTCCCCCTCGGCAGCAGCACGACGACGGGGATCCCGGCGGTCGCGCCGTAGGCCGCGAGCGAGGCGCTCGTGTCGCCGGTCGAGGCGCACGCGATGGCGCGCACCGAGAGCCCGTGGTCGCGCATCGCCCAGCGGACGACGCTGACCAGCACCGTCATCCCGAGATCCTTGAAGCTCCCGGTGTGCGAGTTGCCGCACATCTTGATCCAGAGATCGCGCATGCCGAGCTCGCGCCCGAGCCGCTCGGCCCAGAACAGGTTGGTGCCGCCCTCGTCGAGCGAGACGATCGCGTCGTCGGGCACCTCGGGGATCACCCACTCCTTCTTGCCCCACACGCCGCTGCCGAACGGCCAGACGGTGCGCTTGTAGCGGCTGTCGAAGATCGCCCGCCAGGCGTCGGGCCGCGTGTGCCCGAGCGCGTCGAGGTCGTGGACGACGTCGAGCAGGCCGTTGCAGCGGGGGCAACGGTAGATGGCCTGGGTGAGCGGGAAGTCCCCCGGGCACCCGGCGAAACAGCGAAGCGTCGCGCGCGGCATGGTTCGGCCCTCGTCGAGTTCGGTTCAGCCTTCTTCTTCGTCTTCGATCAGCCAGCGCCGCAGGGCCGTGATGGCGATCGCGGGCCCGCAGCGGGCGCAGAGTGGTGCCTCTTCGAAGCGCAGCTCGTGGCCGCGCGTCCAGAGGTAGAGGCCGGCGCCCGCCCGCTCGGCGAGCACCTCGTCGGGCTCGCCCGCGGCTGCCCCGACTCGCTGCTCGAGGGCGCCGCCCGGCGCGTCGATGTCCGCGAGCAGCGTGTCGCAGACGTCGCACCGCACACGATCGACGCGCTCGTAGAGGGCATGATGGCTCGCAACCTTGCGGCCGTGCCGCGGCGCGGGCGTGGCCAGCTCTGGCGCGTGGCGTGCTTCGTGAGACCGAGCGTCCATGAACTCGCTCCGTCTAGCACGGCGGCGTGACGCTTCGAACCTTGACCGCCGCACGGAGTCTGGTGGAATCGGAGTGGGGGCACGTACAAGGGGGGTGACGGAATGGGGGCAGACGACTCCGTAGCGCCGGCGTTGGGTGGAGCGACCTCGGGTGAGACCTCCCGAGAGGATTCGGGCGAGGGGCGGGTGCTGGTCGTGGACGACGACGCGGCGGCCGTCGACTGCGCGTGCCTCGCGCTCACGCACGCGGGCTTCGAGGTGCGCGCGGCGCGCAACGGGGCGGTCGGGCTCGAGACCGTGCTCACGTTCCGCCCGGACGTGGTGCTGTTCGACTTCTGGATGCCGGTCGCCGACGGGCGCGAGCTCCTGCAGGGGCTCCGCGAGGTGTCGCGCACGCGCATCGGGCTCGTGGCCATGTCGGGCACGCCCGAGGTGGAGAGCTGGTGCGAGCGCGTCGGGGTGGGCGAGTTCCTCTGCAAGCCCTTCGACCTGGAGGACCTGCGGGCGGCCGTGCGGCGCGCCCGCGATCACGCGCGGCGCGGTTCGATGGACCGCATCTCGGTGGCGCCGGGCGGCCCCGTCTCGCGACGCCTGCGGATCGCGCGCGTCGCGCTGGTGGTCGGCCGCGAGGACCTCGTGCGCGGCGTACGGTCCGCGCTGCGCGAGGGCGATCGCCCCATGCAGGTCGCCGTGGTGCCCGAGATCGAGGACGCGATCCGGGCGCTCTCCTCGTTCACGGTCGACGTCATCGCCATCTGTGGTCGAGGTGGCTCGGGCGAGGCCGAGAGCCGGGAGCGCCTGGCGGTCGAGGCCCTGAAGCGAGGACTGCCCCTGGTCGAGGGCAGCGACACCGCGACCATCGTCCGCTCGATCGCGCAGGTGCTCGCGCCCACTGCCGAGGCCACGGGTTCGTAGGGACAAACTTGGCCCGTTCCTGCGCGGAGGCCTATGCGCAGACGAGCCATGATGGACCTCCACGACGGCGCCAGCGTCCGCAACCTCGAGCACATCCAGGAGGATCGGCCGGGCGAGGCCGGTCGCGCGTGGACGCTGGGCATCCTGGTCATGGGTGGTGCGTGCGTGCTGTTCGCGGGGTTCGTGCTCGGGGGGCGCAAGTCCGCGGCCCACGTCGGCAAGAAGACCGACCCCCTGGCCGAGCTCGCCGCCAAGGCGCCGGGCTCACCGACGGTGTTGCCGGGCGAGGTCACCTTCCCGAACATCCTCAGCGACAAGCCGCACCCGGCCACCGCGCTCGCGGCCGCCGGCGCCGGCAACGCCCCGACCGCGGTCGCACC
>CAZUZY010000429.1:0-6967 GCA_964624885.1 uncultured Polyangiales bacterium | reverse complement strand
TGGGCGTCGGCGTGGCGGACGAGGCGGCGGTGGAAGCCTTGGGGGGCGCGGCCGCGGCCTTGCCCTGGGCCGCCGCGGTGCCGATCGACCACAGTGGTGCCACGACACCGACGAGGACGACCCCCGCGGTGAGGCGACCCAGCACGTGTTTCGCTCGGCCGACCGACGTCGGGCGACCAGGCGCCCTCACCACCGGCTCGCGGTTCGTCCGCGCTTCCGACGACACCTCCAGCGACCCCGCCTCTTGCGACGGCGTGGATGACGTCGTGGGTTCGGACTGCACCTTCCGGAAGATCATGGCCCCCTCTCCTTTTCGGGATACGGACGACAGTATGGGTGGAAAGCCTAGCCCTGAATCCCGTGGGGGATCCAGCACCTCTGCGCTTTTGCTTGGCGGGTCGCGGGCCGGACGACGGTTCGGCCCCCCACCTTCGGTGCCCGGCCCCAGCGCGATCAGACGGAAGGGGCGGTTGGATGCCCACTCCGTACGTCCACACTCCCTCTCCCACCTGGTACCCCGAGGGCGTCGGGAGGAGGCACCGGGGTGCCTGCTTGTTGTGTCAGGCCGAGCGGGCGGGGTATAGCTCCACCGATTCTGCCGGCTCGGGCATCGCAGACCGAATCGGGGTGTCGGACGTCTCATGGTTCGTGAACGAGAATCGACACCGATCGGCGCGGCTCGGCCCCCCCGAGTCAGGGGCGCCTCTGTCCGCTCGCCCGAGCGGGGAGTCGTGTCGTGACGGAGCCGGCCGACGAGGAGCTGGTTGCCCGGTACCGGGATGGAGACACCCAGGCCTTCAAGGTCTTGGTCCGCCGGCACCAGCGACCGCTCTACAACTTCACGCTGCGCCAGGTGCACTCACCGTCGACCGCGGAGGACATCGTCCAGGACGTGTTCGTCCGGATCGTCCACAACGTCGAGACCTTCAAGGCCGAGTCCAAGTTCACGACCTGGGCCTACACCATCGCTCGCAACCTCTGCATCGACCACCTCCGCAAGCGTGTGCACCGGCGCCACCCGTCGCTCGATGCGCCGGTCTCGGAGAGCGAGGGAGGAGCGACCTTGATGGAGACGGTGGCGGGCAAGGGCATGGGCGCGGACCGCTCGGCGATCAACAAGCAGCTGCAGGAGCACCTGCGCGCGGCGGTCGAGGCGCTGCCGGACGATCAACGCGAGGTGTTCCTGCTGCGGCAGGTGAGCGACCTGCCGTTCAAGGAGATCGCCGAGATCGTCGGCGTCGGCGAGAACACGGTCAAATCGCGCATGCGCTACGCCCTCGAGCGGCTGCAGGCGGCGCTGTCGGAGTTCGAGGACTACGCGAAGGCTCTGTCGGGGTGAGAAAGGACTGAACGGCGGTGGACTGCGAGCGATTGGACGAGATCTCGGTCGAGCTGGCCTACGGCGAGCTCGAGCCGCGCCGCGTCGCCGAGGCGGAGCAGCACCTGCTCTCCTGCGAGCGTTGCTCGGCGCTCGTCGCTCGCCTGCGCAAGGGCCGGGAGGCCGCCGGGATGCTCGATCTCGAGGAGCCTTCTTCCCTGCTCGAGGCCCGCATCCTCGCGGTGGCGGGCACCGAGAAACCCCCGGCGTCGATCCCACGGCGCACCGGCCGCCTGCTCGCCCGGGCGGGGGCCTGGGTCACCCGTCCGCAGTTCGCGATGGCGGCCGTGCTGGTCCTGATGGTGGGGTCGTCGATCATCCTGCTGCGCGGCGGGCACTCCTCGACGGCCCGACAGGAGAAGGTGGTCGACGAGGGGAAGCCGATCGCCGCGGTCGAACAGGACAACAGCCACGCCGGCGCCCCGGCATTGGCCGCGCCCAAGGCCGACGAGCCCGCGCAGACCAAGGCCGCAGACGACGGCAAGCCGCGCCCCGAGTCGGCCACGATCACCCCGCCGAAGGCCGGTGCGAAGGGGGACGGCAAGGAGTCCGACGGTGACTTCGGCAACAAGGACGACCTGGCCCAGGGCGAGGGTGGCGATCTCGCCAAGGACAAGAAGAAGACCAAGCCCGCCGACGAGGCCGAGAAGAAGCTCGAGGAGAAGGCGATCGGCGGGGTGGCGGCGTCCCCTCCTCCCGTGACCGCTCCCGCGGCCCCGCAGAAGGCCGCCACCGGCGCCGCGACGGGCGCCTCCTACGACACGGCGATGACCGCCTACAAGGCCTCCAAGTGGGCCGACGCCGCGGCCGGTTTCGACGCGGCGGTGGCGGCGGGCGATCGTCCGTCTTCGGCGCTGCTCTACGCCGCGCGCTCGTACCGGGCCGCGGGCAACTGCGACAAGGCGCTGGTGCGCTTCCAGAAGGTGCTGTCGACCTATCCGACCAGCGTCGACGCGCCCTTCGCGGCGCTCGAGGGCGGGCAGTGCGCGAAGCAACTCGGCGACCTCGCCACCGCGCGGACCCTCTTCGAGAAGGCCAAGACCTTCCCCGCGACGGCCGTCAAGGCGCAGGCCGAGCTCGACGCGCTCGACAAGCCCAAGGCGAAGGTCGCGAAGCCGAGCGTCGACCAGGCCTACTGACCGCGCTCGAGGGCCTCGCGCCGCGGGATCGAAGCATGTTACGTTCCGAGGATGCGCGGGTTCGGGGCGTCTCTCCTCCTCGTCGGTCTCGGTGTCTGTGGACCGCTCTCCTGCAACAGCGATCCCCCGACGGCAAAGCTCGCGCTCGAGCTCGCGGCCAAGGGCCTGGTCAACGTCGACGGCGCGGTGAAGCTGTACGTCTTCGACCGCGATGGCGTCATCGGCTGCACCGGCCCTGGCATCGCGGTCGCCACGCCGCCCGCCGACCGGGTCTTCGAGCTCAACCTCGCCAAGTGCAACTCCGGCGCGTCGTGGTGTGGCAACGGGAGCCTCCCCAAGGATCCGGAGCGGGTGCTCACCTGGTACGTCGAGGGCACCAAGGCCACGGGCGAGCTGGTCTTCACCGGCTGCACCGAGCGCGCCGTCGACCAGGACCCGGTGCAGATCGATCTCACGGCTTCCCCGGCGGCCATCGTCGCCAAGTGTGGCAACGGGGTGGTCGAGCCGCCGGAGACCTGCGACACGACCGGCGCGAGCGACGAGGCCTGCGACGGCGCCAAGTGCCAGAGCCTCGAGGTCGTCGCCGGCAACGGAGACGCCGCGAGCTCGTTCCACCGCGGGCTGCCCGGGCGCAAGAAGGACGTCGGCGTCCGCTTCGTCGCCGACAAGTGGTTCGTCTCCTGGAGCGACGGCGCGACCGGCGGTTCCGGGGGAGACGGCAGCTCGGAGTTCACCCTCCGCCGGCTCACCGCCGACCTCGTCACGGAGACCAGCCCCGCGGTGCTGCGCTCCGAGGTGCGGTTGCCCACCGACACGGGAGGCGCCACCTCGAGCGGCACCAAGCGGCGGAGCGGCATCATCACCGGCGCGCGCCTCGTGCCGATCGAGAGCGGCGATCTGCTGGCCGTGTTCGTGCGCGACGGCAAGCTGCAGAGCAGCGTCCAGCACTCGAGCCTCATCGTGTCGGGTCCCGACCTCGACGTCGCGGCCACGGGCGATCTGCCGGCCGTGGCGGGCAACGACAAGGGCGACGTGGTGATCGCCTACGTCGACGGCGGCACCGTCAAGTCGGTGCTCCGCAAGGCGGACGCCGCCAAGGGCAGCGTGTTCTCCGCCGCCCAGTCGGTCAGCGGCCCGGGCGCCGTGGGAGCACCCAAGGTGGCGTGGGTCGGGGGCGACTACGTCGTCGTGTGGACGAGCGGCGACGACATCAAGATGCGGCGCCTCGGCCCCGACGGTGCGCCGAAGGGCGCGGAGGCCGCGGCCAACGCGGCGCGCGCGGCCGGCAAGCAGAGCGAGCCCGACGTGGCGGGCTTCTCGACCGGCGAGTTCGTGGTCGTGTGGCGCGACGACGCGGGGGACCAGGGGGCCGACATCCGCCTCCAGAAGTTCGACAAGGCCGGCGTCGCGACCGGCACCGAGATCGCGCAGGTCGTCAACGACCAGAGCAAGGCGGGCGATCAGGGCACGCCGGCCGTCGCCGCGGGCACCTCGGCCTCGGGCAAGCGTTTCTACCTGGTGGCGTGGGCCACGTCCGGGCCGGGCCAGCAGATCGGGGCGCGGTACGTGAACGTCGACGCCAGCGGCTTCCTCTGGGGCCCCACCAAGATCGCCAACACCGAGTTCGCGGTCGGCGTCGGCGACAAGCCGCGCTCCACCCCCGCGGTGGCGTGCAGTCCGCTGCACTGCGTGGTCGGCTTCGTGGACGAGTCGGCCGGCGATGCGGCCGCCACCGACGATCGCGTGCGCGTCCGCCGCCTGCCGTTCCCCTACACGGCGAAGTGAGCCCCGGTCGATGAATCCCCCGGGCCGAAGCCCGGGGCACCGACTGCGGGGGCAAGCCCGCCTCTGGCGGGCTATCCAGTAGGAACATCGGGCCCCCATCGGCGATGTGCGAGCTCTCGAACGCCAACGTGAAGGGTGCTGCGCAGGTCGTCGTGGGAGGTATCGCGAAGGTCGCCTGTGTCGAGCCCTCACTCCAGCGCAGGCGCACCTCGGCCCGTTGCTCACGCGCACTTCGCGAGCCCGCCGCAGGTGGGCTTCCGCGGCCGTCGGTGCCCCGGGCTTCAGCCGCTTCAGCCCGGGGGCACTCTCAGACGAGCCCGCGACCGCGAAGGCGGAGGCGTCGGGGTGTGGGCCGCTCAGGAACGCAGGTAGGCGATGGTGCGGATGGCCTCGACCAGGCGCTCGCGCTCGTCGAGGTGCAGGTCGATGAACCGCATGCCCATGCCCGGGTTGGGGCAGCCGGGCTTGTCGTGGTTGATCCACGCGACCTCGGCCAGCAAGCGGAACGGGGCGTCGTTGCGGGGGGCGAACGAGAGCCGTACCTGCGTGCCGATGGGCAGCGGTGTCTCGGTGCGCACGAACAGGCCGAGCGAGCTCACGTTGGTGATGGCGGCGTAGAGGAAGGTGTCGGCGTGCTCGCAGTCCACGGCCCACGAGACCTCGGTGCGCTCCTCCGCGCGACGCGTGGCCGCGCCCGGCGGTGACGACGGGCTCGGAGGCAGGAAGCTGTCGCGCTCCGACATCGCTTGGGCCTACGGCGGCGACGCACGCCGCGCAAGCCCGGTCAGCGGACGGGGACGCTGCCGAGGACCAGGCGCATGCCCTCTGCCTCGGGGCCGGCGTTCGGGCCCTTGATCAGCGGCAGGCGGGTGCTGCCCGAGAAGAAGCCCGTGAGGATGGTGATCGCCCGGCCGGCGGGCATGTTGGGCTCGAGGTTGAACTCGCTGTCGTCGACGATCACGTCGCCCGGCAGCCAGTGATCCATCGGGTACTTGCCGCCGAGGGGCACGTGGTCCCAGGTCTTGCGGGCCGTGGCGGTGCCCGGCTGCTCGACGTGGATGAAGATCTGCCAGCCGCCGCTGATGCGCGCCGTGACGCGGTAGATCATGCGCAGGCGGACCCGCTGCCCCGAGGTGACCGAGCCGACCGGCTGGCCGTTGCTGTCGGCGAGCTCCCAGCCGACGCACGCGAGCTTGCCGTCGAGATCGCAGTCCGCGAGCGCGCGGCTCGGGACGCAGATCTGGTCGTTGCAGTTGGTGGTGGCGGTCGGGATGCCGCCCAGCACCATGCGGTCGAGCGGGTTCTCGTTCTTGTGACCGTCGAGGGCGTTGGAGGCGAGGAGGATCTGCGCCGAGCGGCCGTCCACGATCGGCAGGTTGACGCGAGGCTCGGATTTCTGGCGGAACAGGTTGTTGAGCTCCGCGAGGTGCTCGCTGCGCAGCGCGACGAAGCGGCGCCCGCCGCCGACGAGCCAGTCGTGCGTGCTCTTGGCGTCGTTGAAGACGATGGGGTTGGCCTTGAGATCGTAGGCCGCCGTGCGCGCGTTCACGCCGAGGAGGCCGATGGGGGCGCCGGCGCCGAGCTTGCGGTAGCTCGCGAACACGCCCTTGGGAGAGAACTGGTTGGCGACCGCGGGCATCACCCCGAGCGACCAGATGGCCCCCGCGACGAGCCCGCCGACGGCGATGGTGGCCACGCGCTGGCGACGCAGGGCGCGGAACAGGTCACGCCCGTAGAGGAAGCCCACGTAGGCGAAATAGGCGCCGATGGCGCCCACCACCGTGTACCACCAGAGGTTGACGACGATGTCGCGCTGCGGCCCGGAGAGGGCCTGCAGCTGGGGCACGTAGTGGCGGAGCTTGCGCTTCCAGGTGACGAAGCCGGCGAGCAGGAAGCAGGCCTCGAAGCTGAGGGCGAGGAGCAGGAGCAGGCCGTAGTAGGGGTGCTTCCAGGCGGCGACGAGGCCGCGGATCGGCCGCTCGAGGGCCTCGCGCTTGGTCCAGCTCGGCTCGGGATCCTCGTCGACCCACACGAAGAAGATCGGCAGGAGGAACACGGCGGCCGCGACGGCCAGCACCTTGGTCAGCCGCGTGCGGAGCTCCTCGGGCGCCATGACGCCGTAGAGGCCGTAGGGCTCGACGATCGGTGCGGTGGCGAGCTCCACCGGCGCCTTGCTCAGGTCTTCGAAGGAGAAGTCGTTGAGCACCAGGAACGCGAGCACGGCGGTGCCGATGGCGACGGCGAGCGAAGCGGTCGGCGCGCGCTCGAGGTCGCGCAGCACGACGCCGATTACGATCGCGAGGGCGACCGGGGCGGCGAACGGGATCAGCCCGAACCGTGGCGCGAGGATGGTCTGCACGGCGAAGCAGCAGGCGGCGGCGACGAGCGCGGCGATGCGCAGGTCGGTCTCGCGACGCAAGGCGCTGCCCTCGACCGCCCCTCCGCCCGGCAAGGTGGGGCGGGCCAGCGCGCGGCCGATGGCGAACGGCAGGAAGCAGCTCCAGGGGAACGCGCCGTGGGCGATCTGGCGGACGTAGAGGTCGTAGGTGGGGAACTTGCGCGAGCCGTTGGCCGTGGCGCCCGCCGCCCCGATGAACTTGCCGTCCTCGGCGAGCAGACCGACCGCGACGCCCTCGGCGACACCGAAGGCGCCGGCGCCCAGGAC
>CAZUZY010000428.1:0-6997 GCA_964624885.1 uncultured Polyangiales bacterium | reverse complement strand
GCCGCCCGTGGAGGCGGCCGCCGTTCACTGCGCTCGCCTCCGGCTCGCTCCGTTCTTGCTTCGAGCGGCCGCCCGTGGAGGCGGCCGCTGTTCACTGCGCTCGCCTCCGGCTCGCTCCGTTCACTTGTCCCGGAACTGGCCGGCGGCGCAGCCCATCCAGTCGCCCCACTGCCAGACACCCTGGCCGGCGGGGGTCTTGCTGCACAGGTCCTTGGCGTCGGGCACGCCGTCGCCGTCGGAGTCGGCGCCGCCACCGCCGTCGCGCAGCTGGCCCGCGGCGCAGCCGAGCCACTCGCCGGTCGTCCACACCGGCGCCCCCGCGGGCGTCTTGCTGCACAGATCGACCGCGTCCGCGATGCCATCGGCGTCGGCGTCACCCGGCGTCACCGGATCGGGCGGCGTCACCGGATCGCCCGGGCCACCGTTCTCGGCGATCTGCTTCTGGATCCAGTCGTAGAGGAGATCGGTGCGCGCGAGCACCTCGTCGCCACCCGCCCCCGAGTTGACCGCGATGATGGTGTGCGGGGCCGCGCCGACGAGGACGACCGGACCGCCCGAGTCGCCGGGCTGGATGACCTCGTCGGCCCAGTAGTCGAACGGGAAGCCGCTCTCGGCGCCGTTGTTCATGCCGAGCGGCTTGCTGACGAACAGATCGGTGCTCGAGAAGACGCCGCTCTGGATGCGGCCGATGTTCATCGCCTTGGTGCCCCACTCCACACGCGCCTTGGGGAGGATCGGCCAGCCCTTCTTGAGCGTGATCGGCTTGTCGAGGAACACGAGACCGATGTCGTGGAGGTCGGGATCGACCGAGCTGCCGGCCACGTCGATCCAGTCGAACGCCGCCTTCTTGGACGAGGTGCTCACCTGCTTCCCGTCGCTCGTGTAGGGGGCGATGATCTGGAAGCGCGGCACGCCGTCCACGCAGTGCCCTGCGGTGAGCACCACCCGCGGCGCGACGAGCGCGCCGGAGCACGCGGAGGTGCTGTTGCCGTACTTGTCCTGCATGTTGACGAGGACCGCCTCCTCGTAGGCGGAGGCCTTCGTCCCGCCCACGATCTGACCCTCGACGCCTTGACCGTCGTCCTTCCACGCGCTCTCGAAGGCGCAACCGGAGACGGCACCGAGACCCACGACGCACGCGAGCAGAGGGATTCGCTTCATGCGAGCCCGCATCGCAAGGGTCGTTCCAGCGCCGAGAAACGGGCAAACCTGCAGGAAACCGCGAGCCCGTTGCATTTCCAGGCGTTCGCGTTGCTCGACTTGCGCAAGCGTGGGTTGCGCAACTCGCGCAACGGGGCCCTCTCCCCGCGAGGCTCGTTCCGCGCGTCAGTCGAGGTGCCAGCCGCCTTGCACCGGCAGCCGCACGCGCACGGGGCCGTCGCCGATCAGATCGGGGATGGGGTCGAAGCTCGGTGCCTTGCGCAAGGCGGTGACCACGTTCTTGTCGAACTGCGGGAAGTTGCTCGGCCTCACCACGGTGACGTCGATGACCTTGCCGGCCTTGTCGATCACCAGCTCGACGATCACGACACCGTTGCGCAGCTCGAGCTCGGCCTCCTTGGGGAAGGTCTTGTCGACCAGGGGGCCGATCCGCTTGTTCATGTCCAGGAACCAGCGGGTGCGCTTGGGGGACCCCGCGCCCGCGCCGAGCGCCAGCGAGCTCGCGCCCACGTCACTGCCATTGCTGCCAGGCGCGCCGGGGCCACTGCTCCCCCCTTTTCCTGGGCCCGGGTCCACGGCGCCGACCGGGGAGGTGTCGACCACGCTCTTGAGGGCGGCGGCGACCGCTTGATCCGCGTCCTGATCGTCCTTGGTGACGGCGCCCTTGTCGCCCGCGGCGACCGTGGGCTTGCCCTTCTGCACGTGCGGGCGCGCCTTGACGACGGGCGCGCCGACCAGCTGCGGCGTGCCGACGATGATGCTGCCATACCTGACACCAGGGATCGGCTTGACGGGACCGCCCGCCTTGCCGCCGAGCGCCGCGAGCGTGCCCTCGCCGACCGCGCCGCCCGGGGCCCCGCCCAGGGTGGCGGGCTTGCTCGACTCGGCGCCCAGCGCCGCGTTGCCGACGGGATGACGCTCGTAGCGGAAGCCCTTGCCCGACGCGACGAACGTGAGCTCCATCGGCACGAGCGCGTGGCGCACGTCGAGCGGGGACACCCGGTGCTTGTCCGTCGCGAGGTGGTTCTGCTGGTCCTCGTTGGCGTCGCGGAGGGCCGCCGACACGGCCTCGTCGCCGTTGGCCGAGGCCAGGTTCACGGCCTTCGCGCCCGGCGCGCCGCCCGCACCGCCCTTCTGGTCGTCGGCGTGCGCGACGGCGCCCCCGGCCAGGCCCGACGGCTTCTCGACCGGCGCGCCGGTGGTCGTCACCGCGAGCGCGACGGTCTCCCCGCTCGAGGTCGGGAGCTCGACGACGATCGGTCCGTCGGCGGGGGGTGGGGGGTAGGCGGGGGCGACCTCCATTTTCGGTGGGGGTGTCTGCAGGTGGCGGGCGACGAGCACGGCCGCGGCGCCGGCGAGCAGCAGGTGCCCGGAGACGGACGCGAGGACCCAGACGCTCGCCGACGTGCGACGGGCGCGGGCGAGACCCGCCGGGAGGGCGGGCCTCGTCGGGTCGTCGCCGTCAGAACTCGACAATCGCGCTCCCCCAGGTGAACCCGGCACCGAAGGCCGCCATCAGCACGCGGCTGCCCTCGACGATCTTGCCGTCCTTCCACGACTCGGAGATTCCGATCGGGATCGTCGCCGCGGTGGTGTTCCCGTAGCGCTCGATGTTGTGCACCACTCGATCATGCGGGATCCCGAGCTTCTCGGCCACTGCCTGGTTGATCCGCATGTTGGCCTGGTGGGGCACGAAGAGATCGACGTCCGAAGGGCTCATCCCTTGGGCGGACAGCGCGGCGCGAGCGATCTCGGGCATCTTCTCGACCGCCCAGCGGAACACCTGCTTGCCGTTCATCTTCGGGTAGTGGCGGCGCTGCTCCATCATCTCGAGCGTGAGGCGCGGGTCGTACATCGACGCCGGCGCCTCGAGCCACAGCTCCTTGGCCCCGACGCCGTCGGCGGCGAGGTGGACCGAGCGCACGCCCCGGGTCGGGTGGTCGGTCGGCTGCACCACCACCGCGCCCGCGCCGTCGCCGAACAGCACGGTGACGTCGCGCCCGTGCTCGCTGAAGTCGATCCCGGTCGAGTGCACCTCGGCGCCGACGATCAGCACGTTCTGGTAGACGCCGGCGCGGATCCACGCGTCGGCGATCGACAGCGAGTAGAGGAACCCCGAGCACTGGTTGCGCACGTCGAGCGCCGGGATCTGCCGGCAGCCGAGCTTCTGCTGGAGGAAGCACGCGGAGCCGGGGAAGTTCACGTCGGGCGAGAGCGTCGCGAAGACGATCGCCTGCACGTCCTCGGGTGCGAGGCCGGCCTGGGCCAGGGCCATCTCGGCCGCGGGGACGGCGAGGTCGCTCGCGCCGATCCCGCTGTGCTCGATGTAGCGGCGCTCCTTGATGCCGGTGCGCTGCTGGATCCACTCGTCGGTGGTGGGCAGACGCTGGGCGAGATCGTCGTTGGTGACGACCCGGGTAGGGACGTAGTGACCGGCGCCGGTGATGCGGGTGCGCATGCTCTGCAAATACTACTGCGTCGGCCCTCGTCGCGGGCCGCGCGGGCGCTTTTTTCAGGCGAAACTGGTCGTACCAGTCAGGTGTTGCGGACGAAGCAGCGGTCGGGCACCCCGCGCCGCCGACGCACGAGGGCGGTGGCCTCGATGAACTGCTTGGTCACCGGGTCGCGGTATCCGCTCGCCTCCGCGAGCGCCTCGCCGGACTGCACGCGCAGCCACTTGACGATGCGCCCCATGCCGAGCTCGCGCAGGTACTTGCCCACGAGCGAGGCGAGGCCGACCAGCGGATCCTGGGCGTCGGCGTCGACCACGAAGGCGAACCGCCCGAGGCCCGGGAAGCGATAGACGCTCGCGCCGTCGGCCTCCTGCTCGATCGCGTGGAGGTGGCCGCCGAGGGGCCCGAAGTAGCCCGAGTACTTGCCGATGCCGCCGACCTTGCCGCACACGGCGTCGAAGAGCCCGCCCCCGTCGAGCGCGGCGTCGGCGCGCATCGCGAGGGCGATGCGCTCCATCTCGTGCAGGTCGAGCACGAGCTTGTTGCGTCCGCCGTCGACCGCGGCGTTGTAGCGGTTGGCGCACACGAACGCTGCCCGCAGCGCGACCGGTCGCGCGGGGAACGCGGCGAGCGCGGCCCGGACCTCGTCCAGCAGCGCGGCGCTGGCCACGAAGGCCTCGCTGTCGTCGGGCGGGTAACACATGGCCGAGGGGGCGCTGTGCGGGTCCTTGGTGGGCCGGCCCTTGGGGCAGGGGCCGCGCAGGATCTCGGGCTCGTCGAGCGAGACGTGCGCGAGGACGTCGGCGGGGCGAGCGGGCGCCTTGCCGATCGCCTCGAGCAGCACGCGCGCCCAGGCCTCGCCGAGGGCCACGTCGCCATGGGCGACCAGCGCCTTCGAGTCGCCCACCAGCGGACCGAGGGTCCGCGGACGCGCCCCCCCGGCGAGCGCGACCCCCGTGACGACGAGGGGACCGAGGACGGGACCGAGCCCGTTCTCGTCGATGCCGAAATGTACCTGGGCGCCGGGGAGCGGCGGCCGGGTTCCCTGGGGGATCTCGGAGGGTTTCGGGGCGGGCATCCTTCCGTCTTGCATCCCTTCCGGCGTGGAGGGCATCCTAGGCGGCTACGCATGGCCAGCAAGACCGCACCTGCCTCCAAGCCGTCGAAGACCGCCACCAAGCCAGCCGCTGCCGCTGCCAAGACCGAGGCCGCCAAGCCCAAGGCCGCGAAGGAACCGGAGAAGCCCGCGCCCAAGATCGCCGCCAGCCCCGCCGCCAAGAGCCGTCCCGCGGCCGCCGCTCCGGTCGCGCCCCCCGCGTCCAAGCCCGCCGACAAGAAGGACGAGCCGCTGACCCTGCCGAGGATCGTCGCCGCCCCCGTGGCCGAGGACAAGCCCGCGCCGGTCACGACCATGAGCAAGACGATGCTCGCCCGCTTCCGCAAGCTCCTCGAGGAGAAGCGCGACGACATCATCAAGAAGGCCAAGCAGACCCTCGACGAGGACATGACCCTCGACGCCAACGATCTGCCCGACGAGATGGATCTCGCGTCCAGCGAGTACCTGCAGTCGTTCACGTTCCGCCTGCGCGGCCGTGAGAAGTCGTTCCTCGACAAGATCGAGAAGGCCCTCGCCCGCATCGACGACCAGAGCTTCGGCATCTGCGAGGAGTGCGGCGAGGAGATCTCGGTCAAGCGCCTCGAGGCGCGGCCCGAGACCACGCTGTGCATCCGCTGCAAGGAAGACCAGGAGCGCGCCGAGAAGGACTTCGGCTGAGCCTCGCCTTCCGGTCCCGCGGGCGCCTCGCACGTGCGACGCCCGCGGTGTCTTTTTTTGATTCGCCCAGCGTTGGGGGTCAGGGCGCGGCGAGCCCGACGAGCGGCCAGGTCGCGACCTCGCCCTTGTCGACGCCCACCTTCGCCACGCGCCCGGAGTTGGTGTCGGCGACGAGCAGAGCGCCCTCGAACCACGCGAGGCCCGCCGGCTCGTTCAGACCGAAGCCACCGGCGACGGTCTTGGTCTCCCCGGTGCTCGGATCGACGCGCTTGATCTTGCCGTTGTAGGTGTCGGCGACCCATAGCGCGCCGCCGCCGTAGGCGAGGCCGATCGGGTGCTGCAGCCGCGCCTTGTCGCCCGGACCGTCGACGTCGCCCCACACGAAGAGCGCCTTGCCGAGCAGCGTGGTGACCTCACCCGTGCCGAGCGCGATCTTGCGGAGGCTCGACGTCTCGCTGTCGAGCACGAACAGGTCCTTGCCGTCGGTCGCGAGGCCGCTCGGCTGGGCGAAGGTGGCGACGAGCCGGCTCCCGTCGCTGCGGTTCTCGGCACCCGTGCCCGCGAAGAGGCGGACCGTCTGCGCCGCCGGATCGAAGGTGGCGATCTGGTGCGAGCCGGCCATCGCCACGTAGAGCGTGCCGTTCACCACCGCGAGGTCCCACGGCGAGCGCAGCGGCGACTTGGCCGGGATCGGCTCCTTGCCGAGGCGTCCTGCGCCGAGCACACCGGTGCCCGCCACCGTGGTGACCGTGCGCGCCGTGAGGTCGAGGGCGCGCAGGGCGTGGTTCTCGGTGTCCGCGACGTAGACGAGGCCGCCGAACACCACGATGCCCTGCGGGTGCGCGAACCGCGCCTTGTCGAAGCCGCCGTCCACCAGGCCGCGTCGACCGTCGCCGATCGTCGCCTTCACCTTGCCCGTCTTGTCGACCAGCACGAGCCGGTCGTGCCCCGAGTCGGCGACCAGGATCTCTCCCGTCGGCAGCACCGCGAGCTTCTCGGGGAACGCGAGCGGCCGCGCCGGATCGACCTCCTTGCCCAGGAACGCGACGGGCGTGGTGGCGAGCGCCTTCTCCTCGGCGCCCTCGGCCAGCGCGCTCTCGACGACCGCGTCGAGCTCTTCGAGATCGGGCTCGCCGCCCTGCTCCCACACGATGCGCCCCTTGGCGTCGATCACCATCACGGTGGGCCAGGCCGAGACGCCCCAGCCCTCCCAGATCCCCTTGTCGCCGTCGATCGCGACGGGGTGGTGGACCCCATAGCGGATCACCGAGGCGCGCAGGCGCGCGGGCTCCGGCTCGGCGTCGAACTTCTGCGTGTGCACGCCGACGACGACGAACGGGTCCTTGTCGTGCCGCTGCTCGAGCTTGGCGAGGGTGGGGAGGGCGTGCATGCAGTTGATGCAGCACGAGGTCCAGAAGTCGACGACGACGACGCGGCCGAGGAAGTCCTCGTTCTTGGGGGTGCGGCTCGCGTTCAACCAGCCGCGCGCCTTGCCGAAGCCGAGCGCCTGCTCGCGGAGGTCCTTCGGGGGCAGGGGGACCTTCTTGGCGTAGGTGCGGGGCACGGGCGCCAGGCCGGCGACGGGCGCGGCCGACGCGACGGGGGCCCC
>CAZUZY010000427.1:0-7052 GCA_964624885.1 uncultured Polyangiales bacterium | reverse complement strand
CCACGAGGCGCGCGCCGTGGCGGTGGGCGATCCGCGCGAGCTCCGCGACGGGCCACAGCTCGCCGGTCACGTTGCTCGCGCCCGTCACCGCGACCAGCGCGTGTGCGGTGGTGACCGCGGCGAGGGCGACCTCCACCTGGGCGAGCGCCTCCTCGACGCTGCCCGGCACCGGCAGACACACGTGGCGGCCACGCTGCCAGGGCAGGAGGTTCGCGTGGTGTTCGGAGGCGAAGCTCACCACCGTCGTGTCCTCGGGCAGGCAGGCCGCGAGCAGGTTCAGCGCCTCGGTGGTGTTGCGCGTGAAGACCAGCGTGTCGTCGGGCCGCGCGCCGACGAACGCGCGCACGGTGTCGCGCGCCTCGGCGTAGGCGGCCGTGGTCACGGCGGAGGCGAAGCCCGCGCCGCGGTGGACGCTGCTGTACCAGGGCAGGGCGGTCGCGAGCGCGTCGGACACCGCGGCGAGGCAGGGCGCGCTCGCGGCGTAGTCGAGGTTCACGTAATGGGCCGAGCCACCGGAGACGAGCGGGACGACGAGATCGGAGCCGACGACGGGGAGGAGAGAGTCCATGGAGGCACCTCGGAGTCCAGAGACCCCGCGTGCCCACATGCCGCGTGAACGGATGAGGAGCGGAGCCGCGCTTGCCGACCGCACATGCGACCGGCCAGGTCCTCACCCGGGACACCCCGCCGCGGCCCAGTCCGTGAGGAGCTGGAGGAGGGTTGTCGGCCAGCAAGCCGGGGCTTGTCGCTGGCGCTCGTGACCTTCTGCTTCGCTTAGTCCGAACGGACCGACCCGGCAACCCCTGGAGGGATCGCGGGCGATCAGAGCGCGGCCAGCACGTCGTAGCCGGTGAGGATGTAGGTCTTGTCCGCGGGGAAGTCGCGCACCAGCACCGCCGGGTGCTGCGGGGTGATCATCGGGGCCAGGAGCGAGATCGGGGTCTCGATGTCCACGTAGCGGAACGGCTTCTGCATGATCGAGCGCACCGGCTCCTTGCGGATCGCCGGGTCCTTGACCATGGCCGCGTACACGTGGGTCTCGCTCAGCGAGCCGACGATGCGCTGCTCGCGCAGCACGGCGATCTGGCTGAAATCGTGGGCACCCATGCGCAGGACCGCCTGCTCCACCGTGTCGGTCTCCTGCACCCCCACCACGTCGGCGACCTTCTTGTTCTTCACGAGGTCGCGCGCGGTGGCGCCGGGGAGGGGCTCGTAGCCCATCGTGCGCATCCAGTCGGGGTTGAACATCTTGCCGACGTAGCGGGTGCCGTGGTCGTGGAAGATCACCACCGCGATCTCGCCCTCGCGGAAGCGGTCCTTCTGCTGGAGCATGCCGGCGATGGCCGAGCCCGCCGAGTAGCCGACCCAGATGCCCTCCTGCTTCACGATCTCGCGGGTGTAGATCGCCGCGTCGCGGTCGGTGACCTTCTCGAAGTGATCGATGACCGTGAAATCCACGTTCTGCGGGAGGAAATCCTCGCCGATGCCCTCGGTGACATACGGGTAGATCTCGTGTTTGTCGAAGACCCCGGTCTCCTTGTACTTCTTGAACACCGAGCCGTAGGTGTCGATGCCAAACACCTTGATGCCCGGCTTCTTCTCCTTGAGATAGCGCCCGGTGCCGCTGATCGTGCCGCCGGTGCCGACGCCCGCGATCAGATGGTCGATCTTGCCCTCGGTCTGCTCCCAGATCTCGGGGCCCGTGCTCTCGTAATGGGCCTGCGCGTTGCTGAGGTTGTCGTACTGGTTCGCCTTCCAGGCGTTGGGCGTCTCGTTCACGAGGCGCGAGCTCACCGAGTAGTAGGAGCGCGGGTCCTCGGGGTCGACGTCGGTGGGGCAGACGATGACCTCGGCGCCGAACGCCCGCAGCGCGTCGACCTTCTCGGGCGACTGCTTGTCGGTGGTGGTGAAGATGCACTTGTAGCCCTTCACGATGGCGGCCATCGCGAGGCCCATGCCCGTGTTGCCGCTCGTCCCCTCGATGATCGTGCCACCGGGCTTGAGCGCGCCGCTCCGCTCGGCGTCGTCGATCATGCGGAGCGCCATGCGGTCCTTGATGCTGTGGCCGGGGTTGAAGGTCTCGACCTTGGCGTACACCTTGGCCTTGATGTCCCGCGTGATGCGGTGGAGGCGGACCAGGGGGGTGTTGCCGATGGCGCCGAGGATGTTCTCGTGGACGTTGCGGGACATGGGGGGCTCCGGGCCGGGTTTTCGTGGCTTGTAGCGGGTCCGCGGGCCCGCGCGATAGGTGGGAACGCCAAAACCCGACCGGACGGGGGCCGACGCACCGGAATACCGTTGGGAGTTGGGCCGGCGGCGTTCTTGTCGTATCTTTTCAGGGCTGGATGTCCGAGGTCCCGAAGCGATCGGCGCATGGAGGAGCGCCCCAGGGTGGCGCCGCCACGAAGGACCCCATGGAGCCGGGGTCTTCCGAGGACTTCGAGCAGACCCGCACCGCGATCCTGGTCGTGGACCAGAGCGGATCGCACGCGCCGGTCGTCGTGCCGCGCTCGCCCTACCTCACCGCCATCGCGGGGCCGCGCGCCGGCGAGACCTATCCGCTCGACCGCGAGGAGACCATCCTCGGCCGCGGCCGCGAGGCCACGGTGGTCATCGACAGCGACGGCGTGAGCCGCAAGCACGCGCGCATCGTCAAGCAGGGCGACGAGTGCGTCCTCGAGGATCTCGGCAGCCGCAACGGCACGTTCGTGCAACAGGACGGCAAGGAGGACGTGCGGGTCCGCTTCCGTCGCCTGATGGACGGCGACCGCATCCAGGTGGGCACCGAGGTGATCCTGCGGTTCGACCTGCTCGACGAGCGCGAGGCCAAGCTCCAGAAGCAGCTCTACGAGAGCGCGGTCCGCGACGCGCTGACCGGGGCCTACAACCGCCAGTTCTTCCAGGACCGCTTCGTCAAGGAGCTCGCCGCCGCGATGGCCACCGCCGCCCAGGGCGGCCCGGTCGCGCTCGCGATGATCATGCTCGACGTCGATCACTTCAAGAAGATCAACGACACCTGGGGGCACCCCGCGGGCGACGCGGTGCTGCAGGCGCTCGTCTCGTCGGTGACCAAGAAGCTGCGCCCCGACGTGGTGTTCGCGCGCATCGGCGGCGAGGAGTTCGTCGTGCTCGTGCGCGGCGTGGATCGAGCCACCGCCCTCACCCTCGCCGAGCGGCTCCGCGAGACCCTCGAGGCGCTGGTCATCCCCTGGAAGACCCACCACATCCCCATCACCTCGAGCCTCGGCGTCGCCTCGTTCGACGAGCTCCGCAACCTCACCACCCCCGAGCTCGCCGCCGACCAGCTGATGACGCTCGCCGACGAGCGCCTCTACGCGGCGAAGAGCGGCGGGCGCAACCGGGTGGTCGGCCCGCGCTGACCATGAAGCGAAGGCTGCGTCACCTGCTCGAGCGCCCCGACGATGTGGAGGGGCCGTACCAGGACGCGATGCGCGAGAAGCTCGGGCCGAGGGCGAGCCTCACGCTGGGGCCCGAGAAGCAGCTCGCCGCCATCGAGCGCGAGATCGTGCAGGAGATGGCCGGTGCGCTCGGGCGCGCGGAGCGCAAGGCGCGAGACGCCCTCGCGACCTGTCAGGCGCTCGCACCGACCGTGCACGACGACAAGACCCTCGCCGCCTACGGCGCCGCGCGCGAGCGCTACCAGCAGGCGCGCTGGGAGCTGCGGGTGCATCGCGACGCGCTCGGGTTCGGGCTCGACCCGCGCTTCGAGCAACACTGGCCCGAGCTGCCGCGGGACCCCCGGCGCTGAGGTGAGCGTGAGCGAGCCGAAGCATCGGCCGCCTCCACGGGCGGCCGACAAAGGTTCAGGGGGGTGCCAGGCATGGTCAGAAGACCCCCACCTGGTCAGTCGACTGACCACGCCGCCCAGCGCGGGGGTCGCGGCGAAACCGGGCGGTCGCGCTGGCCCGGCGCCTGCATTCCCGCCGCCATGCTCCGCCCCGCGCTCGCGCTCCTCACCCTCGGCATCCTCACCCACGGCTGCTCCGGCAGCACCGATGCCCCCGTCGACGAAGACCCGCAGTTCACGAGCGACTGGGTGGAGGACTTCGAGGCCGACGCCGAGGACGAGGCAGCCACCGCCGCCGAGCAGGCCGAGGTCGACCAGGTCGACGACCTCGACGACGTGGAGGTCCTCGACGACGGGCCCGGTCCCACGAGCGCGTCGCTCGGGACCAAGGGCGCGCCCCCCAAGCGTCCCGCGCACGGGCCTCTTTCGATCCTGCAGGACGATCCCCACTTCAGCGGCTACACGTGGACGCCCGACCCGAACACCTGTGTCTTCGACGAGAAGGCGGCGGGGGCGGCGGTCGCCGAGGCGCGCGCGCTCGGCGCCAACGTGATCCGCGTGATGCTGTTCTGGAAGGACGCGGTGCGCTGCAAGCACGGGCTCGCGGTGGCCGAGTCGAAGGACACACCGTCCTTCGTGAAGACCGACCCCGCCAGCTACGACTTCCGCAAGTGGGACAACGTGGTGACCTTCGCGCGCGGCGCGGGCCTCAAGGTCATGCTCACCCTCGGCGCCCCGATGCCGTTCTGGGGCTCGCAGGATCCGGCCACCTGCATCGCGCGCGCGGCGGGCGGCGACTGGTCGTGTGGATACCGCCCCGACCCGCGCAAGTGGGCGCAGTTCGTCACCGCGGTCGGGCGCCACTTCAAGGGGCAGCGCATCTGGGCCTGGACGCTGTGGAACGAGCCGAACCTGCGCTCGTTCTTCGACGTGCCCGACGGCAACGACGAGGGCAAGAGCTCGGCCGACGAGCGGGGCTTCGCCATCCGCTCGCTGTGGTTCTCGGCGCGCCGGCACCTGCGCAAGACCGCCGGCGTGCGCGCCCGGATCTTCTTCGGTGACGGCGCCGGCAAGGACACGGAGTCGGCGCTGCTCGACTACACGCTCTGCCTGCGCAAGGACGGGAGCAAGCTCGTGGGCCCCGACGCCCGGCGTTGCCCGGAACGCGCGCGCGTCGTCCACGCGAGCGGCCTCGCGTTCCACGACTACGCGACCAGCACCGCGCAGTGGTCGGCGATCGTCGCGCAGTTCGAGGGCTACCTCGAGAACGCCGAGAAGCAGGGCCGGGTCGGCAAGGGGCGGGGGCTCTACCTCACCGAAGGCGGGTTCCTCACCACCGGGGACAGTGGACCGGCCAAGGTGAGCGAGGCCCTCCAGCGCGACGCGATCGACGTCACACGCCGCCTCGCGTGGGAGGGCGGCCGCCTGCGCACCATCGCCCAGTACCAGGTCTGGGACGACGCGCACTGGGGCTCGGGCCTGCGCACGCTCGCGGGCGCGAACAAGCCCTCCTATGCGACCTACCCCATCGGCGTCGACCTCACCAAGGCGAGCGCCACCGAGGTGGTGATCTTCGCGCACGCGCGGCTCGCGTCCGGCACGAAGGTCACCCTCGAGGCCCGCTACGCCGACGGCTGGAAGCAGATCGACGGCATCCCGACCGACGCCCTCGGCTTCGGGCACAAGCAGGTGGCCATCGGCGGCGCGACCGCGTTCCGCGTGAACTTCGGCGGCGAGCTCGGCGTCGGGGCGAGCCGCGAGGTCACGCCGTGAGGCGGGTGGGCTGACCACCTGGGGGTCGGCTGACCATGTCCTTCGCGCGGGACACCAGGGAAATACAGGCCGATTTCGCGCGCGCGACGATCGACGCCACTGGCATCGGAAGTGCTCTCTCGGATCTCGAACCAGGAGGCTCCCATGCATCGCTCGCTCGCCACGTTCGTCGTCCTCTCCGCCCTCTCGTCCACTGCCTGCGTCGGCGAGGTGAGCGACGAGACCGAACCCAGCGCCGACCTCGCGGCCGACGAGCGCGAGAGCGAGTCGGTGGTGACCGTGCCCGGCGTGAACGGCGGCGCCTGCTACCTGAGCCCCTACAACTGCAAGCTGCGCGTCAGCGGCGGCAACCGGATCCTGCACACCGACGGCAGCGTCGACTGGGGCGTCGAGAAGGCGACGGTGCTCGACGGCAACGGCGACCCGCTCGGTGTGGCCACCAACGCCACGCTCAAGTTCAACTACGGCCAGCTGCGCACGTTCCACGGCGCGAAGTACGTCTACGCGATGACCACCAGCACCAAGAGCTCGGGCTGGTTCCCGCTCGCCGCGGTCAAGTCGGCCGACGTGCTCGCCGCGCGCCTCGGCGACGTCGACGCGCACGCCGCCGGCCTCGCCAAGATGGCCTGCTACGCGGTCGCCGACGCCATGGACGACAGCCTCGCCGAGAAGAAGGTGGTCTACGACACCTCGTCGGGCCCCGGGCCCGCGGGCGAGGCGGCCGGCGACTACCTCGCCCGCGTGCGCGCCAACGGCAAGCGCTCCATCAACCTCGCCTTCAACGTGCCCGGCGCGGGGCTCGGCGGACCGGCGATCGATCACTTCCCCGCGGGCACCAAGTTCCAGCGCCTCGACGTGCCGACCAGCACCGGCGCGCCGTCGATCGACATCAAGCTCTGGGCGCAGGACTCGGCGGGCCGCTTCCGCAAGGCGGCCGGCGAGCTCAAGTTCGTCTACGGCTACGTCGTCGCCAGGACCGGCACGCTGCGCGCGGGGTGGATGCCGTATCCGGCGCTGCGGGTGTCGACGGGCTGCCCCTGATCGGCTCAGGGGCTGCAGTAGTCCCACTTCGCATCGGCGAGGCCGCCGCGGTTCTTGCCGGCCTCGTTGCAGTAGGTGGCTGCCTGCTCCGCGCACATCGAGCCGAAATCCAGGCGATGGTAGGCCGTTCGATTCTTGCAGAGCGCGCAGCACTGCTTGCAGGCGCCTCCGACACAGGCGGTCGTGCCGGTGCAGGCGAGGCCGCAGCAGGGCTGCCCGACGCCACCGCAGCCCACGCACGAGCCCTTGCAGATCGTGCCTGGATCGCAGGCGCCGCCGCCGCAGCAGAGCTGACCGTTGCCTCCGCACGGCGCGCAGCCGCCGCTGCCGCAGACCGTCTTGCCGCGACAGCTCCCGCCGCAGCAGGGCTGACCCGCGTCGCCGCAGCGGACGCACGTGGTCCCCGCGCAGGCGAGGCCGTCGCCGCAGG
>CAZUZY010000426.1:0-7063 GCA_964624885.1 uncultured Polyangiales bacterium | reverse complement strand
GGGCGACGCGAGCGCGTGCGCGTCGCGGCCGAGTCGATCGTCGACGAGCGGCTGCGGGTGGCACTCGAGAAGGCCGCCGACGACACCCTCGAGGACGCCGACGTGGCGGAGCTCACGGCACCCGACCCCAGGCGCTCGGCGCGGCGCCCATCGTGAACACGAGGGTCCCGCCCGCCTTCAGGTCGGCGTGGCGGAACACCGGCTTGTCGAGCGGCGCGCCGTTCAGGGTCACCGACTGGATGTACGCCTTGTCCTTCGAGACGCCGGCCGCGTCGACGGTGAACGTGCCGCCGGCGACGGCGAGCTCGGCGTGCGGCAGCAGCGGCACGCCGACGACGTACTGGTCACCGCCGGCGATCGGGTAGAAGCCCAGCGCGGTGAACAGGTACCAGGCCGACATCGAGCCGCCGTCGTCGTTGCCCGGGATGCCGTCGGCGCCCGGCCCGTAGAACGCTTCGGCCGCCCAGCGCAGCCACTTCTGCGCCAGGTCGGGGCGGCCGAGGAGCGAGAACAGGTAGCCAGCGTGCACGTCGGGCTCGTTGCCCGCCCAGTAGTACGGGCGCATGCCCGCCGAGCGGAGGTTGTCGGTGATGTCGAGCGCGTCCCACTCGATCTTGCCGTTGACGAACAGCGCCTCGAGCTTGGCCACCGCCTTGGCGCGGTCCCCGAACAGATCGACGTACGCGTCGGCGTCCCAGAACGCGCCGAACGTGGTCTGCACCGCGTTGGCCTCGACGTACCCCTTGCCGAAGAAGGTCTCGTCGGATCGATCGCCGCTGAACGCGCCGGTCGCGTCCTTGGGCCAGAGGTTGCCGGTCTCCTTGTCGAACAGCTTGCGCCAGCCCTTGCTGCGCTCGAGGAGCGCCTTGCCGTCGTCGGTCTTGCCGAGCGCGTTCGCGAAGTTGCCGAGCGCGAAGTCGTCCTGCGCGTGCTCGATCGATCGCGAGACCGAGCCATCGCGCGTCGAGAGCAGGTAGCCGTACTTCATCCACTCCTCGACGCGATCACGCCCGCCACGGCCGCCGGGCGGCGGGGTCGGGTCCATCGCCGCGGCGCGCATGAGCGAGTAGGCGCCGGCGGCGTCCCAGTCGCGGATCCCCTTGAGGTAGGCGTCCGCGAGCACCACCTCGGCGCTAGAGCCCACCATGGTGCCGGCCTCGCCGGTCGCGAGCGGCCACTTGGGGAAGAAGCCCAGCACCTTGGCCATCTCGTGGAGCGAGCGCACCACGTTGCGGGCGTGGGTGGGCGCGATCAGCGAGTGGAGCGGGTTCAGGTTGCGGTAGGTGTCCCACAGCGAGAGGTCGTTCACGAAGGTGAAGTCGTCGCTCTTCTGGGTCTTGCCCCCGAACACGTAGGTGCGATCGACGTCCTCCGTGACGCTCGGCATCAGGAACGAGTGGTAGACAGCGGCCGTGATCATGTCGGCCTGCAGCTTGTCGGTGGCCGTCACCTTCACGCGGTCGAGCAGGCCCTTCCACGCGGTGGCGGTCTTGGCCTTGGTGCCCTCGAAGTCGAAGCCCGCGATCTCGGCGGCCAGGTTGTCGTCGGCGCCCTTCTGCGAGACCAGCGAGATGCCCACGACGACCTCGACGCCCTTGTCGGTGCCCAGATCGAAATCGAGCGCGAGGCCCACGCCGGTGCCCTTGGCGCTCGTGCCCTCGGCCGGCGCGGCGCCGTCGGCCCACACCGAGGCCTTGCTCCAGGCACTCTTGGCGCGCGCGGAGAAGAACACGTCGTAGCCACCGAAGCCGCCCGACATGCCGCCGACGTGGCGCAGCCGCCCGCGGAACGTGTGGTCGGTGGGCGACAGCGTGACCTCCGCGTCCTTCACCGTGCCGCCCGACAGGTGGTGATCGAGGTCGACGACGACGTGCCCCGCCGTCGCCGCCGCGGGCCAGGTGTAGCGGTGGTGCGCGGCGTGGGTGGTGGCGGTGAGCTCGGCGCGGATCGACCCGCGGTCGAGGGTCACGGCGTAGTAACCCGGCGCCCCGGTCTCGCTCGGCTTGCCGAACTTGGACTCGTACCCCGCGGGCTTGGTCCCCGCCGCGGTGATGGCCGCGTCGGTCGGCATGAAGGTGAGCACGCCGTAATCGGTGGCGCCGGTGCCCGAGAGGTGCAGGTGCGAGAACCCCTGGATCGTGTCGTCGCCGTACCAGTACCCCGTGTAGTGGAGGAAGTTGACCGTGCCCCACGGGCCCTTGGTGTCCGGGCCCACCTTGCACAGGCCGTTCGGCGCCGTCGCCCCCGCGAACGCGCTGCCGAAGCGGTAGGCGAAGCCACCGGTGCCGATGAGGGTGGGCACGACCGGGACCGGCGTGGGCTTCGGGACGTTGGTGTCCTCGCCCCCCGTGTCCTCGGCGCCCGAGTCGGTCGGGGGGGCGGCGGGCTCGTCCTTCTGACAGGCGGCCAGCAGCACCAGCGCGAAGAGGGGGCGGGCTCTCACGCCAGGAATCGTACAGAAATCAAGGCGGCATGGAACATCTGGCCGCGGCGGGCGTCCTATTCCCGTGCGGAAGAGCTGGGCCCTCGTGACGTTGCTCGTCGGTTGCGCGACGCGGCCGGCCCCGGAGCGTCACGCGGGTGCGAAGCCTTCGCCCACCGTCACGAGCCCGAGCGTGACGCCGAGCGCGTCGGCCTCCGAGGAGCCCACGCCGCTCGTCGAGGAGAAGCCCAAGCCGCCCGCCGTGTCCGCCGCCGAGGCCGAGAAGGTGCTCTTCCTCGGCAAGACGCCGTCGTCGGTCACCGCCGCCTGCGCCGCCGCCGTCGGCGACGAGGCCCGCATCCGCTGCCTGCTCACCCAGCGCTACGACAGCGACGCCGCCGCCCAGAAGCTGGCCCTCGATCTCTACGCCCAGTCCGGCGACGTCGCGGGCCTCGAGCCGCGCCAGATGTTCGACGGCGGCTACCGCGGCATCATCGAGCTCGTGCCCGAGCTGCCGGTGGGCAAGCACCGCAAGCACCTCGCCTGGGTGGAGGAGGGCACGCGCGACTTCGACCGCGTCTACACGGCGCTCGACCTCGCGGCCGCCGCGAGTGGCAAGAAGATCGGCTACCGCTGGCGCGCGCTCACCCTGCGGTTCTTCCGGTCGGTCGACCGCACCACGCCGAACGGCTTCGCCAAGGACTGGAGCTACGCCTACAACGTCTCGGGGTCGCTGCTGCACTCGGCGGTGGCGGTGCGCGAGCTGATGGTGCACGAGATCTTCCACCTGAACGACGGCGCGCACCAGGAGTGGAGCTCGAGCGCCCTCGCGAAGGCCCAGGAAGACGTCATCAAGAAGTGCGGCAAGGACATCGCCTGCCTCACGCCCTACGCGCCCCACGACACCATCGTGAAGGGCGGCACGTACTACGCGTTCCAGCCGGGCAACGGGGCCTGGGAGTACGCGGCGGAGCTCGCCGTGCGCCACTTCCGCGAGCACCGCGCGGTGCTGGACAAGCAGAAGCTCCCCGGAAAAGCCTTCAAGTGCGGGCCGGCGCCCAACGGCAAGGCGTGGCAGGCGTTCGTGGACGAGTTCTTCGGAGGGCTGGATCTCGTCCCCGCGTGCCCCTGAGCTCAGAACACGAGGCCGCGGGGAGTGAGCCGCACGAGGCCCTTGTCGTCGAGGCGCAGCGCGACCTCCCGGCCGTCCACCTCGACGCTGCGGCCGTTGATCAGCCACAGCGGTAGCCCGACGGCGAGCATGATCCCGCCGATCACCGCGAGCGTGGTGAAGGCGGTCTTCCCGGCCGAGGAGCCCGGGTCGCCGGGGTAGCGGGGCTCGTCGTCGAAGGTGAGCGCGGCGAGCCCTCCGGTGAGCACGCAGAGGCCCCCGAGCCCCACGAGCGAGATGCCGGTGATCATCCCCGCGAGGCTCCCGAGCTGCGCGCGCACGTGGACCGGCTGGGTGCCGACGGCGAACTCGGGCGAGCTGCGCATGCCCTTGCCGTTGACGCGATAGGTCCCCGACGGCACGGGGCTGTCGCACGGCGCCGCGCACACGGGCTCCCACCGCGTGCTGGTCCCGTAGACGACGAAGCGCTCGAGCAACGCGCCGGGCTTGGCCTCGACGTGCACCAGTGCGCCGCCCATGGGTGGGGTCGGGTAGGGGGCGTACGTGGGGGGTGGCGTCGTCGGCGCAGGGGTGCTGGGCGTGGGCGTGGGCGTGGGCGTCGGGGTCGGCGTCGGCGTCGGCGTCGGTGCGGCCGTGGGCTCGGGCGCCTTGCCGTAGCTGTCGCTCGCGATCTCGGACCAGCGGATCTTGCGGGTCTCGCCGGTGGCGAGACGGAGGATCACGTGCTCGCCCGGGACGCGCTCGATCAGCGTGCCCCGCACCACCACGCCGGTCTTGAGGACCACGGTGATCTCGCCGTCCGCGTCGGCGCGCACCTTCGGCGCGTGCAGGATTGCCCCGACACTGCCGACGACCAGGGCCAGGCTGAGCAGCGGCGCACGCACGTCCATCTCCGAGAGCGTAGCCGCACGGCGCAGATCGGG
The DNA here is from genome assembly GCA_964624885.1 of uncultured Polyangiales bacterium. GTDB lineage: Bacteria > Myxococcota_A > Polyangia > Polyangiales > JADJMO01 > JADJMO01. Next base: position 2,586 of record CAZUZY010000426.1, on the reverse strand, counting down.
CGAACCTCGCCGCCATGCGCACCCTCCTCCTCTGCGGCTTCCTGGGCGTGACCGCCTGCGGCGCCAGCGTCATCGACCCTTCCACCGACGCGACCCCTCTGGACGCCCCGAGCTCGGTCGACGCGGGCGTCGTCGACAGCGGGTTCGACGCCCGCGATCTCTGCGCGACGATCTGCGCTTCGCGCGCCGCCAAGGCCAAATCGGACGGCTGGTGCGAGCCGTTCCTCGCGAGCGACGCCGGCTTCGTCGGCTGCGCGGCCTACTGCGTGGCCCACGAAGCGGGCTGGACCTCGCTCGAGAAGGCCGCGTTCGTGCGCTGCGTCGAGAGCGACCCGCTCTGCTTCCGCAGCATCGAGGACTGCATGAAGGCGCGTTGACTCAGCGCCGGCGGCGGCGGCCGGCGAGGCCGACGAGCGCGAGGCCGAGCGCGGAGGCCAGCGGCGACGAGGCGCCTCCATAGGCGCACCCACCCCCCGAGTCCGTGGGCGGGTCGGTGAGGGGCTTGCACTCGCCCGAGGGGACGTCGCACGCGTTCCCGCTCGCGCAGTCGCGCGACGAGGCGCAGCGCGTGGCGCACCCACCCGTGCTGACGTCGCAGACATAGGGCGCGCAGCCGACGGCGGGTTTGGTCGGGTCCGTCGGGATCGAGCTCTGGCCGTCGGGCGAGCACTTCGCGGACACCGCCACCACGCACCTGCCCGTCTTGGTGTCGCACACGTTGGCGCCGCCGCAGTCGGCGTCGCCGGCGCACGAGGTCTTGCACGCCGTGCCCCCGCACGCGTACGGCGCGCAGTCGGCCTTGGTCGGCGTCGGGCAGTTGCCCGCGCCGTCGCACGTGCTCGCCGCGGTGGCCGTGCCGGCGGCGCAGCTCGCGGCCGAGCACTCCACGGTCTTGCCACCGAAGTTGCATTGCGTGCGGTCCTTGCCGTCGCACGCGCGCGCGCAGACGCCGGTCCCCGCGGCCACGCAGGCCGTCCTCGCGCCGTGCGGCGTGCCGGTCACGGCCGTGCACGTGCCGAAGCTGCCAGCGGCGTCACAGGCCTCGCACTGGCCGGTGCACGCGGTGTCACAGCACACGCCGTCCGTGCAGAAGCCGGTGACGCAGTCGGTGTCCTTGGCGCACGCGACGCCCTTCGCGTAGGGCTCGAACACCTCGGCGGTGGAGAGCGTGCTCGAACCGTCGGAGCCGCCGGCCACGACCACCTTCGGGCCGGCGATCGCCGTCGCCGTGTGCTGGACCCGGGGCTTGGACATGGGCGCGGCGAGCGACCAGGTGTTGCTGGCGCCGTCGTAGATCTCGGTCGTCGAGAGCACGGTCCCGCTGCCGTTCGTGCCTCCGGTCACGAGCAGCCGCTCGCCACCGAGGAGGGTCGCGGTGTGCTGCGTGCGCACGGTCGACATCGTGCCCGCGGCGCTGAACTTCTTGGTCGTGGGGTCGTAGAGCTCGGCGGTCGAGAGGCCAGTGCCTCCGACGAACAGCACCCGCCCCGACGGCAGCAGCGTCGCGGTGTGGTTCGCGCGCGGGGCGAGCATGGTGCCGCCGTTGCTGAACGTCTTGGTCGTCGGGTCCCAGAGGTCCGTCTCCTTCGACGAGCTGCTGCCGGCGACGAGGACACGGTCGCCAGCGACGGTCGTGGCGGTGTGACCGTCGTGGGTCACGAGCGTGGTACCCGCCGCGACGAAGCTCGCCGTCGACAGCGACCACAAGAGCGCGTCCGGCTGGCTGACCGCCAGCGCACGATCGCCCGAGAGAGCCGCGACGACACCGGCCTGGTACGGCGACCCGCTGAAGGTCCCCGCGCTCGACCAGGTGTTGGTCGTGGGGTCGTACACCGAGGCCCCGCGGAACGGCAGCCAAGTGGTGGTGAAGTAGCCGCCGGTCACGAGGAGCTTGCCGCTCGACAGCACGGTGAACGCGAACGATTCCGCCTCGGCAGGCATCCGGGCGAGCGCCGTCCAGGTCTTCGTCTTCGGGTCGAAGGCGGCCGTGGTGTCGAGGATCGAGACGAGGGCGCTGGCCCGCATCCCGCCGGCGATCATCGCGCGTCCGTCGGGCAGGGGCGCGGCTCCGTGTCGGTAGCGGGGCGTGAGGAGATCGGGGGTCGCGGTCCAGAGCGGGTCGACCGCGATCGGATACCCGAGGCCCGTCGGGTCGAGGGTGAGCGAGAGGCTCGTCCCGTCGTCCGACAGCCGGACGTCGAGCGTGCGGCGGGTGCCGTGGGCGTCCACGGCGAAGCTCGGCGCGCTCGTGAGCCGCACGCGACCATCGGCGGCGAGCGCCTCGATGCGTCCGTCGACGACGCGCAACCCCGCGATGCCCGGACCTCGCCGCACGCGATGGCGCGTGACGTGCTCGGCGCCCGCTGTGCGCAGAACGCGGATCTCCTCGAAGCGGGAGGGCTCGACCACCTGCACCAGATCGGTCGCCGCGGCGACCTCTCGCAGCACGAGGGCGGCGCCGTGCACCTCGGGCGTGCTCGGGCGCTGACCTTCGGTGGTGAGCTCGAGCCAGGCGTCGGCGTCGTCGGCGCGCGCGATGCGGGTCGGCGCGCCCGCGGCCCGCGGCAGCGTCACGTCGAGCGCGTC
>CAZUZY010000425.1:0-7124 GCA_964624885.1 uncultured Polyangiales bacterium | reverse complement strand
CGGCGCGGTCGGCGAACGGGCGAGCCGCGGCGAGGCGACGCGCGAACGCCGTCGACCCACAACAGGTGAGGAGCTGGGCCTCTGCCTCGTTCGCCGGCAGGGCGTTCAGCCACTCAAGCATCGGGCAGCCCGCGCACGCGGAGGCGAGAGATGCCCCCGTCCGGGTGGATCGTGAGGCGCACGTGGGTGAAGCGCTGGTCGGGCTCGTGGGCCAGCGCGTCGAACAGGTGGCGGGTGTGCGCGCGGAGCTTGGTGCGAGGCAGCACCTCGACGAAGTGGGCCCGGTGCAGCTGATCGGGCGTGGCGTCGGGGAGGTCGAGCCCGTGCACCTCGGCGCTCTCGGGGAAGTTGCCCTTGAAGTGGTTGGTGTCGAGCTCGATCTCGCGGATGGTGCCCCGTCGCCCGAGGGCGACGATGCAGAAGTCGTGGCCCACCTGGCGCTTGCGACGCGTCTCCCAGCCGTCGCCCATGTTGACCGAGCGCCCCGGCTGGATGAGGTTGTGGCGGGACCCGAAGAACATGTCGTTGGCCGTGACCACGACGCCACCGTGCTCGAGGGCGGCGAGATCGATGGCGCCGCCGAGGCCGAGGATGCGCGGCCAGTCGGGGAGCACGGTGCCGTGCACGCGCAGCCGGGCGACCCCGCCGTCGGGGTAGATGTCGAGGCGCACGTGGGTGACCCGCTGGTCGCTGCCGACGGCGAAGTAGTTGGGTCCGTGCCCCTCGAGCGCGATCCGCGGGACGAGCGGGAACCACGCGGCGTGCGCGAGGGCCGCGGCGTCGGGGCGGCCGTGCACGTCGGCCCCGAACAGCGCGGCCGACTCCGGGAAGTTGCCGCGGAACCACGAGGTGTCGATGTCCACCCCCCGCACGAGACCGGGCAGCCCGAGCTCGAGGATGCACGCGTCGTGGGTGTGCCCCGGCACGCGACCGAAGCTGCGCCGCGACTCCCAGCCGTCCATCCACTTGCCGCGCTCGGTGTAGACGCCGTCTCGCCACTCGGGCACGCGCGCCTCGATCAGGTTCTCCTTCGGCGCGAAGAAGTCGTCGGTCGCGTGCAACACCACCCCACCGACGCGCGCGGCGGCGAGATCGGGGAGGTCGGTGAACGGGGGGCGGGCGGGCGTCCGCGGGGACTCCGGGATGGTCGAGCTCATGGGAGCCCGCGATCCTACTCAGCGAGCGGTGCGCGCGTCGACCCGGATCCCCGCGGGCGCGGCGGCGAAGCGGCCGGCCTCGTGCAAGGTCTCCCCACGCAGCAGGGTGCGCAGCACGCGACCGCGCAGCTTTCGCCCCGCCCACGGCGTGATCGGGTGCCGGTGGTGGAGCGTGGTCGCGTCGACGACCGTGGTGGCGTCGGGGTCGAACACGACGAGATCGGCGTCGAAGCCTTCGGCGATCCGCCCCTTGCGGTGCGCAACGCCGGCCAGCGCGGCGGGCGCGGCCGACACCCAGCGGCTGATCGTCGGGAGGTCGAAGCCGCGCGCCGTGGCCTCGGTGTAGGTGGCGAGCAGGCCGAGCTCGAGGCCCGCGATCCCGCCCCACGCCGCCATGAAGTCGCCCTCCTCGGGCCGCTTGAGGGCCGGCGTGCAGGGCGAGTGGTCGGAGACGATCTGCCCGATCACGCCCGCGGCGAGGCCCTCGCGCCACAACCGCTCGCGGTTCTCGCGCTCCCGGATCGGCGGGCAGCACTTGAAGAGCGTGCGACCGTCCTCGATCTCCTCGGCCGCGAAGGTCAGGTAGTGGGGGCAGGTCTCGGCCGTGATCGGCAGGCCCTCCGCGCGCGCGGCGGCCAGGGTCGCGAGCGCATCGGACGAGGACAGGTGGACGATGTGCGCGCGACAGCCGGTCTCGCGCACGAGGCGGACGATCATCGCGATGGCCTCGTCCTCGGCGGCGCGGGGTCGCGAGGCGAGGAACGTCGCGTAGCGGCGCGGATCGAGCCCCTGCCCCGCGGCCTCCGCGCGATCGATGGGCCCCGGCACCTCGGCGTGCACGAGCAGCACGGCCCCGCGAGCGGCGAGGCGCGGCATCGCGCGCCGTAGGTCGGCCTCGACGACGTTCGGGAACTCGTCGATCCCCGAGTGCACGAGGAAGCACTTGAACCCGGTGATCCCGGCCTCCACCATCGCATCCAGCTCGGCTTCGTTGCCGGGGATCACTCCGCCCCAGAACGCGTGATCGACGAAGCACCGCCCCGCCGTGGCGCGCGCCTTCTCGGCGACGGCCGCCACGCTCGTCGTGACCGGGATGCAGTTGAGGGGCATGTCGACGACGGTGGTGATGCCCCCCGCGGCGGCGGCGCGGGTGGCGGTCTCGAACCCCTCCCACTCGGTGCGTCCGGGCTCGTTGACGTGGACGTGGGCGTCGACGGCGCCGGGCAGGATCACGTGCTCGCCCGCGTCGAGGAGGGGCACGCCGGGCAGGAGCTCGTCGTGCGCCGCGACGCGCACGATGCGACCGCCGCGGACGTGGAGCGAGGCAGGAACGAGCCGTTCACCCGTCAGCACGCGGGTCGAGCGCACGAGGAGGTCCATCCGCGCCACCTTAGCCGCACCGCCCCCGGCTCTGCAGTTCAGAGGGATGGCCCCTTTTGCCCGTTTGGATAGACTCGGCATCCATGCCGCGTCGTCTTGCCCCGGTCTGTGCGCTCCTCTGGTTGGGCTGTTCGGGCAAGGAGCCGCTGGATCCAGGGGGCGACGCGAGCGCGCCCGGGCCGACCGCGGCCGAGCGCCCCACCGGCAGTGGCGCCCGCACCGAGCTCGGCCGGCTGCGCGCCACCTGGCTCGCCACCCCGGCGTTCGACGGTTCGCGCACCGCGGTGTTCCCCGAGAGCGCCGCGGACGGCTTCTCGCGCCGCGGCGACCACTTCGTGGCCGAGATCCCCTTTCGCTCGCCGGTCTCCGCCGACGTCCGCTACCCCGCCGCGGCCGACGGCGCCGTCCATCTCGCGTCGCGGGGCGTGGCCGTCAGCGTGCGCCCTCGAGGGGCCTCCACGGCGAGCGTCCGCGTGGACGGCGGCACGCTGCTCTACCGCAACGCGTTCGGTGAGAAAGCCGACCTGGTCCACGTGCCGCTCTCCGACGGTGACGAGGAGCTCGTCGTCCTGCGCGAGCCGCCGGCGGAGCGCGCCTTCCGCTGGGACCTCACGCTCGGGCTCGGCGCCGCGGGGCTGCGCCTCGTCGGCGGCACGCTCGAGGTGCTCGACGCCGAGGCGATCCCCCGGTTGCACACGGCGGCGCCGATCGTGTTCGACGCCGAGGGCCGCGCGGTGCGCGCGACGCTCACCGTGGAGGGGTGCGCGGTCGACACCACCGGCACCATCCCCACGGCCGCGACGCTGGTGAAGCCCGGCGCGCAGGTCTGCACCGTCGTGTCGCGGTTCGACGATCAGGGCTTGCGCTACCCGCTGGCGTTCGACCCCGCCTGGACCGCGACGGGCAACATGGTCAAGGCCCGCCGCGCCTACCAGATGGTCAGCTACAAGACCGGCTCGGGCACCTGCGCCACGGGGTGTCCGATGGCGCTCGGCGGCATCGACACCTCGAGCACGGTCACCAACACGGCCGAGATCTACCAGACCGCCTCGGGCACCTGGCTCGCGATGAAGCCCTTCACCAGCGCGCGACACTCGTTCGCGGCGGTGAACTGGCTCGACACGAAGATCCTGATCGCGGGTGGCTCGACCACCGCCGGCACCAACCCGACGGCCTCGGTGGAGGCCTACGACATCGTGGCCAACACGTGGTCGGCGGTCGGTAGCCTGCCCGGCGGCGCCCGCATGGGGCTGAGCGGGGCCGTCGTCCGCGGCGAGGCTGGCACGGTGGGGTTCGTCTACACCCAGTACGCGCAGGCCGTGTTCGCCGGCGGCTGGGACGGCACCTCGGCCTACTCCAAGAAGGTCGACGCCTACACCGACGGCCGGCTCGACGACGTCGCAGGTCCCTCGCTCGGCGCGTGGGCCGACCTCGTGAGCGCGCGCGCCTACCCCGCAATGGGCGGCTACGATCAGGGCTGCGGCATCACGGTCGGATGCGTCTCGAAGCGCTTCTTCTACGTGGCGGGCGGCAAGGGCGCGACCGGCGCGCTCGACACCATCGAGCTCGCGGGTGGCCCCTTCTCGCTGACCGCGCCCACCTGGACGGCTGGTGGCAACCTCACGACCGCGCGCTGGTCCGGCGCCGTCGCGCAGGTCGGCAACCTGATGTGGGTCGGCGGCGGGCTCACCGGCCCGGCCAGCGCGAGCACCGACGTCACGTCGATCAACCTGGCGAGCGGCGCGGTGACGACCGTGGGCAACCTGGCGAGCGCTCGGGGCCTCGGGGCCGCGGCGATCGCCTTGTACAGCGGGTCCCTGAGCGTCCCGGTGTTCGCCGGGGGCACGGCGACCACGGTGGTGTCGGGCGCCACCGGCATCAACCTCGTCGACGTCGCGCCGACCGGCGGGGTCATCCCCGCCTCGAACATGGCCGCGAACCGGTGGGACCACCAGGCGGCCGGCCTCGCCGACGGGCGCGTGCTCGTCGCCGGCGGCTTCAACACGGTGTGCAAGCTCGCGGGGTGCGCCACGGTCTCGAGCCAGTATCTCTCGACCGCCGAGCTCTTCGCGCCGCTGGCCAACGGCACCGCCTGCGCGACCAACGGCGACTGCAAGAGCACCCGCTGCGTGGACGGCGTGTGCTGCAACGTCGCGTGCGGCGGCCAGTGTCAGGCCTGCAACCTGCCGTCGGCGGTCGGCACCTGCACCACCGTGACGCCCACCAACGGACCGGCTGGATACCCGGCCGGGCAAGCGGTCACGGGCTTCGGCACCACCCGGACCCTCTGCGCTCCGTTCGGCGCGCCGTGCGGCTACTCCTGCGACGGCACGAGCGCGACCGCGTGCGCCCTCCCCGCGGTCCCCCCGGTGTGCATCGCCGCCTCGTGCGGCGGCGGGGTGCAGACCAACCCCGCGACCTGCTCGGGCGGCCTCTGCCCCACCCCGACGCCCGCCACCAAGGACTGCACCCCCTACGCGTGCGGCGCCACCGCCTGCCGCACGACCTGCAGCGACAACAGCCACTGCGCGACGGGCTACAAGTGCAGCGGCTCGATCTGCGTCAGCGCCGGCACCGCAGGCGCGGGCTGCGCGGTCCCCACCGACTGTGCAGGTGGCCTGTCGTGCGTCGACAACACGTGCTGCAGCGCCACCTCGTGTCCGAGCGGCATGAAGTGCAACAACCCCGAGGCCCCCGGCACCTGCAAGTACCCGAAGGGCGCGACCTGCACGGCGGGCACCGCGGGCCTGTGCGCGAGCGGCAACTGCGTCGACGGCTACTGCTGTGACAGCACCTGCACCGGGCAGTGCCAGGCGTGCGACGTGGCCGGCAAGCCCGGCACCTGCACGGCCGTCGCCGGTGACGTCCACGGCACCCGCACCAAGTGCACCGGCAGCGGCGCATGCCAGGCCAAGTGCGACGGCGTGAACGGCTTCTCGTGCGGCGCCGCGCCCGGCGTGGCCACGGTGTGCGCGGCCGGCTTCTGCACGGCGAGCGCGGAGACGCCGACCCGCTACTGCGACGGCCTCGGCACCTGCGTGTCGGCCACCAGCAAGGCCTGCAAGGAGTACAAGTGCGGCGCCACCTCGTGCCTCTCGTCGTGCAGCACCACGACGGACTGCGCGACCGGCTACACCTGCATCGGCGGGTCGTGCGTGACCACCGGTGCCGACGGCACCTCCTGCTCCGCCGACGACCAGTGCACGAGCCTGCACTGCGTCGACAGCACCTGCTGCAAGACCTCGAGCTGCACCGCCCCCGCGCGGTGCGACGCCACCACCACGGGCGCGTGCGCGCGACCGGTGGGCGCGAGCTGCACCAGCGCGACCGAGTGCGGCTCTGGCTACTGCGTCGACGGCTTCTGCTGCAACGCCGCGTGCGACGGTCAGTGCGAGGCGTGCGACGTGGCCAAGAGCGAGGGCTCTTGCATCGGCATCGCGGGCAAGCCGCACGGCAGCCGCGCCGCCTGCAGCGGCACCGGTGCGTGCCAGGCGACCTGCGACGGCACGGTCCGCATCTCGTGCAACGCCATCCCGGGCAGCTCCACGACCTGCGCGGCGCCGACGTGCGACGCCGCGACGGGGATCGCCAAGCCCGCCGCCTACTGCGACGGTGCCGGCAACTGCACGGCGCCCAAGGCGACCGCGTGCAAGCCCTACACGTGTGACGCCACCGCTTGCAAGACCGTCTGCCTCGCGGAGACGGACTGCGCCACCGGCTACACCTGCAAGGACAACGCGTGCGTGCCCAAGGCCGGCGTGCCCTGCACCGGGCCCGCGGACTGCACGAGCGGCTTCTGCGTCGACAGCGTGTGCTGCAACACGGCGTGCACCGGCCAGTGCGAGGCGTGCGACGTCCCGGGCGCCGCGGGCACCTGCTCGCCGGTGACCGGCCCCGTCCACGGCCTGACCCGCACCAAGTGCAGCGACGGCGGCGGCGATGCGTGCAAGGCGCTGGCCTGCGACGGCAGCGACCGCACCAAGTGCCTGTCCTACGCGAACGGCCTCGACACCGTGTGCAAGAAGGCCGTGTGCGCCGACGGCGCGCTCTCCGGTGAGGGGGTGTGCGACGGCAAGGGCACCTGCAAGGTCGCGGACAACAAGTCGTGCGCGCCCTACGTCTGCGACGGCGCGGACAAGTGCAAGACCAGCTGCACGCTCCCCACCGACTGCGCGACCGGCTTCCTCTGCGCGTCCGGCAAGTGCAGCGCCATCACCGCCAAGTGCAAGGCCGACAACAGCGCTTCGGTGCCGCTCGACGGCTCCGCGGAGCAGCCCTGCAACGGCTTCCTCTGCGACCCCACCACGGGCAAGTGCCGCGACAAGTGCTCGGTGACCGGCGAGTGCCAGCCCGGCTTCGCCTGCGACGCAGACAAGTGCGTCCCGAGCGCGGGACCGGGGGTGGTCGACGACTCGGGCGGCTGCGCGTACGGGGGGCCCACGTCGTCCGCCACCCCCGCCGTCGCCGCGCTGTTGATCGGGCTCGCGGCCGTCCGTCGGCGCCGGAGGTCGTCGTGAGCCGCCGCCTGGTCCCCTGTCGGGCCTGCCTCCGCCACGTCGTCGCGGCCGAGGGGGTCTGCCCGTTCTG
>CAZUZY010000424.1:0-7131 GCA_964624885.1 uncultured Polyangiales bacterium | reverse complement strand
GGCCGCTCGCGCCCGCGGGCCGCGGGTCGCGACGAACACCGCCTCGAGCACCAGCGCGCGGAGGAGCCGCTCCGGCTCGCCGGCCCGCAGGCTCGTCAGCAGGTTCTGGGTCTGGAACTGCGCGGCGCGCATGTTGTCGACGACCGCGAGCCCCGCGGCGGCCGACCAGCACACGTCGATGCGGGCGAGGGTCTTGGGCGCCACGGTGTCGGCCTCGCGCAGGTGGAAGCGCAGGCCGCGCAGCCAGAGCAGCAGGCGGAGCCAGACCACGGCGTAGAGTGCGCGCCGTGGGGTGGCGGCGATGTCGAGCCCCACGCGCGCGAGCACGGCCCGCATGACCTCCATGCCCGCGTCGACGTGGCCGCTGATCAGGAGCTGCTCGGCCGCGCGCCGCTCGAGGTCGAGGCGGTCCATGCCCTTGGCCAGGGCGGCGGCGGCGAGGAACGCCTGCGCGGCAGCCTCGCCGCGCCCCACGTGGGCGAGGGCGTCGCCGAAGGCCACCTGCAGCGGCCCGCGGCGCGCCTCGTCGGTGCCGAGATCGAGCGCCTGTCGATAGAACTGCGCGGCGCGATCGAAGGCGAGCGCCCGGGCCGACTTCTCGCCCGCGAGCTCCGCATAGCGCGCCGCGGGCTCCGAGAGCCCCGCGCCCGCGTAGTGGGTGAAGAGCGCCTCGGGGTCCGCGTCGCCGATCTCGCGCAGGGTCCGGGCCAGCCGCTCGTGGACGGCGCGCAGCTCCGCCTCGTCGAGCTCTCCGACGAGCGCCTCGCGTACCCGGTCGTGATAGGGCTCGACGGTGTCGGTACCCCGGCCACCGGTCGCGCGCGCGAACCGGGCCACCCGCAGCCAGTCGAGGGCCTCGCGCCGTTCGTCCGACGAGAGCTCGGCGGCCTGCACGGCGTAGTCGATGCGGAGCGGTCGCCCCGCCACCGAGACCACCTCGAGCAGGCGGCGCGCCGGGTCCGGGAGCTGCCGCAGGCGCTGCAGCAGCAGGTGCTCGATGCGGAAGCTCGACGTGAAGGCCCCGGCCTCGGACTGGACACTGTCGACGAGCTCGCGCAGCAGCATCGGCTCGCCGCGGGACTCGCCCGCCACCGACTCGACCAGCTTCTGGGGCGCGTCGCTGCCGAGGAGCGCGCGTGCGAGCTCCACGCTCTCGTCGGGCCGCAGCGGCTCCACCCGGATGCGGCGGACGTCGAACGTGGCGCGCGTGTCGGGGCGCAGCAGGGTGCGCAGCGTGGGGCTGCCGTCCTCGTCCACGGTGCGAGCGCTGCCGACCAGCAGGAACGCCGGCGGATCGGGCGGCGCCGCGAGCTCGGCGAGCAAGGCGGCGCTGTCGGCGTCGCCCCACTGCAGGTCGTCGATGAAGACCACGAGCGGCCGCCGGTCGGCGAGGCGCGCGAGCAGCTCCCGCAGCGCGCCGAAGCCTCGCATGCGCTGGTGCTGCGGATCGGAGGGCAGCCCGCGGCGCGGCGCGTCGGCCAGCGAAGAGACGCGGGAGAGCACCGGGAACAGCCGGACCAGCGCGGCCGCGTCGCGCGGGACCACCGCCGCCGCCTCGGCGATCGGGAGGCGCAGGAGCGCGCGCGCGAGCTCGTCGATGACCGCGTCGAGCGCCTTGTAGGGCACCGACTCGCGCTCGTAGCAGCGTCCGGCGAGCACCACGGCGTCGGTCGCGACGTCGTCGAGGAAGCGGCGCACGAGGGCGGTCTTGCCCACGCCCGAGCGCCCCGAGACGAGCACGAACACCGGGCGGCCCGCCTTGCTGGCGGCGTACGCGTGGTGGAGCCGCGCCAACGTGTCGTCGCGGCCGACGAGCAGCGTGCCCTCGCCGCGGGTGTCGTGGCTGCGGGCGGCGACGACGGGCACGTTCGCGCCGAGGCGTCGCAGGATCTCGGCGCCCGACGGGCGGGTCTCCGGCCGCGTGCGCAACAGCTCGAGGCACAGCGCGGCGAGATCGCCCGGGGCTTGCGGCGAGAGCTCGCTCGGACGCGGCGGCTCGAGGCGCTGCTTGTCGAGCAGGATCTGGAGCGGCGTCCCGAGGAACGGCAGCCGCCCGGTGAGCGCCTCGAAGAGGATGACGCCGACCGCGTACCAGTCCGCCGCCTCGGTGAGGGCGTCGCCGGTGCCCTGCTCGGGCGCCATGTACTCGGGGGTGCCGGGCATGTGCGCGAGATCCGACGCGCCGCTCTGCGCGCGCAGATCGGTGGCGATGCCGAAGTCGACCACCACCACCCGCCCGTCCTCGTCGACGAGCACGTTCGACGGCTTGATGTCGCGGTGGAGCTTGCCGGCTGCGTGCAGTGCGTCGAGCGCGGAGGCGAGCTGGGCCAGCATCGCCCGCAGGCGCGCGTAGTCGGGGGTCGGATGGCCGGCGGGCGTGCGCACGCGCGCGACGTCGACCACCGGCGGCGCGCTCAAGGTCTCGTCGTCGGGGGCGCTCTCGGCGAGCCCCCGCACCCAGGTCAGACAGTCGAGCGCGCCCTTGACCCGCTCCATGGAGAGCAGCCACTCGTCGCCCTCGCGGACCAGCTCGTAGAGCTCCACCAGGTTCGGGTGGCGCACGTCGGCGAGCGCGCGGAACTCGCGTTTGAAGCGGTAGAGGGCGACCGGGTCGAGGCGCGCGAGCGTCTTGACGGCGACCTCGGCGTTGCGGTCGCGGTCGAACGCGGCGTGCACGACGCCGAAGCCGCCCGCGCCCAGCTGGCGCTGACGAACGAACCGCGTTCCCCCCTCGACGGGAGCGCGTTCAGCGGGCATCGAGGCGAGAGCGTGCGTCGTCGACGCCGGGGCGTCGAGCAACGATGTAGGCGCAGCGCGGCTCCGCCTTCGCTCCGGTCGCTTGTTGCTGGTGCGGCCGCCCGTGGAGGCGGCCGCTGTTCCCTGCGCTCGCCTGCGGCTCGCTACGGTCACTGGTTGCTGTTGCGGCCGCCCATGGAGGCGGCCGCTGTTCCCTGCGCTCGCCTGCGGCTCGCTCCGGTCACTTCTTCGCGATGGTCTCGCAGGCGTCCTTCATGACGTCGAAGTCGGCCTCGGCGTTGACGCTCGAATCGGGCCAGCAACCGATCTCGTCGGTTCCGACCTTCACGATGTGGACGAAGTTGTAGGACTTCTTGTCGCCCGCCTCGTAGGTCCACTCGAGGGCCGCCGTGGTGCTCTCGGTGAAGTTGATCTTGTCCTTGCCCTTGGCCGCCTCGTCCGTGTGGAGCTTCTTGGTGGCGGTGAGATCGGGCTTCTTCTGGCTGAGGATCAGGTCGAAGTAGGGGCACTTGTCGCACGACTTGCCGGCGACCCGGAGATCGGTGCCGTCCTCGGAGACCTTGGCGCCCTTGGGCGCGCTGATCGACCAGCCCTTCCAGGCGGCGACGGAGGAGAGGTCGGTCTCGACGAGCTCGACCTTCTCGGGCTTCTTGCCCTTGTCCTTGTCGTCGTCCTTCTTCTTGTCGGACTTGTCGTCGTCGTCCTTCTTGTCCTTGCCCTTCTTGTCCTTCTTGTCCTCCTTGTCGTCCTTCGACTCGGAGCTGGAAGAACTGCTGGTCTCCTCCTTCTTCTTGTCGCAGCCGACGACGCTGCCGAAGACCGAGACACCGAGCAGGAGGGCGAGGAGATGGCGCGGCTTCATGCGTGTGGTCGTAACCCCAAGCGGCGCTCGGTTGCCAGCACTGTGTGCGATCGCTCAGCCCTTGGCCCAGTAACCCTGCACGAAATGCCACTTCCCCTTGTGGTTCACCCAGTGCGAGTGGACCCACACGTGGCCTTCCTTCTTCTTCTCCCAGTGGCCCGGCACCCAGACGTGCGCCTTCGCGCCTTTGTCCCACTTCCAGTGGCCGGCGGCCCACACGTGCTTGCCGGGCGGCGGCGACTTCGCCTCGTACTTGGGCGGCGGCGGGGCCGCGGTGACCTCTTCGGCGCCGGGGGGCGGCGGGGGCGCGGTCAGGATCTCGGGCTGCTCGGCCGGCTTGGCCATCCAGTGGCCGGGGATGAAGTGGTACTTCCCGCCGAAGAACGCCCAGTGCGACTGCACCCAGATGTGCCCGTGCTTGCGCTTCTCCCAGTGGCCGGGCACCCAGACGTGCGCCTTGACGCCCGGATCCCACTTCCAGTGGCCGGAGACCCAGACGTGCTCCTTGGGGGTGGGCGCGGGCGGTGGGGTCTCGACCTTGGGCGCGGGGGGCACGGCGGTGACGACGACGGCGGCGCCGACCGGCACGGCCGTGGCGACGACGGTGGGGGCCGTGGGCGGAGCCTCGGCGCCCCCATCCCCGATCACGAAGACGACCTTGGTCTTGATGCCCTGGGCGCTGGCGGAGCCGGCGACGACGACGAGCGCGAGCATGGCGAGGGCGGAGAAGCTCTTCTTCATGGTGTGGTCATTGGACTCCAGGAGTGCCTCGTCATTCAACCCCCGGGGCCCGAAAGATCGCAGAGTGGAGGGGAGTGGGTGTGCGATACGCTGCGGCCATGGCGAATCTCTGCCCGAGGTGTCGCGTGGCGCTCGTCCAGCTGACCGACGAGGCGCGCGAGACCCTGGCCCTCGGTTGCCAGCGCTGCGGCGGCGTGTTCCTCGAGAGCCGGGTGATGACGAACCTCGTGCACGGTCACGGCACCGGTCTGTTGTCGGCCATGGCCGAGACGGCGGCGCGGTGGCGACGCGTGCCCACCGAAGACACCCGGGCGGCCTGCGCGATCTGTGACCAGCCGATGCAACGCTTCGTGACCGATCTCGAGGGAGAGCACGTCGCCGGGCTGCCGCTGGATCGGTGCGAGCTCCACGGCACCTGGTTCGACGCCGGGGAGCTCTCGGCCCTGGCGAAGGGCATCGCCACCTGGAACGCCTCGATCGAGGAGGGCGTCGAAGCGATGGGGGGCGGCACGGACCCGAGTGGACCGACCGGCCTGCTGTTCGCCGCGCTGTCGGTCCTGTTCGGACCTCGGCGCTTCCGGACCGGTCTCGGTTAGCGCGTGGATCTCCTGGAGACGGTGAACGCGCGCTGCCGCGAGATCGGCCTCGAAGACGACGCGCACGCGCGCACCACCGTGCGCGCGCCCGACGTGACGACGCCGTCGCCGAGCGCGACCCTGGTGAGCGGTGGTACGGGGAGCACGGCGCGAGAGCTGCCCCGCATCTCGGTCGATCTGCGGGGGACGCTCTCGGGCGCGGACACCCCGGCGGCGCAGGGCGCACCCGTGCGCGACCTCGAGGTGCTGCGCACCCTCGGTGAGGGCGGCATGGGCCGCGTGTTCCTGGCCCGGCAGCACTCGCTCGATCGCGACGTCGCCATCAAGACCCTGCGCGACCGCGCCTCCGACCGCGAGCGGCACGCGCTGGTCGGCGAGGGCGCCATCACCGGCTACCTCGAGCACCCGGCGATCGTGCCGGTGCACGCGCTCGGGGTGGACGACCACGGCCGCCCGGTGCTCGTGATGAAGCGGGTCGTCGGCGAGGAGTGGGCCGACCGCCTCCGAGACCACCCGGCCGATCTCGACGACCACCTCGCGGTGCTCGTGCAGGTGTGCCACGCGATCGAGTTCGCCCACAGCAAGCGCGTGCTCCACCGCGACATCAAGCCGGCCAACGTGCTGGTCGGTGCGTTCGGCGAGGTGCAGCTCTGCGACTTCGGCATCGCGCTGCGCCTCGAGGCCGACCTCGATCGGCTGCCGATGTCGGGCACGCCCGCGTACATGGCGCCGGAGATGGTGGTGGGCGGCGCGCTCGACGAGCGCACCGACGTCTACCTGCTCGGCGCCACGCTGCACCACGTCCTCTGCGGCGAGCCGCGTCACCTGCGCCCGACGGTGCGCGAGACCCTGCTCGCCGCGGCGGAGTCCAAGCCGTTCGCGTATTCCGCCGGCACGCCGCGCCACCTCGCCGAGCTCGCCAACGCGGCCACCGCGAAGGACCCGGCGCAGCGACCCGGGAGCGCCGCGGCGTTCCGGCAGGGCCTGCAGGAGCACCTCCGCCACAAGAGCTCGGTGGCCCTCGCGGCGAGCGCGATCGAGCGGGTGGCCGCGCTGCGGGACCAGGATCCGCGGCGCCAGGACGTGGAGATCGAGGTGCTGGGCGCGGAGGCCCGGCTCGCCCTCCGCCACGCCCTCGACGAGTGGCCCGAGAACGCCGCCGCGGTGGCCGCCCTCGCCGAGCTCGACGCGTTGATGGCCGCGCGGAGGTCGCGCCTCGCCGAGCTCGAGCGGCTGGCGCACGAGCTCGACCCCGGCGTGTCTCGGGCCCAGCGCGCGCGCATCGCGGCGGCGATGAGCCTGCTCGCGCTGGTGCTCGGGGCGCTCGGCGTCGCGCGCGGCGCGGCGGTCACGGCCCGCGGGCTGCTGCTCGAGTCGCTCCTCCCGCTCGCCTTCGGTGTCGCCCTCGTGGCCGCGTTCCGCCGCAACCTGCGCACGACCATCAACCGCCGCGGGGTGTTCATGCTGCTCGTGGTGCTGGCGACGCTCCCCGTGCACCGCGCGCTCGCGCACGGCATGGGGCTCTCGGTGCCGACGATCCTGACCCAGGACCTCTTGCTCGTGAGCGTCGTCGTGGTGCTCGCGGGGGCGCTGCTCGAGGGGCGCACCCTGGTCGTGCTCCTCGCCACGGCGCCCGCGACGGTGGTCGCGGCCCTCGCGCCCGTGCACGCCGTGCTCGCCTTCTCGCTGGCGAGCAGCTGCGGCCTGCTGCTCGGGACCTGGGCCACCCTCGGTGCGCGTCGCGAGCGCGCCTTGCCGCCCGCGTCGCGGCGAACCATGTCGGAGGGGTGAGGCTCCATCACGTGCGCGGGGCCGCCGCTCGGAAGAGCCCCTTCGATCCGCCCCCCTGGCCTCCGCTGCTCGCCACGCGCGGGCCCGGGAGCAAGAGCGACGGACACGCGCACCACGCGATGCACGTCGTGCTCGCCTGCACGGGCACGCTGCGGCTCACGGTCGACGGCGAGACGATCGAGGCACCCGGGATCGTCACCGCGCCCGACGTACCGCACGCGCTCGACGCGGCCGGGGTCGAGATCCTGCTCGTGTTCGTGGACCCGGAGAGCGCGGTGGGCGCGGCGCTGCTGCCGGCACTGGGCGCGCCGGTCCGACGGATCGACGACGCGCACCGCGCGGAGCTCGTGGGCCACGACCCCGCGGCGCTGTTCGGCGAGGGGG
>CAZUZY010000423.1:0-7131 GCA_964624885.1 uncultured Polyangiales bacterium | reverse complement strand
GTGAGCGGGATCCAGCGGGCGACCGAGGCCGCCGAGGCCACGGCCGCCGCCGCCCTGGAGCGAGCCCTGCACGCCAAGACCCCGGACGCTCGGGCCAAGGCCGCGCGCGAGGGGCTGTCCGGGCACCCCGATCCGGACACCCAGGCGCTCCTCCTCCGTCAGCTGTACCTGGGCGAGCTCGAGCGTGGCGCCCTCGACCACGCCTACGAGGCCGCGTGCCAGGCCATCGCGCTGCGCGGTCCCACCGACCCGATGATCGACGTCGCCCACCACGACGCCGCGCGCGCCTGTCAGGCCCGCGCCGCCTGGGACCGGGCGGCCGAGCACCTCCGGCAGGCCATCGTCGCGAGCCCGCCCGAGCGTCGCCTCCTCCACCTCTCCACGCTGGCGAGCCTCCTGCACGCGGTCGGCCGGAGCGCCGAGGCCGTCGGGCCCCTCGAGCAGGCGCTCGAGGCCCCGGGCACGCTCGAGCCGTTGCTGCGCGCGCAGCTGGTCCTCGCCCACCACGCCACGGGCAAGGCCCGCGACGCCGAGCTCGATCTCGCCTTCCACGAGCTCTCCCAGGACAGCTCGGGAGAGGGTTACGGGCGGTTCGTGCTTGGCGAGCTGGCCTCGCGCATGGGTGACCGTGTGCGGGCCCGTCTCCACCTCGAGGCCTTCCTCGGCAAGGTGCGCAAGTCACGCCCGGCCGCGCAGGCCGCGCTCGCGGCCGAGGTGGCCTGCGCCACGGCCACGCTCGGCAAGAGCGTCTGGAACTGACGTCGTCGAGCCCCAACTCGCGCGAGCCCAGCAGTGGCCGACGGTATAACGAACGCGATTCCAGAAAGGCGAACGAGCCTCTGGTCGCCGCCCCGTGCGCGTGCCAAACGGCGGGCGACCGTCCATGTCCGAGCTCGTCCCCGCCTTCGGCCTCTCGTACCGCGACCTCTACGAACCCCACGCCCTCGCGGCGCTCGACCGCACCTTCCGCGATCGACTCGCAGCCGCCGACGCGGCGCTCTCCGCCACCTTCGAGGCCTACCGCGCCTCGCAGGGCACGTCGCTGCCCGGGCCGGCGGAGTCGGCGCTGCTGGTCGCGGTCTCCCGCCACCTCGAGGCGTTCGTCGCCGAGCTGTTCGGGGTGACCGACGCGGTCTCGGCGCTGCACCGCGCCGCCGAGGACGAGCGGGCCGTCATGCGCCTGAAGCGCGATCTCTATCGCAAGCGGAGCGCCAAGCTGGTCGGCACGATCGCGGATCGTGACGCCGCCCGTGCCGAGCTCGCGCGCGTGCTCGCGGTCACGGTGGGGCTCGAGACGATCGCCGAGGTGGAGGTGGCGCACGCCGTGGCCCCGCTCCTCGATCTCGAGGACCGCTGCGCGAAGGTGCTCGCCAAGGGCGGCGCCACGGTCACCGACGCCGAGCTCGCGACCCTCGAGCAGTGGCGGGCCGCGCTCGGCTGGTCGGCCGCGGAAGGCGAGCGCCTCACCCAGGCCAAGGCCACCGCGACCCAGCTGGTCGACGCCGTGGCGCGCGGCCTCGCCGCCCTGGCCGAGGCCGCCGGTCCGCACGCGCGGATCTGGCAGAAGGAGGGCCCGCAGCGCGCCGAAGAGGGCCGCACCACCGAGGCCGGCTGGGCGAGCTTCCGCGCGCCGCAGGCCGTCGATCACGAGCACCTGGTCCACCTGCGTCGCAAGGAGGACGTCCCCGAGATCACCTCGGGGCCGCTCGACACGCGCCGTGCGCGCGACGGCTTCGCGCTCACCGACCGCCGTGGCACGCGACTCGATGTCGCCAACGAGGTCGACTACTGCATCCTCTGCCACGACCGTGAGAAGGACTCGTGCAGCGCCGGGCTCGTCGACCCGAAGACCAAGCAGATCAAGCAGAACCCGCTCGGCGTCGCGCTCGACGGGTGCCCGCTCGGCGAGCGGATCGGCGAGATGCACGAGGTGCGGCGCGAGGGGCGCTCGCTGGCCGCGCTGGCCCTGGTCGTGATCGACAACCCGGCGTGCGCGGGCACCGGTCACCGCATCTGCAACGACTGCATGAAGGGTTGCATCTACCAGAAGCAGGATCCGGTCAACATCCCGCTCGCCGAGACCGGCGCCCTCACCGACGTCCTCGCGCTGCCGTGGGGCGTCGAGATCTACGGCCTGCTCACGCGGTGGAACCCGCTGAACGCGCGCCGCCCGTACGCCCGCCCCTACAACGGCAAGAACGTGCTCGTGGTGGGCATGGGGCCCGCGGGCTACACGCTCGCGCTGCACCTGCTGAACGAGGGCTTCGGGGTCGTCGGCGTCGACGGCCTCAAGATCGAGCCGCTGCCGGCCCGCCTGGTCGGGCGTCACCACGAGGGGGTGTTCCCGGAGCCGGTGCGCGACTGGTCGTCGCTCGCCCACGAGCTCGACGTGCGGCGGCCGGTCGGCTTCGGCGGCGTCGCCGAGTACGGCATCACCATCCGCTGGGACAAGAACTTCAACGACCTGACCGCGGTCAACCTGCTGCGACGCAGCACGTTCCGCCTCTACGGCGGCGTGCGGTTCGGCGGCACGCTCGGGCTCGCGGACGCCTTCGCCCTCGGCTTCGACCACGTGGCGATCGCGGCCGGCGCCGGCAAGCCGACGCTCGTCGACATCCCCAACGGGCTCGCCCGCGGTGTGCGCCAGGCGAGCGATTTCCTGATGGCGCTGCAGCTCACCGGCGCGTTCCGGCGCGACTCGCTCGCCAACCTCCAGGTGCGCCTGCCCGCGGTGGTCGTCGGCGGCGGCCTCACCGCCATCGACACCGCCACCGAGCTCGCGGCCTATTACGTCGTGCAGTGCGAGCGCACCCTCGACCGCGTCGAGCGCCTCGGAGCCGAGGCCACGCTCTCCGCGCTCGACCCCGAGGAGCGTTGCATCCTCGAGGAGCAGCTCGCCCACGGTCGCGCGATCCGCGAGGAGCGCGCACGCGCGGAGCAGGAGGGCCGCCCGCCGAGCTTCCAGCGCCTGATCGAGGCGTGGGGCGGCGTGACGATCGCCTACCGGCGCACGATGAAGGAGTCGCCGGCCTACCGCCTCAACCACGAGGAGATCATCAAGGCCCTCGAGGAGGGCGTGCACTTCGCGGAGCAGCTCTCCCCGAAGGAGGTGCTCGTCGACGAGTACGGCGCCGCGCGCGCGATGGTCTTCGAGCGCAAGGACAAGAGCACCCTCGAGCTCGCCGCGCGGACCATCTGCATCGCGGCGGGGACCTCGCCCAACGTGACCTACGAGCGCGAGCGGCCCGGCACGTTCGTGATGGACCCGAAGACCAAGGCGTTCCTCCCCCACCGGGTGGAGCGCAAGGACGGCGCGCTCGTGACGGTGCCCGACCCGGACGGCTTCTTCACGAGCTACTGCGACGGCGCGCACGTGGTCTCGTTCTACGGCGACAACCTCCCGCGCTACGCGGGCAGCGTCGTGAAGGCCATGGCGAGCGCCAAGGACGGTCACCCCCACGTGGCGGCGCTGTTCGCCGGAGCCGGAGAGGCCGAGGTGGCCCGCTTCGGCGCGCTCGCGAGCACCCTCGACGACGAGCTCGTCGCGCGCGTGCACGACGTCATCCGGCTCACGCCCACCATCGTCGAGGTGATCGTGCGCGCGCCGCGCGCCGCGCGCGGGTTCCAGCCCGGCCAGTTCTACCGGCTGCAGAACTACGAGGCGCACGCCCCCGTGGTGGACGGCACGCCCCTCGCCACCGAGGGCATCGCGCTCACCGGCGCCTGGGTCGACCGCGAGCAGGGGCTCCTCTCGACCATCGTCCTCGAGATGGGCGGCTCCACGCGCCTCTGCGCGGCCCTGCGAAAGGGCGAAGAGGTCGTGTTGATGGGGCCGACGGGTGCACCGACCCACATCCCGCGGGGCGAGAACGTCGTCCTCTGCGGCGGCGGGCTCGGCAACGCCGTCTTGTTCTCGATCGGCAAGGCGCTGCGCGCGGCGGGCTGCCGGGTCGTCTACTTCGCCGGCTATCGCGACCCCCGCGACGTCTACCACGAGGACGACATCGAGGCCGCGGCCGACGTGGTGGTCTGGTCGTGCGATCGCGCGCCGTCTCCCCCGGCGCGGCGCCCCGGCGACGCCACGTTCGTGGGCAACATCGTCGAGGCCATGGCCGCCTACGGCGAGCGTCGGGTGACGTCGGCGCGGCCGTTCGAGCTCTCCGAGATGAACCGCATCATCGCCATCGGCAGCGACCGCATGATGGCCGCGGTCCGCGCCGCTCGCCACGGCGAGGGCCGCCTCAGCCAGCTGGTGCGCAAGGAGCACAAGGCCATCGCGAGCATCAACTCGCCGATGCAGTGCATGATGAAGGAGATCTGCGCCCAGTGCCTCCAGCAGTGGGTCGACCCGCTCACCGGCAAGAAGACCACGGTGTTCACCTGCTTCGACCAGGATCAGGACATGGACCAGGTGGACTTCGGCTTCCTCGCCGCGCGCCTCCGCGCGAGCTCGGCCCAGGAGAAGCTCACGAGCCTGTGGGTGCAGCACCTGATGCGCCGCGCCGAGCTGCCCCGCGTCTAGCTAACAAAAGCTAACAGACCGCCTGCCCGGTCTCTGCACCACGGTCCCCCCCACCCACGGTGGGGGTCTCTGTCTTGCGGAGAGGAAGGGATTCGAACCCTCGGTACCTTTCGGTACACACGATTTCCAGTCGTGCACCTTCGACCACTCGGTCACCTCTCCCGACCCGCCGCGATCGCACGCAGGTGAGGGCCTACGGGCGACGCGACAGTCGTGGCGGAGAGAGGGGGATTCGAACCCCCGGTACCCGTGAGGGTACGCCTGATTTCGAATCAGGTACCTTCAACCGCTCGGTCATCTCTCCGTCGCGCGGTATGGCGCGACCAGGGGTCCAGTGTCAACCCTGAAGAGTTTTTGTGCGCTTTCACAGGTGGATGGATTGAATCCCCTGCCCGCTCCCCCGTCGGACCAAGGATGAACGCGACGCCTCGGCCACTGCGTGCTTGCGCAGCGAGTCGCCGCGCTCTATACGAGTCTCGTCGTCGCAAGACGTTCGTGCCCTCACCAACAGCGCGCTGTGAAACCCGCCAGGGCCGGAAGGCAGCAACGGTAGCGGAAAGCGAGTGTGGTGGGGGCTTAGCCTTTTTGTCGATCCGTTCGTCCGCATCGCCTGGCCGTTCCGAGTCGGGCAGCACGAGGGACCACGGCTCGGCCTCACGGCCCCGGCGCATCGAGGCCCGGTGGCAATTTGCACACGGACCCGACCTCTGATAGCCCGAAGTCTCGTCCCCAACCTCAAGGAGTCCTCTTCCATGAAGCTTCTCAACATTCTTGCGATCGCCGCCATCGGCACGCTCGCGGCCACCGGGTGTACCGTCACGTCGACCGACAGCGACGCGGGCACCGACGGCGGCACGGACACCGGCACGGCGGTCGACACCGGCACGGCGGTCGACACGGGGACGACGACCGACACGGGCACGACCGAGACGGGCGGCCCGAAGTGCTCGACCTGCCAGACGGTCGTCTGCAAGACCGACAACGACGCCTGCACGGCGGACGCGACCTGCACGTCGGAGTTCAACACCTCGCTCACCTGCATCAAGGCCTGCGCGGCGGGTGACAAGGCCTGCGCCAACAAGTGCGTCGAGGCGATCAAGAGCGCCAAGGCGACCGATCTCTGGACCTGCATCATCAACTGCCAGGACGGCCCGCCGCCCTGCACGCCGTGAGCTGAGCGGCCTCTCCACGAGGAGAGCGCGTGGAACAGGGACCCGACGGTCCCTGTTCTGCTTTTGTCGGCGCCGTTCCGTGGCCGAGCTTGCGACCCGGCGCGGGTCGTACGACGAAGCCTGCATGCACGCCACCGTGGTGCGCGGCGCGCGCACCCACAACCTCCGCGGGGTCGACCTCTCCCTCCGCGAAGGCGAGCTCGTCGCCTTCACCGGCCCCTCTGGCGCGGGCAAGTCCAGCCTTGCCGTCGACACCCTCTACGCCGAGGGGCAGCGCCGGTTCGTCGAGTCGTTCTCGCCCTACGCACGACAGTTCCTCGAGCGCCTCGACCGTCCTCCGGCCGACGCGGTGGAGCCGGTCGCGGCGGGCGTCGCGGTCGACCGGCGCGCACCGGTGAAATCGAGTCGGTCGACCGTCGCGACGATGGCCGAGATCGAGCCCTATCTCGCGGCGCTGTTCGCCCGCGAGGCCCTCCCGGTCTGCCCCGACTGCGGCGTCACCGCGGTGCGGGTCGACGCCGCGGCCGCCGTCCGCAAGCTCGAGCCCCGCGCGGTCCGGGCGGTCGTCGCGTATCCGACCCGCGTCGACACTCCGGACGACTACCTCGTCCTGCGCGAGGGGCTCGAGCGGGACGGGCTCCGACGTCTGCTCGTGGCCGGCGTCGCGCGCACCATCGACGACGTACCGCCGAGCGAGGCGATCGAAGGGCCGCTCGAGGTGATCCTCGATCGCACCCGGCTCGACGACCCGCTGCGCGTGCAGGAGGCCCTCGAGCGCGCGTTCGCCGCGAGCGGCCGCGCCCACGTGCACCCCGAGGACGCACCGACCATCGCCCTCGCGCGGGGCCTCGCGTGTCCTTCCTGCGCGCGGACGTTCGATCCCCCGAGCGCCGGCCTGTTCTCCTACAACGTGGCCACCGGCGCGTGCGCCACCTGTCGCGGCTTCGGACGCACCATCGGGATCGACTGGGCCAAGGTGGTGCCCGACGAGAGCAAGACGCTGGCGGAGAACGCCGTCCGGGCGTGGGCCGGCAAGAGCGCCCAGTGGGAGCGCGGCGAGCTGCGCAAGCTCTGTCGGCGCGAGGGGATCCCGCTCGACGTGCCGTGGCGCGAGCTGCGCGAGGAGCAGCGACGCTTGATCCTCGACGGCGAGCCCGGCGGCTACGAGGCCGGGGTGTTCCCCGGCGTGCGCGCCTGGTTCAAGTGGCTCGAGGCGCGCACCTACAAGATGCACGTGCGGGTGTTCCTCGCGCGCTACCGCAGCTACGACCCCTGCGTCGACTGCGGCGGCAGCCGGCTCGCGGCCGAGGCGCGCAGCTACCGCGTCGACGCGCTCTCGCTGCCCGCATGGCACAAGCTGTCGATCTCCGAGGCCCACGCGCGGCTCGTCGCCCTCGCGTGTCACGACGCCGGCGCCACGCGCGCGCGCGACGCGCT
>CAZUZY010000422.1:0-7133 GCA_964624885.1 uncultured Polyangiales bacterium | reverse complement strand
CGGCACGCACCAGCGGCTCGACGATGGTCGCGAGCGTGGCGACGCCCACGCCGAAGCGGGCGGCGAGGCGCTCGAGCGGGAACGGCCCGTGGGTTCGCGCGAACCGGCCGACGAGATCCTCGAAGGGCTGCGCGACGGGCTCGAGGAACGCCGCCGGGAGCCCGCCCGGCAACGAGACCCCGAGCGCGTCGCGGTAGCGGGCCGCGTCCTCGGCGGCGACGAAGCGGACGCCACCGGCGAGGCGGATGGGTACGGCGCGGCGGTCGCGGACGAGCGCCGGCAGCCCCGCGAACCCCTCGCGGCACCGCGCGGCGACCTCGGCCTCGTCGAGATCACCGAGGGCCAGGAGGAGCTCGTGCAGCTGGTCCTCGGTCTCGACCGGGGGCCGCGCGAGCGTGCCGTCGAGGCGAGGGAGGCGCTGCAGCGTGCGCTCGTGGTCCTCGATGGCGTCGGGGTCGAGGAGCTCCCGGAGCTCGGCCTCGCCCATCAAGGCCCGGAGCTGCGCGTGGTCGATGGAGAGCGCCTGCGCGCGGCGCTCGGCGAGCGGCTGGTCGCCGTCGTAGAGGAAGCTCCCGACCCACGAGAACAGCAGGCTCGAGGCGAACGGCGAGGGGCGTGGCGAGTCGACGGTGCGCACGCGGAGGGTGCGCTGCTCGATGCCTCGCAACACCTCGACCAGGGCCGGCAGATCGAACGCCTCGCGCAGGCACTCGCGGTAGGCCTCGAGGACGATGGGGAAGTCCCGGTGGCGCGCGGCGACCGCGAGCAGGTCGTTGGCGCGCTTGCGCTGGGCCCACAGCGGCGTGCGACGGCCGGGGTTGCGCCGCGGCAGGAGCAGCGCGCGCCCCGCGGCCTCGCGGAAGCGACCGGCGAAGAGGGCGGTGTCGCCGACGCAGCCCACCACCAGTGCCTCGATCTCGTCGGCGCTCGGCAGGAACAGGCTCACCTCGGGCGGGCGATCGCTCTCGGGGACGCGGAACACCATGCCGTCGTCCGACCAGAGGTAGTCGACGTCGCCGCCCGTCTTCGCGCGGAGCCGCTGGGCGACGGCGATGGCCCACGGACCGAGCACGCGGGCGCCGAGCGGTGAGAGCACGCACACCCGATGATCGCCGAGCTCGTCGACGAAGCGCTCGACGACGACGACGGTGTCGGTGGGGACCACGGCGGCCTCGCGCTGCTCGGCGAGGTAGGTGACCAGGTTGTGCGCGGCGCGCGGGTCGAAGCGGCATTCGCGCTCGAGGACGAGGGTGGCCTCGCCGCTCTCCATCGCCGAAAGCCGGCCGAGGAGCGCCCCGATGGCGCGGCCGAGATCCACGGGCCGGCCCACGCGGTCGCCCCGCCAGAACGGCATGCGCCCGGGCTCGCCCGGGGCCGGCGTGACGAGCACGCGGTCGTGGGTGATCTCGGCGATGCGCCACGCGGAGGCGCCGAGGAGGAAGACGTCGCCCTGGCGCGACTCGAACACCATCTCCTCGTCGAGCTCGCCGACCCGCTTGCTCGTGCCGTCGTCGGCGCCGCCGACCAGGTAGACCGGGTAGAGCCCGCGATCCGCGATGGTGCCGCCGCTCGTGATGGCCAGGCGCAGCGCGCCTTCTCGGGCGCGCACGGTCCCTCCCAGGCGATCCCAGTGGAGGCGCGGCCGCAGCTCGGAGAAGTCGTCCGAGGGGTAGCGGCCCGAGAGCATGTCGAGCACGGCCTCGAACGAGGCGCGGGGCAGCTCCGCGAACGGCGCGGCGCCGCGCACGAGGTCGTAGAGGGCATCGACGGTCACCGGCGCGGCCGCCCCACTCGACGAGCGGAGGGCGGCGCAGTGCGCGACCAGCTGCTGGGCGAGCACGTCGAGGGGGTTGCGGGGGTAGCTGCTGCGCTCGACGCGCCGGGCGAGCATCTCGGCGACGACGGTGGCGCAGGCCGGGAGCTCGCCGCGGTGCTTGGGGAACAGCACGCCCGTGGAGGTGCCGCCCACGTGGTGGCTCGCGCGACCGATGCGCTGCAGCCCCGCCGCGACGCTCGGTGGCGGCTCGATCTGGATCACGAGATCGACGGCGCCCATGTCGATCCCGAGCTCGAGGGACGAGGTGGCCACGATGGCCGGCAGGAGGCCCCGCTTGAGGCGGTCCTCGATGTCGGCGCGCCGCTCCTTGGAGAGCGAGCCGTGGTGGGCGAGGGCGATCTCCTCGCCGGCGAGCTCGTTGAGCGCCCCCGAGAGCCGCTCGGCGAGGCGGCGGCTGTTGGCGAACAGGATCGTCGAGCGGTGCGCGCGCACGAGCTCGAGCAGGCGAGGGTGGATGCGCGGCCAGATCGAGCGGTCGCCGCCTGCCGACCCCCCGGTTTCGTCGGCACCGGGCTCGACCTCGGCGACGCGCGAGAGATCGTCGACGGTGACCTCGACGCGCAGGTCGACCTTCTTCTCGGTGGTGCCGTCGACGATGGTGACCGGCCGGCCACCCCCGAGGAACCGCGCGACCTCCTCGAGCGGGCGCTGGGTGGCCGAGAGGCCGATGCGCTGGAGCGGAGGGCGCCCCTCGCGGAGCGCCTCGAGGCGCTCGAGCGACAGCGCGAGGTGCGCGCCCCGCTTGGTCGGCACGAGGGCGTGGATCTCGTCGAGGATGACCACGTCGATCGAGCGCAGCACCTCGCGGGCGCGGGAGGTGAGCAGCAGGTAGAGCGACTCGGGGGTGGTGACGAGGATGTCCCCGGGCGTGCGCAGCATGCGCGCGCGCTCCTTGGCGGGCGTGTCGCCGGAGCGCACGTCGACCTCGACGGCGTGGAAGCCGCTCGTCGCGTCGGAGAGGGCGGCCTGCGCGATGCCGATCAGCGGGGCGCGCAGGTTGCGCTCGACGTCCACGGCGAGGGCCTTGAGCGGCGAGACGTACAGCACCCGGCAGCGCGCCTTGGGATCGGCCGGCACCTCGGTGAAGCTGAGCCGGTCGAGGGCCGTGAGGAAGGCGGCCAGGGTCTTGCCGCTGCCGGTGGGCGCGAGCAGCAGCGTGGAGGCGCCGCTCTGCAGGACCGGCCAGGCGAGGGCCTGGGCCTTGGTGGGCGCCTCGAACGCGCGCGAGAACCACGCGCGCACCGCAGGGTGGAACGGCGCGAGCGCATCCATGGGACCTCCCTCGGTAGCGGGCGCGGCGGCTCTCCGCCACGGTGGACCGGACAGGCAATGTCCGGTGGTCGGCGCGGGTGCAGCCGCGGCCGAGGACGGATATGAGGGGCCGTGGCCCGGGCGCTCCTGGTGTTCCTTGCGCTGCTCGCGCTCACCGGTCGCGCGGCCGCGGCGCCGGTGCACCCGACGATCCCCGGCGCGCCCCCGGCGCCACGCCCGCAGCCGCCGGTGGTCCTCGACGGCGCGGTGTTCTACGCGCACGGCGGGGACCTCCTCGGGCTCGACGCCGAGGGCACCCACGTCGTGCGACGCGCGCGGCTCGGCGGACGCATCGGCGAGCTGCGGAGCGAGGGGGGGCTGCTCCACGTCGTGCTCACGCCCCGCGCCGAGGGCCCGGTGCCCGATCGGCTCGCGCTGCCCGGGTTCCGCCCCGAAGCGCCGCCGAACCGCGGCTTCTACGCCGGAGGCCTCGGCGATTCGTTGCTCTCGCTGCGGGAGGCCCGCGCGGTCGCGCTCGGGTGGGACATCGACGGGCCCACGACGTTCGATCCGGCGAAGATGAAGTCGGCGGTGCTCGGGCTCGCGGCGTGGGAGGCGATCGATCGGACCAACCCCTACCTGCCCGCGATCCGCGGCGAGCTGCTGCGCCGGCTGGGCGACGAGCCCGGTGCGCTCGCGGCGTTCGACGCGGCGGCCGATCTGCCGCTCGCGGGCCCGTTCGATCTGCTGCGGGTGTCCACGCTGCTCGAGGACCAGCTCGCGCGGGCCCCGGCGGAGCGCGCGTTCACGCGCGGAGCGAAGGCCGCCCGCTTCGCCGACATGGAGTCGCAGGTCTCGGCGCAGGTGCTGCTCGGCGTGCCGCGGCTCGCGCTCGCGCGGGCGCTCGGGATCGCCGACGCCGCCGAGGTGCACCGGCTCGTGCTGCGTCAGGCCGACCTGTTCCCCGCGGCCGAGGGGGGGGCGCGCGCGTTCATGGATCTCGCGGCGTGGATGCGCGAGCACGGTCGCCCCGATCTGGCCGCCGACTGGACGAGGCGGGCCGAGCTCGCGCGAGGGGGGCTGCCCGCGCGGCTCGACGCGATCCCCGCCGCCATCGATCGTCGCGTGCCGCTCGTCGCGGGCTTCTCGCTGATCCTGCCGCTCGTCGCGTTCGCGGTGGGCATGCGGCGGGGCGCGCGGGCCCTCACTCGTCGTCGCGCGCTGGCCGACGGGCTCGGGCTCTTGCTGGTGGTGGCGGCGCTCGGCTGGTTCGCGATGGACGTCGCGGGGCGCCTCCAGGCGCTCGCGCGCGCCTCCTCGGTGCCCCTCACGCTGATCGACGGCGCGGCGTTCGCGCCCGACGCCGAGCGCTGGGTCCTCGATCACCTCGTGCCCTCCCCCGAGCAGGAGGCCGTGCTCGCGGATCTGCGCCGCGGTACGCGACCGACGGACGACGCGCTCGCGGCCGCGATCGCGCGACCCGATCGTCGGCGCGCGCTCGGGGCCATCCTGTCGGCCGACCCGACGCTGCCAGCCGGGGGTGGGCTGCGCGTGCCCCACTCGCTCGTCGCCGCGGCGCTCCTCTTCGCCCTCGGGCAGGCGCTCGGTGCGCGCTCGCGCGGGGCCGTCGGGCCTGCCCGCTGGTTCCTCGTGGCGCGTGTGACGCCGGGCGGGCCGACGGGGCTCGGGCCCATCGGAGGCGTGGTCGCCGGCGTGGCGGTGGCCGGTGCGCTGGCCCTCCTCGGCACCGACCCGCACCTCGCCGACACCGCCGCGTCCGAGCCCGCGCGCTACTTCGGCCTCGAGACCATCGCGCGGCCCCCGCCGCCGCCCGACCTGCGCTGGGCCTTCGTCGCCCTCGTCGCGTGGGCGCTGCTCCACGCCCTCGCCGTGCGGATCGACAAGAAGAGCCTCGCGCGCGCGGTGACGACCCTGGCGTTCGGGCTCGCGCTGCTCGCGCCCGGGTCGGCGCGCGCCGACGGTGACAAGCCAGGGCAGTTCGTCCTCGCGGCCCACGCCGACCTGCTCGCCGGCGCCTCGCTCGGGAGCGGCTTCGAGCAGTGCCCGTGCGAGTCGCGTCGGCGCCCGTTCGGCGGCACGATCGGGGGCCGCGCGGGCTACGAGTTCGACTTCGGCTTCGTCTTCGAGATCGACGCGGCCTACCAGTACGGCGTGACCACCGCGGTGGTCCGCGACAGCGTGAGCGACGAGGTGCGCACGTCGGGGCTCGTCGTCTCGGTCGCCGGAGGCTTCCGGCTGCCCGTCCGGCGCGTGCAGCTCCATGCCCTGCTCGGGATCGGCGCCTGGATGGGCATCGTCAGCGCCTCGCGCCCAGGCCTCGTCGACGAGCAGGTCGAGACGACGGCCCCCCTTCTCTCGCCGGGAATCCGGCTGAGCACGGCGCTCGCCGGTCCCCTCCGCGCGGGGCTCGAGCTCGGCGCCTGGGTGGGGGTCGCCAACGACGCCGAGGTGCGCGGCCAGCGCGCGATGGGCTGGTTCCTGCTCGCCCACGGGAGCGCCTTCGTCGGCGTCGCGATCTAGGGCAAGGACGCGGCCTCTTCGTAGAAGCGCTGCTCGATCGCCTGGTAGGCGGCGAGCTCGTCGGCCTTGGTGAGCGAGACCCGCAGGTGCACGTCGCCGTTGGCGAGGGTGATGACGCCGACCTTGTCGGTCTTGCGCATGTGCATGCGGGTCGAGGCGCCGTAGTAGCTCCCCCCGTGACCGACGCACGGGACGCCGACGATCGGGCGGTGCTCCCAGAGCAGCCCCTGGTTCTCGATGTCGTTGCCTGGATCGTTCGCGGGGACCTGCACGCGGGTCATCTCGGTCACACTGGCCTCGGAGAGCAGCCGCACGCCGTCGATCTCGCCGCCGCGCGCGATGCAGGCGAGGAAGCGGGCCAGCTCCTTGGCCGTGGTGCGCAGCGCCGTCGCGGGCAGATAGGGCACGTTGGTCTGGGGCTCGGCGACCTGACCGTTCACCCCCTTGCCGAAGACGTAGGTGTACGGGGTCGCGAGCTTGCCCGGATCGAGATCGGCGAGCAGGAACGAGGTGCTCA
Source organism: uncultured Polyangiales bacterium (assembly GCA_964624885.1). Taxonomy (GTDB): domain Bacteria; phylum Myxococcota_A; class Polyangia; order Polyangiales; family JADJMO01; genus JADJMO01. Next base: position 987 of record CAZUZY010000422.1, on the reverse strand, counting down.
CGAGCCCGAGCTTGGCGAACACGGCCTCTTTCATGTACGCGGCGAACGACTTGCCGCTCACGCGCTCGAGGATGTGCCCCGCGAGCGCGGCGCCGAAGTTGGAGTAGACGAACTTGGCGCCCGGCGCGTTGCCGTTCCAGCTCTCGCCCTCCACGTAGGTGGCGCCGCCCGGCACGAGATACGGCTCGAGCAGCTGCTGCAGGGTGAGGGTCGGGTCCCCTGGCTTGGCGAGAGAGACGAGTCGCGCCGCGGTCTCGGTGATCCCGGAGGTGTGGGTCATCAGGTGGCGGATCGTGACCTTCGCGTCGGGGAACTTGGGGTTTCGCACCTTGAACGAGAGGTACGTGTTCACGTCCTCGTCGAGGGCGAGCTTGCCGGCCTCGACCAGGGTCATCGCGCCGGTGCCGGTCGTGGTCTTGGAGACCGAGGCGAGCACGAAGGCGGTGTCGTCGGAGACCGGCCGCGACGTGGCGAGATCGGCGAACCCGTAGTGCTTGAGCAGCGCGAGCTTGCCACCCTTGACGACGGCGACCGACAGCCCCGGCAGCTTGGCGAGCGCGAGCTGCTCCTTGACGAAGCCGTCGAGCGGGAGCTTCACCTCCGCGTCGGCGCCACCGTCTGCCGGGGTGGCCTCGTCCTTCGAGGAGCAGGCGGCCACGGTGGAGGCCGCGAGGACCTGGGAGAGGAAGGTTCGGCGACGCACCCAGGCAGTCTAGATCACGCGAGGAGCCCGTCGACCGGCGGCGCGCCGTAGGGCTTCTTCAGCGCGCCCGGGTCGTAGGTCGGGGCGGTCGTCGTGGCCGGAGCGGTGGGGACCGAGGTGCCCGTCGCGCTCGCCGTGGTCGTGGCGGTGCTCGATGCCGCGCCACTCGGCGCGCCCTCGGCCGCGTTCTCGGCCGGGGCAGCCGGGCCCTTCGAGGGCTCGCAGCCCACGAGGGCCGTCGCGAACGCCATCGTCGCTGCGCGCCGCAGCCGCGGTGGCACGCG
>CAZUZY010000421.1:0-7273 GCA_964624885.1 uncultured Polyangiales bacterium | reverse complement strand
CGGTGGGTGCGGGCGTGCTCGCGGAGATCGAGCGGCCCCCCGACCGCGCGCGGCTCCGTCTCGGCTTCGGTGGCGGGCGGCGCGGGCGGGCCCCACGACTCGCAGGCGGCGCTCGGGTACCGCGTGCAGCAGACGTAGCGCGCGCCACGCGCGCCGAGCCGGTTGCGATCCTCGTAGAAGCCGATGAGATCGCGGTCGTACTCGAGGTCGAGGTAGTCGAGGGTGTAGTGACAGCAGCGGTCGACGCTCGGCGACTTCCCGCGCTCCTCGTCGAAGTAGGTGGCGACACCACTGTCGGTCGGGAGTGCGGCCTCGAGCACGTCGACGCAGCAAGCGAAGGCCGCCACCGCGGCGTCGTCCGGGCCCGCCGCGTCGGTGGCGCCGTCGATCGCGTCGGCGTCCGCATCCGCCGCGTCGGGCAGCGGGATCCACGGCCCGAGGCCGCACGCATACGGCGCGGTCTCGGCGTCGCCGGTCTCGCCCACGACGCCCGTGTCGACGGCGGCCTCGGGCGCCGGGGCCGACGTGGCCTCGCCACACCCCGCGAGCGGGAGCACGAAGGCGACCTTGGCGGCCGCCTGCAGCGCGAACCGTCGGGCTCGAGGGGTCATGGCGCGTGCAACCCGGCGCCACGGTCGTGCGCGAACGCGAGCAGTGGCTTCGTCACTTGCCCTCGACGAACGTCGGAAACCCGAACAGGACGGCGGCCGCGTTCATCTGCCCGACCACCGACTCCTTCTTGGTCGGGTCGACGGCCTCGTGCACGCCCGTCCAGAGCTTGCCGAACGGCGTCGCGAGATCGGCGCTGGACGGCGCCTCGGCGCTCCAGGTCGCCGGCGGCGCCGGGATGGCGTCGGTGGACACGGCGTCGTAGACCGTCTGCAGCTTGGCGAAGCCCGCGAGAATCTGGTCGTCGATCGCCGGGCCGCCGGGCTTGCTCCGCAGCCAGGGGCTGAAGAGCGCGTAGATCTTCTTGGTGCCCACGAGGTTCGCGCGGATGTCCTTCATCGTGCGCTGCGCGTACCGCGACTCCTCGCTGCCCTCCGAGGCCTTGTTGACCTTCTCCTTCTGCTCGTTGACCAGGCCGATCAGCCCCTGGTAGGCGGTGCCGATGTCGATCTTGGCGGGCTGCCAGCTGTCGCGGATCGCCTTGGCGTCGAGGACGATCTTGGCGAGCAGCTTGTTCTTGAAGTCGGCGGCCTCGGCCTCGGTGGCGGGCCAGGCGGCGGCCTTGTAGCCCGGCAGCGAGGCCTCGAAGGCGACCACGTTGGCCGGCGTCGACCCGAGGAACAGGATGCGCTCCGCGGCGTGCATCCCGGTGACGCCCTTGTCGTCGAACAGGTAGTCGTCGCCCTTGCCGGCGAAGCTCGAGAGGAACCCGTCGTAGCGCTCGTCGATCGCGCGATCGAGGTCGGGGAAGATGGGCGCGAGCGCGCCCTCCACGTGCTCGTAGCTCTCGCGCGCGCCGAGCCACGCCGCCTGCATCGTGGCGAGCGCCGCAGCGTCCGCCGATTTGTCCCAGCCACGTCCGGCGGGGAGCGGGGCCGCGGCCTGCATCTGGGTGGCCGAGCCGATGAGGCCGTCGAGGTCGGCGAGCAGCGCGGCGTGCATCTGCACGACGATCTCCTGCTTGTAGTCGGCGTCGGTCTTGCTCGCGGGTGCGTCGCTGCCCCCGCTGCAGGCCGACAGGGTCACGAACGCGAGGAGGGCGAGGGAGCGCATCGAGGGGACCTCTCAGAGAGCTTCGACGAACGCGAGCAGCGTCGCGCGGTCGGCAGGGGAAAGAGCCTGGAACAGGTCGACGGAGCCGCTGGCCTCGGAGCCGGGGCCCTTGTGCATCGCGATCGCCTCCTCGACCGAGTGCGCGCGCGAGTCGTGCAGGTAGTTCTTCATGAACCGCAGGCCGATGAGCGGCGCCGTGCGCCAGTCGCGGTAGGTGGCCTCGCCGTCCTCGCCCGCGGGGAGCCCGTCGGCGAGCTCGTCCCCCATGTCGTGGAGGAGGAAGTCCGTGTAGACGTCGGCCTTGATCCCCGCGAGGAGCGCGATCGGGTAGTCGGGGCGCGTGGCGAGGCCCGCGGCGTGGCACACGCCGCACTTGGTGCTCGCGAACAGCTCCGCCCCCCGCGCGGTGAGGCCCTGACGCCTCGGGATCGCGATCAGGCGGATGTAGTCGGCGCGCAGGTTGATGCTCTCGAGCCCGAGGTCCACGCCGGGCTTGGCGTCGTCGGTCAGGCCGTCGGGGTTCGGGATCTCGTTCGGGCGCAGCGGGCTCGTGATCCCCATGTCGCCCTGGGCCGCGTCGGCGACGAAGTCGTCGAGGAACGGGATGCGCGCCTTGAGGCCGAAGCGGCCGATGACCTTGTCGCCCTTCTTGGTCGCGTGGACCTTGCCCGTCGGGTTGGGCTCTGACAGGTAGGCCACGACGTTGATGCGACCCTTGATGCCGTCGGTGCGCGCGGCCTGCTCGGCGGCGAGCCGCCGGATCTCGCTGTCGAGGACGGCCTCCATGTAGCCGCGCCCGAGCACCGGCGGGCCGACGCGGATCGAGACCTTGACGCTCGGGTCGGAGGTCGGCGCCACGATCGGGGTCTTGCCTCCGCCGGCGACGAGCGGGTGCACCGTGTGCCCGAAGGCGAGCTTCGACTGGTCCTTCGCCGGGGTCTTGCCGTCGGCCTCGACGACCGACATCTTCTGCACGAGCCCTGGGCCGCGCGCGGCCTCGTCGTGGCAGGCGCTACAGCTCGTGCGGGTGTACAGCGGGCCGAGCCCGTCGGCCTCGCGGAGCGGGAGATCGAAGAGAGCATCGCCGGCGTGGAACGTCGCGACCTGGTCCTTGGTGACGCCGTCGATCGGGACGTCGACGGGGTCACCGGCGATGGGGGTCTCGACACCGACGTCGACCACGTCGCTCGGGGGGGAGCTCGTGCCGCAGGCGGCTGCGGCCGCGCTCAAGGCTCCGGCGCAGAACAACCGACGCATCGCGGGACCGTACCATGTTGAAAACAACTTTCAAGAACAGAGCGGGCGCCGGCGATCTGGCCGTATTTCCGGCTTGACACGTTATTGAAAACGACTTTCACTATCCACATGACCCGAACCCACTGGCTGCTGCCGAGCACTCCCCTCCCCGCGGTCCACGACCCTCGCGGACGCGCGCTGCTCGCGCACCTCCCCGGTGACTGGGAGGTGCGCGCGCTCGACGCCCGCGACCGTCGCTTCGGCTACTGCATGCAGCGCGGCCTCTGGCACGTGCAGCTCTGGCACCCCGCCGCGCGCTGCTCGGTGCTGACGCCCTCTCGCTTCACGCACGGGCACTACGAGGTGTTCCACGCGCCCGGGTGGAGCCGCACGCTGCCCGACGCGCGCGCGGTCGAGCAGGCCCTCGAGGACCGCGCGCCCCTCGTGGGTGCGCTGCTCGTGGAGGTGTGGGAGCGCTTCGTGCGCGACGTCGAGCACGCCTGGCGGCGAGGGGAGCAGGTCGCATGCGCGTGAGCCCCCCTCCCCCGTTCCTCGAGGACAGCACGCGCGTCGCGCTCGGCGCGTTCGGCAGCGGCGTGTTCCTGACCATGGCGCTGTCGACGACCCTGGCGCGCCTCGACCCCCGGGTCGGCGCTGGCGGCGCGTTGCTCGGGTTCGCGCTGGTGATGATGGCGATCGGTGACGACCTCGCGTGAACCGCGTCACTTCCAGGGGTCGGACCAGCGCGGATCGGTGAGCAGCGGCTCGTCGGTCAGGCTCTCGAGGAAGTGCACGACGTCGGCCTTCTCCTCGGCCGTGATGTCGAACTTGCGGATCAGCTCGCTCTTGAGCGGGTTGCTGCTCGCGCGCCCGCCGTTCGCGTAGTGGTCGATCACCTCGGGCAACGTCGCGATGCTCCCGTCGTGCATGTAGGGCGCCGTGACCGCCACGTTGCGCAGCGAGGGCGCGCGGAACCGCCCCATGTCGGACGGCACGTGGGTGATCTCGAAGGTGCCCGCGTTGCCGGCCGGGTACGCGCCCTTGCCGTCGAGATCGTAGAGCGCCGTGTTGTGGAACATGACCTCGGCGAACTTCTTCTCGTAGACGATGGAGTCGGCGAAGGCGAACGTGCCGTGGCAGTGGAAGCACTCGAGGCGCTCGCCGAAGAACAGCGCGAAGCCCCGCTGCGCCGACGGTGAGAGGGCGGCGTCGTCGCCGGCGAAGTACCAGCGGTCGTAGGCCGAGCGGCCGCTCACGATCGAGCGCTGGAACGAGGCGAGTGCCTTGGTGATCGACTCCAGCGTGAACGGGTCGGCGACCCCCGGGAACGCCGCGGCGAACAGGGTTGCGTAGCGCGGCTCGGCCCGCAGCCGCGCGAGGAGCTCGCCCTCCTTGCCCGACAGCCCGAGCTCGACGGGCGACTCGCCGAACATCGGGAGCAGCGCCTGCTGTTCGAGGGTGGTGACGAGCGGGTTGCCCCACGTGTAGACCGAGAAGTACGCGAGGTTGACCAGGCTCATCGAGCTGCGCGGGTGCTCGGCTCCGGTGGAGCCCACCGCGTGGGCGCGTCCGTCGGTGAACGCCTTGGCCTGGTCGTGGCAGCTGGCGCAGGACTGCGTCTGGTTGCCCGACAGGCGCTTGTCGTAGAAGAGGTGCCGGCCGAGCTCCACCTTCGCCTTCGACATGGGGTTGGTCGCGGGCACCACCGGCTTGGCGAACCCCGGCGGCAGCACCCACGTGTAGTCCCCCTCCGTGACCTCGGTCGGCGCGTCGGTGCCGAGATCGGGGCGCGCCGTGTCGTAGGCGTGCCCCGCGTCGTCGGGGGAAGAGGCGGTCTCGCTGCTGCACGCCGGCGCGCACAGGAGCAAGACGACCCCGAGGGCAGCGTTGCGGGGCACCGATCACTCCACGCGGAACAGCTTCTGGGTCGTGGCCTTGCCCGCGCCCGTCGCGAGGTCGACCCCGGCCAGCGGCAGCAGGCTCGCGCACTCTGGATCGGTGAGACCCGACATGCAACCGGGCATCCCGCCCTTGTCGTGCGCCAGATCGGAGGTGGACACCAGCGCCGCGTAGTCGACCAGGATCTTCTTGCCGAGGGGGTCGAAGCCCTTGAGCTCCACCGCGCCGCGGTTCGGGTTGCTGCAGCTCGTGACGCCGCCGTCCTTGGCGTCGCCGACGCAGCCCGTCGAGCCGAGGTGGAACACGAAGTCGGCGCCCGCGCCGCCGTCCGCCCCCGCGTCGCCCCCGGTGGGCTCGAGCCGCACGTCGAGGCGCGCGAACTTGTACCCTGAGTTCCAGCTCCAGAAGAGCGCGGAGAGGTTCAGCGGCGAGCCGGCCTTGGTCTGGTCCTGGTGATTGAGCGCGAAGGGAACGCCGAGCGTGAAGCGCACGCCGGTGTAGGCGCCCGAGGCGGCCTTGCCCTTGAGCACGGTGTTGGTGTCGGGGGTGCCGTTGGTGCAGGTGCCGGTCTTGTCCTCGAAGTCGAGCAGCGCGACGCCCTTGCTCTGGAAGAGGCCGTCGTCGTCGAGCACGAACGGCTCCTCGGTGCCGTCGGCGCGGAGCAGCCGGACGTCGTGCACGTAGAGCCGGAAGTCGAGGGGGCGCACGGTGTCCTTGTTGGTGCCGAGGTTGGCGAAGGCCTTCTTGCAGTCGAAGGCCTCGGCGCCCACGCGCGCCTCGAAGGAGAGCGTCTTGCTGGCGGAGGCATCGGTCGCCCCGTCTGCGCTGGTGTCCGTGGAGCCGGTGTCCGTGGAGCCGGTGTCCGCGGCGCCCGTGTCGACCACGACGGTGTCGGTCGCGGCGTCGTCGGCGGGCGTCGCCGCCGGATCGTCGCTGCAGGCCAGGACTGTCGAAGCGCACAGGAGCACGAGGAGGCGGGGGAGCGTCATGGCGGGGTCCGTAGCAGCGCTCGGCACCGCCGCACCTGCGGCAACGCGTCGCAGGACGCCGGGCTCGATCTGCTCGGCGCTGGACATCGGCGATGCGTTCCGGCGCCTTGCCTCGACGGCCACGCTGGGACGCTGAACCCAGGGGAGTCGCGATCGACTACGGCCACCGCCCCTGATCGATCGCCTCGACCACCGCCTGCAGCTCCAGCACCGAGCTCCCCGCGAGCTGGGCGCTACGTTCCTCGTCCAGCGGGAGCCCCCGCGCTGCAGCTTCGAGGGCGATCAGGCGCAGCAGCGGCCGACGCGCGAGCTCGCGCCCTTCTTCGCGCGCCTCGCTTCGTACATCGTCGAGGGATCGGTAGCCGTGGCGCGCGAGCAGGTTGTGGAAGGCCACTTGCTCCGCGCGCTCCTTGTCGAACAGCGCTGCCACGGGGATGGGCCCGGACAGGCCGCCGACCGCGGGCAGCTCGTCGTCGTGGTCGAACCGCGTGGGCCGACCACCGGCCTCGGTGTGGACCTCGACCCGGCGCGGCCCGGTCAACCGCACGACCCACACCGCCTCCGTGCCGGCCCTGAGGAACTCGTCGATCTTGCGGCGCAGATCCGCATGGTCCGTGCCACGGTCGGCGTACTCGATCGCGAGCCGCGGCGTACCCGGCGCGAACCCGGGCTCGTTCGCGAAACCACCGACCGCGAGGTCGGGCGCTCGCAGCGTCTGGCTGTCGCACGTGAAGCCCACGTCTACGCCGACGCTCCCTGCCACACCGGGATCCGTGCCGACCGCAAGGCTGCCGAAGACATGCTCGGCCCCGTGACGACGCCCTGCAGGCGCGCAGTACACCGGGTGACCGCGGCTCAGCTCGTAGCGCGAGCCCTCCACGATCTGATCGACCCGGAACGGGCCCTCTTCGACACGCGCGCCCATCGGCGACGGATCATACCAGCCATGTTCGGAGCGAGCCATGCGCCCCCTGTGCGAGCGCCGTGCCGGAGCAGATCCAACGCATGGGTGGTCACGCAGTCCACGAACAAGCCTCGACCGCTGCGTCGTGTTCGCGGCTGCGAAGCCCATGCCGCCGGCGGCCGCCGGCGGTCCCGCCGCTCGGCCACCGATCCGCCCTGGCCCGCCGTTCGCGGTAGCTACAGATCGTACGCCGCCGTCAGCGCCACCACCGGCTCCTCGCGGCGCACGCCCGAGAACCGCTGCACCAGCGGCACGTGCAGGCCCACGGTGAGCACGAGGTCGGTGACCGGGCTCGTCACCACGCTGCCCGTCGCGTAGCCGATGAACCCGCCGCTGTTCGGGTCCGGCCGACCGGGAGACAGCTCCCCCTGCGCCTCGAGCCGCGCGTCGAGGCCGAGACGCAGCGCGAGCCGGAGGTGCGGCTGCAGCTGCCCGTCCAGCGTCGCGCGGAGCCCGGGGCCCG
>CAZUZY010000420.1:0-7294 GCA_964624885.1 uncultured Polyangiales bacterium | reverse complement strand
CCCAGGTCGCCCACGAGATCAAGAACCCCCTCGCCTCGATCCAGGGCCTCGCCGAGCTGCTCGCCGAGGACGAAAGAGAGCCGCGCGCCGAGAAGCGCCTCGCCGTGATGATCGGAGAGATCGCCCGGATCGAGTCCATCGTGAAGGACTACCTGACCTACGCGCGCCCCCTCGCGGCGGAGGCGAGCCCGATCGATCTCCGCGCGCTCGTCGACCGCGTGCTCGCCGGGCTCGAGGGACGCGCGGCGCGCGCAGGCGTGTCCCTGACGGCGACCGGCTCGGCGTCGATCGTCGGCGACGCTCCGCGGCTCGAGGAGGCGATCCTCAACGTGGTGCTCAACGCCATCGAGGCCGGAGGGCGCTCGGTGCGCGTCGCGATCTCCGGGAGCGGCCCCGTCCAGGTCGAAGTCGTGGACGACGGGCCGGGCATGGCCGACGAGACGCTCGCCCGGCTCGGCACCCCGTTCTTCACGACCCGCGCGAGAGGCACGGGGCTCGGCGTCGTGCTCGCGCGGCAGGTCGCCGAGCACCACCAGGGTACGCTGTCGTTCGTGAGCAGGGAGGGCCAGGGCACGACGGCCGTCTTCACCCTCGGGGCGGCGCCTTGAGGGTGCTGGTCGTCGACGACGAAGCGGCCGTCCGCTTCACCCTCGCCTCGGCGCTCGAGGCGCCGGGGTTCGAGGCGATCGAGGCGAGCAGCGGCGCCGAGGCACTCGGCCTCGTCGACGACGTCGACGTCGTGCTCACCGACCTCGTCATGCCCGGCATGGACGGCCTCGCGCTGCTCGCGGCGATCCGCGCGCGCGACCCCGAGCTCCCCGTGATCCTGCTCACGGCGCAGGGCTCCGAGCGGACCGCGGTGCAGGCCATGAAGGCGGGCGCCTACGACTACCTGACCAAGCCGTTCCACGTCGACGAGGTGCGCCTCGCGGTCACGCGCGCGGCCGAGGCACGGCGGCTGCGGCGGCGCTCGCGCGACCTCACCATCGAGCGACAGCTCGGCCGGCCGGTCGTCGGCGCGGCGCCCGCGTTCGTCGCCGTGCTCGAGGCCGCTCACCGCGTCGGGCAGCGCGACGTGACCGTGCTCGTGCGCGGCGAGACGGGCACGGGCAAGGAGCTCGTCGCCGAGCTGCTCCACGCCGCGAGCCCGCGGCGCAAGGGTCCGCTCGTGCGGTTCAACTGCGCGGCGCTGCCCGAGGGGGTCGCCGAGGCCGAGCTGTTCGGGCACGCGCGGGGCGCGTTCACCTCGGCCACTGCCACGCGCAAGGGCCTGTTCGCGCAGGCCCACGGCGGCACGCTGGTCCTCGACGAGGTGGGCGAGCTCTCGCTCGCGGTCCAGGCCGCGCTGCTGCGCGCGCTGCAGTCCGGCGAGATCCAGCCGGTCGGCGGGGCGACCACGCGGGTCGACGTGCGCATCGTCGCCTGCACCAACCGCGACCTGCACGCCGAGGTGCAGCGCGGCGCGTTCCGCGAGGACGTCTACTACCGGCTTTCGGTGGTGGAGCTCGTGCTCCCGCCGCTGCGCGCGCGGCGCGAGGACATCGCCCCCCTCGCCGAGGCCTTCGCGCGAAGGCTCGGCGGGCGCTTCGGCGTCCACGCACGCCTCTCGACCGGCCTGCTCTCGGCGCTGTCGGCCCGAGACTGGCCGGGCAACGTGCGCGAGCTCGAGAACGCGATCGCGCGCATGCTCGCCCTCTCCGACGACGGCGCGCTCGACGTCGACGCGCTCGCGCTGCTCGGCGAGCCCGCGCGGAGCCCCTCCCAAGAGGGCCTCCGCGCCCAGGTCGCCGCGTTCGAGCGGGCGTTGCTCGCGCGGGTGCTCGACGAGTGCGACGGCAACCAGTCGGAGGCCGCGCGTCGCCTCGGGGTGACCCGCGTGACCTTGCTCGACAAGCTGCGCCGTCACGGTTTGCGCCCGTGACGTCAGCGCGCTGACGCGGCGCCACGCGCGTGTCGTCGCCTCAGGGGTCGATCTCGGGCAGTGCCCGGGTCGAGCCGGCGTCGTAGACGACCATTCGTCCCGCGCGCACGAAGTCGAGGTAGGCCGCCTTGGTCGCCTCGTCCGGGTAGAACGTGTGCGAGCTGCGCGACTGCCAGTCGGTGCACTTGCGGCAGATCTCGGGCAGATCGCCGAAGCGGCGGCGGAAGTGGAGCTCGCGCACCCACTTCAGCGAGGCGTTCCACATCTCGCGCAGGCTCGACTGCTCGATGTTGCCGGCGAGGAACTTGGCATCGACGTCGGCCGCGCACAGCACCACGTTGCCGTTCCAGAGCACGGTCATCGTGTCGACGAGCCAGCCGCAGGGGGTGCGGTCCGCGCCCGTCGTGATGCGGTAGTCGCCGCCCGGCACGGTCCCCGCGTGGAAGCCCTTGGGGCGGGTCTTGATGATGACGTCGTGCGACGACCAGTAGCGGACGAACTCGTCCACCTCGTGCTCGGTCTCGCCGAACACGGTGAACCCGACCTCGACGAACGGTCGCGTGAGGCCGCGCTTCGCCCGCTCCTCGAGGAGGCGGTGCACGCCACGGTAGACCCCCTCGAGGCCGCTGGTCTTCTTCGCCGGGCGCACCAGGCGGTGGGTGGCCTCGGTGTGGGCGTCGCAGCTGACGCTGATGCGGTCGATGTTGCCCTCGAGCAGGCGATCGACGTGCTTCTCGACCAACGTGCCGTTGGTGTTGAGGGTGATCTTCCGACAGCCGAGCCGACGGGCAGTGGCCATGCGATCGAACAGCTCGTCGCCGAGCAGGAGCGCCTCGCCCATGTAGGCCGGGAGGATCTCGGTGAGCGGGCTCTCGCGGGCGATCTCGTCGACGATGCGGTTGTAGATCGACCGCGGCATGTGGCCCTTGGGGCGGCCGAGGTAGCTGCGTCCGCAGAACACGCAGCTCTGGTTGCACGCCGCGGTGGACTCGATGACGACCTGCGGCGGGAACTGCGTGTGACAGAGATCGGGGGACGGCTTGACGTCGACGATCTCCTTGAGCATGCGGCGGTACAGCGTCTCTTTCTGCACCGGTTCGGCCGGTTCGACGGCGACCTCGATCATGGCGATTCCTCCCCGTGGGCGTTGGCAGCTTCGGCGAGCGGGGCTCGCGACGTGCTCTGCGGAGTGCACGTCGCGAGCCACCCGGCACCTCGTCATCCCTTCACGGTGAGGATCGGCTCGAGGCGCGCCACGGCCCGCGCGACCCCCGCTTCCTCCACGGTGCGCACCACCGGGGTGATGGGCTTGTACGCGTAGGGCGCCTCCTCCATCAGCCGGCGACGGTGCTTGTCGAGCACGTCCCTCCGCCCCCGGACCTCCGGTGCCTCGGGGTCGATCGGCGTGACGACCCGCAAGGGGGCCACCTCGCGTTCGTAGGTGGCCTCGTCGACGTGGGTCGCGCGGCCGCGGGTGAGCGCGCGACCGGCGCCGTGGCACGCGCTGCACAGCGCCCCCTCGTCGCCCTGCCCCGCGAGGAGGAAGCTGGAGGCTCCCATCGAGCCCGGGATGATCACGGGCTGGCCGAACCAGCGAAACGGGCCGTGGTCCTCGTGGGTCGCCGGCGTCGCGCCCTTGCGGTGCAGGTAGCGCTCGTCACCCTGCTCCCAGATCAGGTTGTGGGGCGCGTCGTAGACGAGCTGCGCCGCGACCGAGGCGCCCGTCGCCTCCTCGAGCGCGCGAACCGCCATGAGGCCGAGGAACAGGCGGTTGGCGAACGCGAAGTTCGCCGCGTTCCGCAGCGCGTCGAGGTACGCGCGCGCGTGGCGGGCGTGCGGCCCGGTCGTCGGGAGCACGTAGAAGCCGTGCCGCGGATGACGGAGCCCGGCCGGGTACAGCAGCCGCGCGAGCTCGCCGAAGTGACCACCCACGAGGTGACCGAGCCCCACCGAGCCGGTGTGCACCATGAGGGTGACCGCGCCCTTCTGGACGCCGTAGGCGTGCGCCGCGGCGCCATCGAGGATCTCCTCGACGACCTGCAGCTCGACGAAGTGGTTGCCGCCGCCGACGGAGCCGATCTGCGGGTCGCGGCCGTCCACCGCGCCCGAGCCCTGGATGAACCGCTCGAACGCGAACACGTCGCGGGCCGCGAGCGATCCTCCGAAGTGGACGCGCTCGAGGTCGCGGCGCTGCTGCACCGGGTCGTACCGGGTCCAGAGCCCCCGCGCCTGGTTGTCGGCGCGCGTGTCGTGGAGCCCGACGAGCCCGTGTCGGAGCAGCGCATCCCGCTGGCGCGGAGACATGGGGATGTCGCGCTCGCCGCGGAAGAAGATGCCCCGCAGGCGGTGCTCGAGGGCGCGCGCGTGCCGCTCCACCGTCTCGCGGCGGAGGTCGGTCACGAGCAGGCGCATGCCGCAGCACACGTCGTTGCCGACGGCGCCGGGGATGACGAAGCCGCGCGCGTCGAGGACGGTCCCCACGGGGATGCCCGACCCCCGATGGAAATCGGGCGTGAGCACCATCGCGGCGATGCGCCCCGGCACCTCGCCGAAGAACGGCGGGGCGCGACGCGCGAGCAGATCGAGGGTGTCCGCGATCGAAGCGACCGAGAGCACCTGCGTGATGGCGTCCGCCTCGACGCGGACGTCGGGGCGGGCATAGAGGGTGAGAGGAAAATCGAACGGATGGGCGACGCTCGAGCGCACGCCATCGAGGCGCCGCAGAGCGGAGAGAGGATGAGACAAAGCTGCGAGCTCCTCCGGTCGGACCCGACACGGCGGGCACCCGAACCGGGCACGTGAAGAGACGGACGCCCCCCCCGCGGCGTGGGGGGCGGTCGATTCACGGGTGCCGAGCACCCGAGCAGCAGCGCGGAGAGTATGCGTCGCGGGGCGGGATCGTGCAACCCGCCGGCGGGATCAGGCCTGCACGGGGCAGTGCACGAGCTCGATGCCGAGCTTCTGCGAGAGCTCGAAGATGCGCTGGTCGCGGTAGAACTCGCCGAACACGATGCGACGCAGGCCCGCGTTGGCGATCATCTTGAAGCAGCCGAAGCACGGCGAGGCGGTGACGTAGATCCCCGCCGCGTCGATGCGCACACCGTTGCGGGCGGCCTGGATGATGGCGTTGGCCTCGGCGTGGATGGTGCGCACGCAGTGACCGTCCTCCATCATGTGGCCCTCCTCGTCGCAGTGGGGGAGGCCGCCGATGGAGCCGTTGTAGCCCGTGGCGAGGATGCTCCGATCGCGCACGATGACGGCGCCCACGTGCTTGCGGTCGCACGTGGCGCGCGTGGCCACCTCGCGCGCGATGTTCATGAAGTAGTCGTCCCAGCTGGCGCGGCTCATGGGGGAGGCAGGGTGCCGGGGTCCGTGCCGGCACGCAACTCCCGGGCGGTTCGTGCCGACCCTGGGGTGATGGCCACTGCACCTCGCGCGATCACGGGCCCGCCGCCGCTCCGGCTTCCGAAGGGACCCGCCCCCACACCCCGGGTCGCCTTCGCGGGAGTGCTCGGCGTGCTCCGCAAGAGAGACAAGGCGACGACGGAGGTGAGCCCCGCGCGCAGGCCCGCCGCGCCGCCCCCCGACGCTTCGACCGCGGAGCCGGCGCCGAAGCCCCCGGAGCTCGACGCCCTCGATCCCCTGCTCCGCGTGCTCGGCGCGCCCTACTCGGCGGCGCCGCTCTCCCCGAGCCCGCCGCCACCGCCCACCGGCGCGCCGACGACGAAGCCGACCGACACCCAGCTCGCCACGAGCCTCGAGCGCGCGAGCGACGTCCTCGAGAAGGTCGCGCTGTGGGGCGACGGTCACTCGGGGGTCGCGCGGCTGCGCTTCGACGGCCGCGCGCGCGCGGGGCTCTCCGCGGCGTCGGTGACCCTCGAGCACCGCGACGGCGTGCTCTCGATCGCGGCCGAGGGCGCGGACCCGGCCACCCTCGACGAGCTGCGGGCCCGGCTGCGCGCACGAGGGATCGTCGTCGAGGAATGACGATGCTATCGAGCGCGCATGCAGCTCGCCGATCTCGTCGCCTACGCCCGCCGTCAGCCCTGGGCCGTCGAGGCCACCGTCGCCGCCGACGGCGCCCCGCAGGCCGCGGTCATCGGCGTCGTGGTCACCGATCGCCTCGAGATCGTGTTCGACACCGACGCCGACTCGCGCAAGGCCAGGAACCTGCTCCGCGACCCGCGCATCGCGCTCACCATCGGGTGGGACGAGGGCCAGACGCTGCAGCTCGAGGGCGTGGCCGACGAGCCAGAGGGCGAGGAGCTCGCGCCGCTGTTCGCCGCCTACCTCGCGCGGTTTCCGGACGCGAAGGAGCGCGCGATGGGCCGCGCGATCCGCTACTTCCGCGTGCGGCCCACCTGGGTGCGGTACACCGACTTCCGCAGCGGCAAGCCCGTGATCGTGGAGCTGTCGGGCGCTGCGCTGCGGTGAGCCGGGCTACCGCACCACGCGCACGTTGAACTGGGGCACGCCGAGCGCGCCGTAGAGCCGCGCCCAGAGGGTGACGTAGGCCTCGGTCGCGCGCGCGTTGCTGAGGTCGCCGAGGTCCACGAGGTCGGTCCACCCGAACCCCTCGCGGAGGAGCCCACCGACCGTGGCCTTCGCGTCGGCGTCGTTGCCCGCGAGAAACATCGTGTGCTCGCCGCCGGCGAGGCTCTTCGGGTCGACCATCAGGAACGCGTTCACCGTGTTCAGCGTCTTGACGACCTTGCTGCGCGGGAGCGCGCGCTGGATCTGCTCGCCCAGCGAGTCCGTGTTGCCGACCAGCAACGAGGGCGGGAAGCCCTTCGAGAAGTCGAGCGGGTTGGTCACGTCGACGAGCACCTTGCCCGCGAGCGCCTCCTCGTGGGCGCGGAGGCCTTCGACGGCGCTGGCGCCGTTGAGCACGTTCACGGCGAGCTCCGCGTGGCTCGCTGCCTCCGCGAGCGTGACCAGCTTCACGGCCGCGTGGGTCGCGTGCCAGTCGCGGAACGCGGGGAAGCCCAGCGCGTCCTTCTCCGTGCGGGCCAGCGTGGCCGCCGGGTCGCGGGTCCCGATCACCACGTCGTGCCCCAGGCTGGAGAGCTTGCCCGAGAGCGTCTGTCCCACGATGCCTGTCCCGAAAATGCCGATCTTCATGGGTTCTCCTCGTCGCCGACCTGGGGCGACGGGAACAACCTAGGGCCCGGAGAGGCCGCTCGGCAGATTGACGATCGTGAATCATACTGTCACCTCCATGGCGACAATCGATCCGACCGATCTGCACGCGATCCAGGTGCTGCAGCGCGTGCACCGGCACGGCGGGTTCGCGGCCGCGGCGCGCGAGCTCGGCCTGACGCGGGCCGCGGTGAGCCGCACCATCGTCAAGCTCGAGCAGCGCCTCGGCGCCCG
>CAZUZY010000419.1:0-7354 GCA_964624885.1 uncultured Polyangiales bacterium | reverse complement strand
CTCGGCGCGCGCCGCCGGCAGCGCGCGGACGAGATCGGCGAGGCCGATGAGCGCCGTCTCCGAGAGGTGACGAGAGGCCTCGGCGACGCCCTGGGCCAGCAACGGCACCGCCGCGACGTCGGAGGTGCGCCCGAGGGCCGCGAGGGCGGCCGCGCGCAGGATCCGATCGGAGACGAGGGGAGCGATGGCGGACAGCTCGACCTCGACGCGCATGCGATTGAGCCCCTCGAGGGCGATCAGCCGCAGGTAGCGGTCCGGACTCCCGAGCAGGACGCGCAGCGCAGGCACCGCCGGCTCGCCGCCGATGAGGCCGATGGCCTCGGCCGCGGCCGCGCGCACGTTGGCGTCCGGGTCCTCGAGCCGGGGCAACACGACCGGCAGCGAGCGCGACGCGCGGAGCCCCGCGAGCACCTCGAGCGCGAGCTTGCGACTGTCGGCGTCGAGGGCGAGCTCACCCCGATCGAGGAGGGCGTTCTCGACCGGCTCCACGGCCGCGGACCCGAGCCCGATCAGGGCCTCCACCGCGGCGTTGCGCAGGGCCACCTGCTCGCTCGGCGCGCGGAGCATGCTCACGAGGAGCGGGACGACGATGGGGTCGGAGCCGAGCGACAGCGCGAGCTGGACCGCCTCCTTGCGCACGCGCCAGTCCCCGTCGCCGAGGGCCTTGGGCAACACGGTCAGCGCGGCCTCGCGAGCGCCCGCCCGCCCGCCGCCTTGGTCTTGGGCGTGCCCCACACTCCCGGCGAGCCCGTGGACGACGCGCCGGCGGGACTCGGGATCGCCCTCGTCGAACGCCTTCTCGGTCGCCGACGCCGAGAGCTCGTCGGCGCTCACGCAGCCCCCAGTCCGCCGACGCCGCTCGAGCCGGTGGCGAGGCCGCCGGACGGGCCGGGGCTCGCGGGGCTGACCGGCTCGACCAGCAGGCGCAACCGATCGAGGTCGAGCACGAACACGAGCTGCTCCCGGCGCGCAGCGCTCGGACTACCCGACCGCGACACCGACAGCGAGCTCGCCGTCACCACCCCGAGGATGCCGCGGATGTCGTCGCCACCGCCCAGCGACGGCGGTGGACGCAGCGGCTCGCGCGTGGGGAACACGGTGAGCACCTCGTCGACGATCGCGGCGAGCGGCCGCGGCCCCGCGCCCGCAAGCGTGCCGGTGACGGACTGCGCGTCGAGCATGATCCACTTGATGCGACGGTCGTCGGCGGCCGGCCCGACGAGGCCGAAGCGGTGGCGGAGATCGACCACCGGCACCACCTCGCCCCGGTGGTGGGTCACCCCGATCACCGAGGGCGGCGCGTGGGGCAGCGTGATGATCGGCTGCGGGTTCACCACCTCGCGGACGTTCTCGATGGCGACGCCGTAGACCACGCTGCCGATCCCGAACAGGACGAGCTTGCGCTCGTCGGGCTCGGGGGCTTTTCGTGGGGCGAGCAAGGCCATCCTCGCGAGGTTACACGGGGTACGGCCCCTCCGTCACCCGCGGCCGACGGGGAGCGCGCGGGTCGGCCCCGCGAGCCCCCGCGCCGCGG
The DNA here is from genome assembly GCA_964624885.1 of uncultured Polyangiales bacterium. Taxonomy (GTDB): domain Bacteria; phylum Myxococcota_A; class Polyangia; order Polyangiales; family JADJMO01; genus JADJMO01. The sequence continues at coordinate 5,820 of CAZUZY010000419.1, read as the reverse complement.
GCGACAGCACGTTCTTCACGTCGACCAGGATGATCATCTCGGCGTCGCCCGCATCGCGCCGCGTCGGGCGGCCGATCCCCGCGACGTACTCGGCGAGATCGCTCCCGATGGCGCTGGCCGCGCTCTCGACCTCGGTGTCGGACAGGCGGTGCACGTGGAGCACCTCGTCCACGAACAGCCCCACCCGCTCCCCCCCTCCCGGCAGATCGGTGGGGAGCTCGGCCAGCAGCACCCGCGAGCGCCGCGTGGGCGGAGCCTCGGGCACCCGCAGCCGACGGCGCAGGTCACGCACCGTCACGATGCGCCCCCGGACCGAGATCACCCCCATCACGTCGAACGGCGCACGCGGCACCTCGGTGAGCGGGGGAAGCTTCAGGATCTCCTTCACGTAGGCGATGGGGACCGCGTAGGTCTCCTCGGCCAAGCGGAAGGCCAGGTACTCGGTGCGCGCGCCGCGCTCGACTGCACGACGGACCAGCGCACCTCGCTCCCGCGCCCCGGATTCGTCGCTCATCAGGCCTCGCTCCCCGCACGGCGCCCGGCGTGCCTTCCGTCGGTGGTGGTGAACGCCTCCTCGATCAGCGCGGGCGCGTCGATGACGAGGCCCACGTGCTGATCCCCGAGCTCCGTCGCGCCGGAGAACCCGCGCACGCTCTCGAGGCTCTTGCCGAGGGCTTTGATGACGATGTCCTGCTGACCGATCAGCTGATCGACGACGCACCCGAGCCGTTGCGCGCCCGCGCCGATGACGACCACGAAGCGACGCGCGGGCTCGACGGCGCCGGCGGAGGGCAGGCCGAACAGCTGCTCGAGCCGACAGAGGGCGAGGGTCTGCCCGCGCAGACTCATCACCTCGCGCCCCTCGATGGTGCGCAGGGCCCACGGCTCGAACACGAGGGCCTCGAGCACGCTCGCGAGGGGGATCGCGTAGCGCCGCCCCGCGACCACGACGACGAGCGCGCTGATGATGGCCAGCGTGATGGGCAGCGTGACGGTCATCTTCGTGCCGGTGCCGGGCTCGCTCTGCACGTCGATGACCCCGCCGAGCTTGCTGATGTTGGTCTTGACGATGTCCATGCCGACGCCGCGGCCGGAGAGCTCGTCGACCCCCTCCTTGGTGGAGAACCCGGGGACGAACACGAAGGCGAGCACGTCCCGCGGGAGCATGGTCGCGGCCTCCTGCTCGGTCACGAGGCCGCGGCGGATGGCCTGCGCGAGCACCTTCTGCTCGTCGATGCCGGCGCCGTCGTCCTGCACCTCGATGACGACGTGGTTGCCCTTCTGGTAGGCGTTGAGCGCGATGGTGCCCACGTCGGGCTTGCCCCGCGCGAGGCGGGTCTTGCGGTGCTCGATGCCGTGATCGATGGCGTTGCGGATCATGTGCATGAGCGGGTCGGACAGCTCCTCGACGATGAGCTTGTCCACCTCGGTCTCGGCGCCCGTGATGACGAGGTGGATGTCCTTGTCGTGCTCGCGGCTGATCTGCCGGACGACTCGCGCCAGCTTGTCGAACACCTGCCCGAGGGGGACCATGCGCACCTCGAGGATGCCCCCCTGCAGGTCGCCGAGGTGCCGGTCGAGCGAGCGGCTCAGGCGGTGCATCTCGAGGCCGAGGCTGCGCAGCTCCGGGTCGGCGCGGACGCGGTCGGTCATGCGCTGCAGCGCGCTGCGGACGATGGCCAGCTCGGCGACGATGTTCATCAGGTGGTCGAGCTTGCGGATGTCGACGCGGACGGTCTGCGCCACGCCACGGATCGACAGCCCGAAGCCCACCTGGGCGTTGCCGTCGGCCTGTTCCTCCTCGGCCTTGCTGGGCTTGCGCAGCAACGCCCCCCCCATCGGCGTCTCGGGCGGCTCGTCGGCCATGGGGGCCGAGGGCAGGTGCGTCTTGCGGGGGCGCGGCTCGATGCCGCCATAGACCGTCTGCGGTGGCTCGCTCTCCGGCGGCGGCGGGGCGGGCGGCGTCTTGGTGACCCGGCGCGGGACCGGGCGAATCTGGATGTTGGGGGCCTCGAGCTCGAGACGCAGCACCTCGGCGGTCTGTCGGCTCGCGAGCAGCACGTCGAGCTCGATCGTGTCGGGATCGCCCGGCTCGCCGCTGGGCAGGTAGGTGAGGATCTCGCCGTGGGGCTTGGCCTTGGTCTTGAGGCCGTCGAGCGCGCCGTCGATGGTGAGGAGGTCGAACTTCACCCGCAGCACGTAGAGGCCGACCCCCTGCGCGAGGTTCGTGCGCAGGCGGTGCTCTTCGTACTCGGTGAGCACGCCGAGCAGGCCGGGGTCGAGGTCGTAGTCGGCGAGCGGGTTCGACGCGGTGCCGGCGCCGCGCGAGACCGCGCCGTCGAGGTTCATGAGGAGCTCCTCGACCTCGCGCTGGGGCTCCGGCTCGCCGGCCCGCAGGGCCGAGAGGATCTGGCCGTACACCTCGACGGCCCGGAACAGCACGTCGAGCACCTTGGGCTCGAGCTCCACCCGCCCGAGGCGCAGATCGTCGAGCAGATCCTCGAGGTGGTGCGACAGGGTCGACATGCGCGCGATGCCGAACAGCGCGGAGAGCCCCTTGAGCGTGTGGACCGCGCGGAAGGCGTCGTTGACGATCTCGGGGTCGACCTGGGCGGGCCCCCGCTTGTCGCCCCGCCCCTTGAGCGTCGCGTCGAGCACGAGGAGGTCACGGCCGAAGCCGTCGATGATCTCCTGCGCCTCGCTGATGAACTCGTCGCGATGATCCACGACGCCTCAGCCGGTGGTCGAGCCGGTGGCCGCGCCGGACCCCGCCCCGCCCTCACGGCCGCGCACGAGGAGACCGCGCACCGTGGTCCGCAGGGCGTCGGCCTCGAACGGCTTGGCGAGCCAGGCGTCGGCGCCGAGGGCAAGGCCCCGCTCCTTGTCGCGCTCGGCGGACTGCGTGCTGATGATGAGCAGCGGCGTGCCCTTGTGGTGCTCGCTCTTGCGCATGAAATTCACCAGCTCTAGGCCGTTGATGTCGGGCATGTTCACGTCGGTGACCACGCAGTCGAAGGTGCCCCGCGGCAGGAGCCGGAGCGCGTCGAAGCCGCTCGCGGCCTCGACGACCTCGATCGCCTCGACGCCCTCTTCTGCCCAGTCCTCGAGCGCCGCGCGGACGAAGGCGCGCATCGCGGAGGAGTCCTCGACCACGAGCACGCGAGCCATCCTGGGCGAGGATACACGTGGGAGCGCCTCCTCGTCCAAGAGCCTCGTGCGCTTTCTCTCGCTCGCCGGCCTCGGGCTCCTTTCGTGCCAGCGGCCCGCCGCCGCGCCGGCCCGGCCCGCGCCGCCCGATCTGTCCGCCCACGTCGTGAGCCTCGATCGGTTCGCCCGCGCCGAGCTCTGGTCGTGGACCTCGGCCGAGACGGCGAACAAGCTGATCGCCGAGGGGCCGCCGCTCCTCCGCGTGCGCATCCACCCGCGACCCCCGGACGCGTCGTTCTACGACGTGCACGTGCGCGAGACGGCCGACGTCGACCTGCGCACGCTCCTCACGAGCGAGCCGTTCTCGCGCACCCGCTACGCGTGGCCCAATCCGTGGGGGGCCGCGCTGGGCGTCGAGGACGAGCGCTACGGGGACCGCGCGATCCGCGTGGTCCTCCGCGACGACACCGTCGTCGCGCGCTTCGTCCCGCGAGAGGCGGGGCACGCCGCCGTGGGCGACCTGCCCGAGTGGTCGTTCCAGACGATGCTGGGCGCGAGCGTCCCGCGCGCCTGGGTGCTGGCCCATCCGACGCGACTCGCGGCCGTCCTCCACGTGCGCAGCGTGCGCGCGGGCGCGACCTTCGTCGGCTACCGCGAGTACGTGCTGGTGAACGAGGCGAGCATCCTTCGCTTCGAGCTCGGGACCCCGCGCGTCCGCGCCGAGCTGACCGAGGCGACCGCGCTGCTGCGGCACCTGCAGGAGAGTGGCGCGGTGCCCGCCGCCCGGCCCGAGGATGGGGCGTTTCTCTCCACCGTCGTCGAGCAAGGCTGGCTCGGTGGGTGGGCCGAGAGCGTCGAGGCGCGCTGGTTCCTCACGCTGCCGTTTCCGCGCTCCCGATACCGTGACCTCACCGGTCTCGGGCGCGCCCTCGGCCATGCCGCGAGCGCCCAGCGCACCGGAATGACTTGGTCCGCCGACTGACCTTGGCTAGTCGTTCGACCATGCGCCTCGTTGCCCTGCTGGCGTGTCTCGCGATGGGCTGCCACGGCGAGTCGGTCGAGACCCCGGCCGACGCAACCAGCGATGCCCCGACCGGCGATGCCCCTAACGACGGCGCGGACACCGCGCTCGTCGACGCGGGCAACGACACGAGCGATGGCGCGAGCGACGGCGCGACCGACTCCGCCTCCGACACCAAGGCCTGCGCCTCGGCCCACGGTCCCCCGATGGTGCCGATCGACGCGGCGGGCACGCGCTATTGCATCGACGTCACCGAGGTGTCGGTGGCGCAGTTCAACGAGTTCCTCACGGCCCCCGGCACGCCGTTCGACGTGCCGTCGTTCTGCACCGGCCTCGCGCTCGCCCGCCCGGCGGCGGACCCCCGCGCGGAGGTGCAGAACCTCCCTGCGCGCGACCTCCAGTGGTGCTTCGCCCACGCCTACTGCAAGTGGGCAGGCAAGCGGCTCTGCGGCCAGATCGGCAAGCCGGGCTTCGAAGTCCCCACCGACGGACGGAGCGAGTGGACCTTCGCCTGCCAGAACGGTGCGCTCGCCACGAAGTACCCGTACGGGCCCACCTACGACGCCGCCCGGTGCGTCACCACGGGAGCCCCCGTCGCCGTGGGCAGCACCAAGACCTGCCACGGGACGACCCCACCCTTCGACGCTGTGTTCGATCTCACGGGCAACGTCGCGGAGTACGACAACGGTGTCGGCTTCCTCCTGGCCGGCGGTGCGTCGACGGTGCGCGGCCGCGGCGCCTCGTACTCGGACGACGCCCAGCCCTGCACCTATGGCGGAGACTTCGCCTTCTCGTCGTCCCTCCCCCAGGTCGGCTTCCGGTGCTGTGCAGACCCCTGACGAGCTGAGCCATACGTTCACGGAACCGGACGGTGACGACGGAACGCGGCAAAACCGCGGGGTGTCTCCGAGGTAGGTATGGTACCCACGTACACCTCATGTTGATGCGTCCGAAGCCGATTCTCTGGTGACTCCGTTGCTTTGTTCGCCCTACGTGCCGCCGCTCTGCGCCCCTTCGCGACGTCACTTCCGGGCTCACCGAGCCCTCGCCGAGGAGCTTCGCTCAGGGAAGGCCCAGCACCGCGCGGGCGACCAGTGCCCCTGCCCTGCGCGCCGCGCTGCGGGCCGCCGCCGACCGCGCCACCTCGAACGACGTGGGGCTCGAGCCTGTCGCGAGGACCTCGCTCGCTTCGAGGTCGTCGGTCTCGTAGTCACCCCCCTCGAGCCTTCCGCGCGCCACCACGCGCACGCGCACGCCCCGCGCCGACGGCAGGTCGGCGACGACGCCGTCGCCTTCGCCGACCTCCTCGAGCCGGATGACCTCGAGGTGGAGGGGCAGGCCGCTCCCGGAGAGCGCCTCGTGGCGGGCGAGCTCCGCGCGGGCGCCGGTGGCGAGCTCCTCCCCGAGGGCCTGCAGCGAGGCCACGCGCGCGGTCGACGACGCCACCCGCAAGCGCGGGCTACCGGAGAGACCGGACCGCAAGGGACGGTAGCCACAGCCGCCCAGCAGCGAGCCGCCCAGCATCGAGCGGCCCAGCGTGCCCAGCGCGACGAGGGCACCCCTGCGGTTCATCGCAGCAGGTTGATCGCGCGGCCGGGCACGTAGACGACCCGGCGCGGCTCCGCGCCGCCGAGCAGCGCGGCGGCGGCGGG